>CBDDRR010000084.1:0-4827 GCA_965233095.1 uncultured bacterium
TGTCGCCCGTGCTGTCCTGGCAGGACCGCCGCAACGCCGGCTGGCTGGCGGCGCAACATTTTGACCCGGACCGCCTGCGGGAGATCACCGGACTGGTGGCTTCGGCGCACTATGGGGCCAGCAAGCTGCGGTGGTGCCTGGAGCACCTCCCGGAAGTGCAACAGGCGCTCGCCGCGGACCGGCTCTGTTGTGGACCGCTGGTGAGCTTCGTACTGCACCGCCTGCTGGTGGAGCGGCCCTGTCTCATCGATCCCGCCAATGCCGCGCGCACCCTGCTGTGGGACCTGCGCAGCCGCGACTGGTCGCGGCCTATGCTGGCCGCCTGCGGCGTCCCGGAGCGTTGCCTGCCGCGTTGCGTGCCCAGCCGCCACCCATTCGGGACGCTCGAGGCGCCCGGCTGTTCCATGCCGCTCACCGTCCTGACCGGCGATCAACCCGCGGCGCTGTTCGCGCGTGGCGCGCCGGCGTCCGACTGCCTGTTTGTCAACATCGGCACGGGTGCATTCGTGCAACGCGTGTTCAGCGGCACCCCGGCCGGCGCGCCCGGCCTGCTGCGCAGCGTGGCCTGGGAAGACGAGACTTCGACGGTGGGCGTGCTGGAGGGAACGGTCAACGGTGCGGGCGCGGCGCTCGAATGGCTGGCTGAGGAGCGCGCTGTGCCACTCGAATCGCTGGTCGAAGAGGCCGATCGCTGGTTGGCAGAGATCGATGCGCCGCCGTTGTTCCTCAATGGCGTCGGCGGGCTCGGCGCGCCGTACTGGATCGCCGACTGCCCGATCGAGTTCAGCGAGCCGGCAAGCCTCGGAGCGGAAACCGCAGCGGTGCTGGAGAGCATCGTGTTCTTGCTTGCGGTGAACATCGAGGCCTTGCGCGCAGCCAGCGATGTCAGCGAGGCCGACGCGGATTTCATCTCGGTCAGTGGCGGTATGTCGCGCATCGACGGCATGTGCCAGCGACTGGCCGACCTGAGCGGCCTCGGCGTGCAGCAGCCCGCAGCCATCGAGGCCACTGCACACGGCGTTGCATGGCTGCTGGGCGGCATGCCGGCACCGGATACTCATCACCCCAGGCGGTATCGACCCCGCTCGAACCCAGCGCTCGAGAAGCGATTCGAGCGCTGGCGCGCCTGGCTGGAGGCGCGACTCGAGGGCCTTGTGGATACAGGCCCTCGCGCGTAAGTTGCGCACAGGGTTGCGTGGGGGCGTGCCGGTGACAGCTTTTCTCGGCCTGATCGAATTCCTGGTGGCGATTGGCATCGTGATCGCGCTGGTCAGCAACTACCTGATCATCAACAAGCTGTGGAAGCGCCGCATGCTGCGGGAAGTGACCGAGAGTGTCTCGCTCGGGGCCGCGCTGCTTGGATTGTTCAATGAGATTCCGTTCCTGTTCCTGTTCCTGCTGATCGATCACAGTGTCGCCGGCGCCGCGAAGACGAGCATCAGCATCGTTACCGCCGTCATGTTCATCCTCATCGGCAGCGGGCTGTGGGTTGCGGAGCTTCGCGGTCGCAGCTTCAGGCAGCTGTTCCTGCGCGCCTTGAAGCTCGAGCGCAAGGAATCCGGCGACCTCATCAAGCAGCTGGTGCAACCGAGAGGCGCCGAGCAGATCCTGCGAATCCTGCACCAGCTCGCCTCAGTGGACGGCCACGTCGATGAGCGCGAGGCGGCGATGATCGCGCAGTTCGCACAAGAGTGGCGGCTGCCCGCTCCCGTGAGCGATGGCGGTGGGCGGGCGCCGGACCTGGTCACGCTGCGCCGCAGTGTGAACGAGTATCTCGGGCTCCACCCACCTGCGCAGCAGGCCGGACAGCTGCGCGACGTGCTGCAGGTACTGGCTGAGTCGGACGCCCGCGTGACACTGCAGGAATCCGTGGGGCTGGAAGAGATTGACGGCATGTTGCACAAGTACATCGCCGGCGAGGAACTCGACCTGCCGATGCACGAGGTCCTGATCGTGCCGCAGAGCGATCGCCAGGTTGAAGCCGTGCGCACGCTGCTGCCGGGCAGGGAAGAGAAGACGCTCCGCGGCGGCCGTGTCTTCTCTGCGGGTCGTTTCCATTCGCCGCGCTACGCCGAGTTCATATGCCAGAAATACATCGGGCTCGGGCTGTTCTCCACTGTAGTGCCGGAGCAGCCGCGAACTGATGCCTGACGGCTTGCTGGTTTTCGTGGGCGCAGCCTTCGGCGGCATGGCCCGCTTCGCGGTCAGTGAGGCGTCGGCCAGGTGGCTCGGCGAGCGATTTCCGTGGGGTACGCTGTTGGTCAACCTGAGCGGCGCACTGGCGCTCGGGTTTGTCGTCGGGATGGTGCAGGGCGGTGCCGAAGATGTGATCGCGCCGCATGGTGTCGCGTGGCAGCTTGTCGGGCTCGGATTCCTCGGCAGCTATACCACCGTCTCCTCCTTCAGCCTGCAGACCCTGGCGCTCGCGCATGAGCGCAGATGGCGGCCGGTGCTGGGCAACGTCATCGCCTCCTTCGGCGGCTGCCTGGCTGCCGCTGCGGCCGGCCTGCTCGCGGGGGCCTTGCTTGCCGGAACTGCGGCGTGACCGGGCCGCATCGGCCTTCGCGGCTCTCCCTGTACGTCGCGGTCGGGCTGGGCAGCGCCATCGGCGGATTGGCGCGCTGGTGGCTGTCCGACATGTTGCAAGCGCCGCCGGGCGCCGGCTTTCCCTGGGGGACAATGTGGGTCAACGTCAGCGGATCGCTGCTGATCGGCTGCTACGCGGCGTTGATCGCCCCGGGGGGGCGCCGCAGCCACGGCCTGCGCCTGCGGCTGTTCGTCATGACCGGGCTGTGCGGCGGGTACACGACCTTTTCGATGTTCAGTCTCGAAACCATCACGCTGCTGCAGCTTGGCCACCATGGCACTGCCGGCCTGTACGTCGTCACGTCCCTGCTGCTTTGGCCGGCAGCGGCCTGGGCGGGATATCACGTTGTGTCGCTGATACGTCGACTTGCCTGAACGAGTGCCGAGCCAGGGCGGACGCCGCGGCAGCGCGCTGCGACATCCAGCTCTGCCGAATACAGGTTGGTGCGTACGTTCGACAGTCCGAGCATCGAGTGAAACAGGTGGTCGTGGGTGATCGGCGCCTCGCTGGAGGCTTGCAGGCAATCAAGGTCCAGGCCTTGCCGAGCCCTGTAGCCTCCGGAGGCCCACAAGATCATCGGAACATGCTTCTGCACATCCGGTGCGATGCGATAGGGCAGGCCATGCAGCCAGGTCGATGCTTCGCCCAGGGACTCGCCGTGATCGGAGACATACAGCATGGCCGTGTCCAGCCTCTTCGATTCCGCTTCGAGCGCGGCAATGACGGTGGCGAGAACGTGGTCGGTGTAGACAATGGTGTTGTCGTAGGTGTTCCTGATCGACTCGCTTGAGCAGGAGCGAATCTCGCTGGTCTCGCAGGTGGGAGTGAATTTGCGGAAGCTGTCCGGATAGCGCTTGAAATACGCGGGCCCATGGCTGCCGTTCATGTGCATCACGACCACCGTGTCGGCGCTTGCGTTCCGGATAATCCGTTGCAGCGGTTCGAGCATGACTTCGTCGCGACACTCGCCATCCGGGCACAACGCCGGGTCCGTGCCGTGCGAAGTCCGCACCGTGGGAACACGTTCGCAGACACCCTTGCACCCTGCATTGTTCTCGATCCAGGCGACCTCGAGCCCTGCCCGTTGCAGGATGTCCAGCAGGTTTTCCGCCCCACGTGCCGCCCGCGCTGAGTATTCGGCGCGTCCCAGGTGCGAAAACATGCAGGGCACCGATTCCGCGGTCGACGTGCCGCAGGAATTGACATTGTCGAAGCTGATCACCGGCAACAGCGACAGCTCCGGATTGGTGGGCTGGGCGTAGCCATTGAGCGAGAAGCTCGCAGCGCGTGCCGTCTCGCCAAGCACCAGCACGATGACGGTCGGCCGCTCATTGCGGCCGACCGGCACCAGGCGCGCAACGTCCCCTCCGACTCTCTGCACCGGGCCGGCTGCGAGCGGCTCGTCCATGCTGAACTTCGCAGCGGCGATCAACGCGGTGACCGGATTCACCATCTGGCCTAGTTCCCGGTGCTCCCTGAGGAAGAACGCATAGTCCTGGTACGAGGGCCACAGCAGGAGCGCCAGCAGCACACCGCTCGACGCCACGACGCCGCCGCGAACCGCCGCGGCGCGACGACAGGAGCGCTTCGCCAGCGGTACGCTCCAGACGAGCAGGGCCGGCAGCAGCCCAAGCAGCAGCATGCGTGCCAGCATCGGCAAGCCAAGCAGGTCGCGTGCTTCGCGGAGGTCGGTCTGGAGCAGGCTGGCGACCATGTGGCGGTCGATGATCGTGCCGTATGCGCTGGCGAAGTGGGAGACTCCGGCGGCGACCAGCAGCAACAGGACCAGTACCGGCTTGAGGAACCGCCGCGTGGGCAGGACCTGGAGAAGCAGGTTGAGGATAAGCACCAGCAGCACGCCGAAGGACGCGATGAACAGCAGGTCGGTTGCGCTGCGCGTCGGCACGGCGTCCAGCAAAGTGCTCCAGAACTGGCCGTTGTGCAGCAGCACGAGCACCACGCTGACCAGCAGGGTCAGCAGCGCGGGAGAGATCGGGGGCATGCGCCTTGACATGGCCGCACGATAAGCGTGCCGCCTTAAACCGGGCTTAAACGGCGCCGGCGTGCGCGCCGCGGCTCAGGGCAGGTGCGGCGCCGCCAGGTAGGCCGTCGAATGCATCTCCTCGAGCCGGCTGGTGGTGCGCTTGAACTCGAAGCAGAGGCGTTGTCCCTTGTACAGCGACTCCAGCGGCACGGCCGCGGACAGGATGAGTTTCACACGGCGGTCGTAGAACTCGTCG
>CBDDRR010000085.1:0-2645 GCA_965233095.1 uncultured bacterium
CGTCATGAGCGCGCTTCGCTCGGCGAAATCTTTAGCTCCCTCAGCGCGCTCATGCCGTCCCACCCCCGCTGCGGAGTGGGCAAGCGAGGCGCCGACCGTCGCATGGCTCGGCTAAGTTGCCCGGCGGCTGGCCGACCGTTCCGCTCCTTGGCGAGGTCGCCTGGCAGCCGGCCGGCATCGGCCCATCGAACCGGCGAAGCCCTGCAGCCGTCAGCCGCGACGATGGATTGCGGGCGTGAGGGTTGTCGGGATGGCTTGCGGCCGTGGTAATGCTCAGCGTTGCCGCGGAGGCGGAGCGTAGCAGCTGTCGCGGTCGCAGCGGGTGCGGGGTGTCATAGGCCGGCCGAGCGAGTTTTTCCTTGTCCGAGCGCAGGCCGACCTATGGCGCCGCGCGCCCGCGGGCAGCCGGTACCGAAGGCCGTGCGCGCCCGCGGGAAGTCTGAAACCTGTCTCTGACCCCGGTTTTAGGCGTCCTCGGGACGCATCTGCGGGAACAGCAGCACATCGCGAATCGACGGCTGGTCCGCGAACAGCATCACCAGCCGGTCCACGCCGATCCCCAGCCCGCCGGCCGGCGGCATGCCGTACTCGAGCGCGCGCACGTAATCGGCGTCGTAGAACATCGCCTCCTCGTCACCGGCCGTCTTCTGTTCGACCTGGGCGCGGAAACGCCGCGCCTGCTCCTCCGGGTCGTTGGGCTCGGAGAAGCCGTTGGCCAGTTCGCGGCCGCAGATGAACAGCTCGAAGCGGTCGGTGAGGAAGGGGTCGGCGTCGCGACAGCGCGCCAACGGCGAGACTTCGAGCGGATAGCCGGTGACGAAGGTCGGCTGCTGCAGGCTGGGTTCGACGGTCTTCTCGAACAGCTCGAGCAGCAGCTTGCCGGCGCCCCAGCCCGCCTCGACGTGCATCTCCAGCCCGGCGGCGAACTCGCGCAGGTAATCGGCATCGCGCGCGCGCAGCGGGTCGAGCGAGGGGTTGGCCTCGAGCACCAATTCCTCCAGCGCGACCCGGCGGAATGCGGGCGCCAGGTCGAGCTCTGCTTCCTGCCACGCGAGGCGCGTACCGCCGGTCAAGGCAATCGCCATCATGCGCAGCAGGTCCTCGGCAATGTCCATCATCGCCGCCTGGTCCACGTAGGCCTGGTAGAGCTCGAGCATGGTGAACTCGGGATTGTGCCGCGTGGACAAGCCCTCGTTGCGGAAATTGCGGTTGATCTCGTAGACGCGCTCGAAGCCGCCGACGACCAGCCGCTTGAGGTAGAGCTCGGGCGCAACCCGCAGGTACATGTCGATGCCCAGCGCATTGTGGTGCGTGATGAACGGCCGTGCGTTCGCACCACCCGGGATCTGCTGCATCATCGGCGTCTCGACCTCGAGAAATCCGCGCGAGTCGAGATAGCTGCGCATGAAGCTGACCATCTGCGAGCGCAGCCGGAACACCGCGCGGCTGTCAGCGTTCATGATGAGATCGAGGTAGCGCTGGCGATAGCGGGTCTCGGTGTCGGCCAGGCCGTGGTACTTCTCCGGCAGCGGGCGCAGGCACTTGGACAACAGGCGCGCCGTCTCGACCTTGACGGACAGCTCGCCGGTTTTCGTCCTGAACAGGGTGCCTTCAGCGCCGACGAGGTCGCCCAGGTCCCATCCCTTGAAGGCCGCGTAAACGCCCTCCGGCAGGCTGTCCCGCTGCATGAACAGCTGGATCGCCCCGCTCATGTCATCGAGCCGGGCAAAGCTCGCCTTGCCCATGACGCGCTTGGCCATCATGCGGCCGGCCACCGCCACACGCACGCCCTGGCGCTCCAGCGCCTCGCCGTCCATTTCGCCGTAAGCGAGATGTAGCTCCTCGGCCAGCGCGTTGCGACGGAAGTCGTTGGCGTACGCCTCGCCCGCCTGGCGCTGCGTCTCCAGCTTGCGGCGGCGCTCCGCGATCAGGGCGTTTTCTGGCTGTTCGGACATTGTGATTCCCCGTCTCGGGCTAGAGACCCTGCTTCAGGCTGGCCTCGATGAACTGGTCAAGGTCGCCGTTCAGCACGGCTTGCGTATTGCCGACCTCCACGCCGGTGCGCAGGTCCTTGATGCGGGACTGGTCGAGCACGTAGCTGCGAATCTGGTGGCCCCAGGCGATGTCGGACTTGGTGTCCTCGACGGCCTGGGCCTTGGCGCGGCGCTCCTGCATCTCGAGCTCGTACAGCTTGGCCTTGAGCTGCTTCATGGCCGTGGCCTTGTTCTTGTGCTGGCTGCGGTCATTCTGGCACTGCACGACGGTGCCGGTCGGGTTGTGCGTGATGCGCACTGCGGACTCGGTGCGGTTGACGTGCTGGCCGCCGGCGCCGCTGGCGCGGTAGACGTCGATGCGCAGGTCGGCCGGGTTGATCTCGATATCGACCTCGTCGTCCACCTCGGGCGAGACGAACACGCCCGCAAAGCTGGTGTGGCGGCGGTTGCCGGAATCGAACGGCGACTTGCGCACCAGGCGGTGGATGCCGGTCTCGGTACGCAGCCAGCCGTAGGCATAGGGACCCGTGACGAGCACCGTGGCGCTCTTGATGCCGGCCACCTCGCCCGCGGAGGCCTCGATGATCTCCGCCTCGAAGCCATGCGCTTCGATCCAGCGCAGGTACATGCGCAGCAGCATCTCGGCCCAGT
>CBDDRR010000086.1:0-8220 GCA_965233095.1 uncultured bacterium
TGCAGCACCGGCGTGAAGCTGTGCACCGAGATGTGCTGGACGAGCCTGCCGCCGTCCAGCCAGTCGGCCACGGTTCCGGCGACGGCCTCGCGCCAGGGACGCCACCAGCGGTCCGCGATATCGTTGCGCTCTGCCCGCGGCATTGGCCGGGTGAACTCGGAGAACACGCGCGGGTGATGCAGCGAACGGTTCAGGTCGATCAGCAGCCGCGTAGTCGTGGCGGCAAAGGCCGCGTCAGCCAGCGCCGGTGAGATCGCCCGGAACACCGTGAGCGCACCCGCGTCCCAGCCGCGATGCGAGTCAAGCACTGCCGCCGCTCCGTGGAACAGGTCCCGGTATTCGGCCGGCACCTCGCGCCCGCCGTGCTCGCAACTGAACAGCCAGCGCTCGGCCCCCGCCGGTTTCATGATCAGGGAAACTGGCGGTTGTCGGCCAGGCATTGCGCCAGCTCGCCGCAGGCCCCGGCCAGCCCCGCGCGACCGGGGGAGCTGCCGAGGACGCGCAGCAGGCGGCGCGCGAGCGGGCCTTCGTCCAGGATGCGCGCCAGCGCGGCGTGCGCCGACGCATCAAATTCCTTGTGCGCCGCTTCGCAGATATCGCGCCAGGCGGCGCCCGCAGTCATGCCGCGCCCACGCAGGCCGAGCATGCGCAGGTAGTCGCCGTCGAGGACCCGCGCCTGGTCGCCGTCGCGCACCACGTCGAGCAGCACCTGCGCCAGCAGGTCCTCGGGCCAGTCCTGCTGCACGCGATACGGGACATCCTGCTCGGCGACCAGTCGGCGCAGCAGCGCGACCACTGCGCTCACCACGCCGAGGTCGGCGGCCGGGCATTCCTGGATGTCGATGGTGCGGATCTCGATGGCGCTGCGGTCGAAGCGTGCGATGGCGCCGCGCGAATTCAGGAACAGCGGGTTCAGCAGCTGGTCCGGGTCATGCGGAGCAATGTCGGCGGCGATGCGGCCGAACAGCTCGTCGTACTCGGCGCGCGAGAACATCCGTTCCGGGATCACCTTGCCGGTGAGGGAGGGGATTCGCGCCTGGTTGTGGCGGTAGGTTTCCAGCCTGGCGTCGAGATAGCCGGTGAACCTGCCGTCGAGGAACGGCGAGCTCGCGGCGAGCGCAGGGATGATCGGCAGCACCAGGCGGATGGCCGCATGCAGGCGGCCGAACTGCTCGTCGTCGGCGAACGGCAGGTTGAGGTGGACGCTCTGCAGGTTCGACCAGCCGTGGCCGCGGCAGCCGAAGATCCGGTCGTAGGCGGCATAGATCTCGTTGCCGCCGTGCGGCCAGATACGCGTCTCCGTGGCGGGATCCATCAGCGGATGGGCGCCGCCGCCGAGCAGCATGGCGTTGTGTGCGGCCAGCAGCGTGTTTGCCGCCATGACATCGGCGTGAAAGGTGCGGTCCAGTCCTGCCAGCTGCTCCGCCGGGCCGTTGGTCTTCAGCTCGACCAGGTGGGCTACGATCTCGTTCGACCAGGCGATGGCGCCGCGCTCCACGTCCTCGACCCAGTCGGCGCCACCGTCGGCGGCGCGCAGCAGCTGGTCGGCGATCGGCCGCACTGCAAACGTATCGCGGTCGACGATCATGTACTCCAGTTCAATGCCGAAGGCTTCGAAAAGCCCAAGCACACGGGGGCCGGTCACTTGCGCTCGCCCTCCCGTCGCGCCTCCACCCTGCGGCGCAGGGACGCGATGATCGCGTCGTAGAGCCCCTGGCCCAGCACCTCGTCCTCCACGCCTGCCTCGATGCTCGGGTTGTCATTGATCTCGATGACCACCGGCCGGCCGTCGATCTCCTTCAGGTCGACACCGTAGAGGCCATCGCCCATCAGCTTGGCGGCCTTGACCGCGGCCTGCACGATCGCCGGCGGCGCGTCCGCCACCGCGAGGGACTCATAGCGTCCCCATACATCGCCGCGCTTGCGGCTGGCCCAGTTGTAGATCTGCCAGTGGCCGCGCGCCATGAAGTACTTGCAGACATATAACGGCTCGCCCTCGAGCACGCCCACCCGCCAGTCGAAGTCGGTGGGCGCGTACTCCTGCCCGATGACCAGGTCGGAGGCGTCCAGCATCCGGTCGGTCAGTTCAAGGTACTCCGCCTCCGTGCTCGCCTTGGCGACGCCCTGTGAGAAGGAGGAGTCGGGGATCTTCAGCACGCAGGGCAAGCCGAGGCGGGCGAGCGCCTGGCGACGCTGGCCGCGCTGGATGATCTCGGTGCGCGGGATCGGGATCTTGGCGCCCTTGAGCACCTCGGCGAGGTACACCTTGTTGGCGCAGCGCAGGATCGAGTCGGGGTCGTCGATTACAGCCAGGCCTTCCGCCTGCGCGCGGCGCGAGAAACGGTAGGTGTGATGATTGACCGCGGTGGTCTCGCGGATGAACAGGGCGTCAAACTCTGCGAGGCGCGGGTAGTCGTCCCGGCCGATGAACTCCACGCCGAAACCCTGCCGGCGCGCGGCCTGCACGAAGCGGTTCAGGGCCTGCCGGTCGGAGGGCGGCTCCTTCTCCTCGGGATTGACGAGAATCGCCAGGTCGTAGCGCGAGCGATCGCTGCGCTCGGGCTGGTAGCGCTTGCGGCTGAAGTAACGTCGCGCGGCGTCGTGCATGAACTCGAGGTGCTGCTCCGGAATTTCGTCCATCGGCAGCGCGCGCAGGCCGCGGATGCTCCATTTCTGGCCGCGACCGAACTTGGCGCGCAGGAAGGGCACCGGGAAAAGGCGGAAAATCGCCCGCGCCAGCGCCTGGTGCTGCGCCGCCATGTTCTCGCCGAAGTAGATCGACAGCACGAAGTCGTCGGACTTCAGTCGCGACAGGCTTTTCTGGATCAGTTCCTCGACGTCGGTGGGCATGAAGCGCACAAAACCGGGTGCGTTGAGGTCCTGGATCGTGCGCACGTCGGGCATCACCCGGTGGCCGCGCGCTTCGGCCAGCAGCGACACGTAGTAGCCGCGGGTCTGGTAACCGTAGGAGCGCGCCAGGTTGAACACACGCACGCCGCGCGATGGCCAGGGCTCGGCCGGCGCGAGATAGTCGCTCACCGACACCACGTCGCCGTCATGTCCTCCGAGCGTCCATGCCTTGGGGTCGTCCACTACGATCAGGCGTCTCACGGCAGGTCTCCATCCGAGATGACCAGCAGGTTGGCATCATAGGTCATCACGCCCAGCAGGATGGCGCGGATCAGGCGGTTGACCCTGACGTCGTAGTAATGACTGTCCTCGGCCAGCGGATTGCCGATGAACGGATCGGCGACGCGCACCTTGCCGCGTTCGCGCCCGCAGAGGACCACGAAGTGGCCGGTCGGCTCGCCGCGCAGGTCGTCGTAGACGGCGCGGTTGTGGCGATTCGTGTACTCGCGGCGGCTGTCATAGAGATAGGTTGCGCTCAGGCCGGTGAGGATCGGCAGTCCGGCGTTGAAGGGGACGTCGAGCAACTTGGGCGTCAGGTCGTCGAGTGCGATCTCGCCGCCAAGTTCGAGGAAGCGGATATAGGCGCGGCTCGCCGCGTCAAACTTTTTGCCTTGCTTGAACGCCAGCTGCGCCTCCAGCTTGGCGGCCAGTTCGGTCGCCGCCATGCCGCGCCACGAGGGATCGAAAATCTTCAGGTGATAGCTGTACAGTCGCGCCTTCAGGCCACGCTTCAGCGCATGGTTGCCGAGGTAAACGGCCAGCGTTCCGCCGTCCGGCAGGCCGCGCACCTCAGAGATGATTTGCCGCAGGTCCAGCCGTTGGCCGAGATGGCGGTACACCGCCTGCAGGCAGGTCGGGCCGCAGGTGACGTCGTCCGGCTGCGGCAGCATGCGGATATCCAGGAAGGGGTGTGGGCTCAAGGTTCGCCTGCGGGTTTCACGGGGTGCGCCAATCTCGCGCCATTTGGCGGCGAGGGTCAATGGGGAATTCTGCTGGCCGCCATGATGCGATAGCAGGCAGAATCGTGCCATGGGTGGACAGGAGCCATGCCGCGGCGCGGCCGGTAGGAACATGAAGGAGCGCTGGCCGCAGCTGGCGCTGCCCACGCTGGGCATTGTCCTGCTGATGCTGTTCCTCGTGCTGGGACGGCCGCCGAGCGACAGCTTCGGCTGGCGCACGCTGTTCGAGCTTGGCCACGTGCCGCTGTTCGGCATCACCGCCCTGCTCATGCTGCGCGTATTCCGGGTGTTGCATGGCACCGAGGCGCCCGACAGCACGGTGTTCCTGCTGGCCTTGCTGGCGACCGCGGTGCTCAGCCTTGCCGCAGAGGCTGCGCAGGTGCTGCAGCCAGGCCGCAACGCGAGCGTGGGCGACGCGCTGAACAACCTGACCGGCTCGCTGGGCTTCCTGGCGATCGCCGCCGCTCTGCGTCCCGGGCTATGGCAAAGCCTGGGTCGCGACGGGCCGCTGGCGGCGCGCATGGTGCTCATCGGCGCGGTGCTGGTGCTCGGGCTGGCTTCCCTGCCGCTGTTGAGCGTTGCCTGGAGCTACAGCCAGCGAGCCGCGGTGTTTCCTGTGGTGGCGGACCTCACTCAGCGGTGGCAGAAACCGTTCCTGAGCGTGGGCCGCTCCGAGCTCGCCGTTGTGCGCGCGCCCGCCGACTGGGAAGAGCAGGCCGGGACGAAGGTGGCGCGGCTGACTTTTCTTGATGCGCCCTGGCCGGGGTTCACGGTGCGGGAACCCTATCCGGACTGGACAGGCTACGATGCGCTCAGGTTCCAGGTCTGGTCCGACATGGAAGCACCGGTGGAGATCGTGCTGAGGGTGGACGACACCCGCCGTGACCGGCCGCACAGCGATCGTTTCAACGGCAGCTTCATCGTCACGCCCGGCTTGAACGATTTCACCGTGCCGCTCGCCACCATCGCCAGCGGGCCGCGCGACCGCACGCTCGATCTCGCGGACATCAGCCAGTTCGTCCTGTTCAGCCGGCGGCCGGGCGAGCCTTTCGAGCTGTACTTCGGCCGCATATGGCTGGAGCATGATCCCGCGGCGAGGATTGCCGATGTGCTTCCGGCGGATTAGGGTAGGCCGCAGTTGCCGGCCGGCGACACCCGGAGATAGCAACCGTTGAGCGAAACAAACCCAGATCGCGTGCCTGACCGGGTGCCGGTTGCCGGGACCCGCAAGGGGCCGGGCGCGCGCCTCGTCGTGTTGTACGGCGCCGCCGTCCTGTTCCTGCTCGCAGCGCTCGGCCTGGAGAAGCCCCGCAGCCTGCTCGAACTCACGCTGCGCGACCTGCGGGAGGTGTTTTACCTGGGTTTCGCAGCGCTCGTCATCCTGGAATTGACGGCGCTGGTGGGACGACGCTGGATTCGCAAGCGATCGCTTTATTATGCGGTGGCTATCGTCGCGGTGCTCGCAATGGTGTTCGGCTATGAGCTGTTGGCCGATCCCGATCCCGCGATGCCAGAGCGCTGGATTCGTAACCTCGTCGGCGCCCTGGGCTTCCTCGCGCTCAGCGCCGGGCTGGATCGTGGCCTGAAGCGCGAACACAGCTGGCTGAGAGGCTGGCCGCGCCGCTCCGTCGGCATCGTCGGTGCCTTGTGCGTACTCGCTGCCCTGCATCCGCTAGTGCCGGTGTCGGTTTCCTACGCCGGCCGGGCCGGTGCCTTCCCGGTGATAGTGGATCTCGCCAGCCTGTGGCAGGAGCCGTTCATCGACGTGCAGGGCGCAGAGCTTTTCGTTGGCAAGGGCCCGGAGCAATGGTCGCGGCGCGCAGGCCGACGCGTCGCGCTGTTGCTGTTCGACGGCACCCCGGGCGGGGGAGTGACGGTGCGCGAGCCCTTCAAGGACTGGAGCGGCATGTCGGTCATGCTGATCAACGTCTATTCCACGGCGCCGCGGCCGGTGCGGGTGATCCTGCGGCTGGAGGACAGCTCCCGGTTGCTGCCGGCAGAGGAGCGCGTCGACTACGCGCTGCGCGTCGTGCCGGGCGCTAACGACTTTTTCCTTCCGCTCGATGCATTGTCGACGGCGCCTTCCGGCCGGAGCATCGACATGACCCGCATCCGGCGGATAGGTCTCTACCTGGGCGAGCCGGCGGACCCGCTGCGGATCTACGTGCACCGGATTCGAATCTCAGAGCAATGAACTACCGGCACGCCTACCATGCCGGGAACTTCGCCGATGTCCTGAAGCATGCCGTCACGGCCGCCGTGCTGCTGCGCATGCAGGCACGTCCCAAGCCGCTGTGCTACGTCGAGAGCCACTCGGGGGCCGGCCTGTATCGCCTCGACGCCCCGGAAGCGCGCCGCTCACGGGAAGCCGACAGCGGCATCCTGCGGCTGGCCGACGCCGTGCCACGCAGTCCCGCGCTGGCGGCCTATCTCCGGCTGGTGGCCGCGCTGCCCGAGAACGACACTGCGCTGCGCGCCTACCCGGGCTCGCCGTTGCTGGCCGCCGGGCTGCTCGGCGACGAGGACCGCCTGGTACTGGTCGAAGCAGTGCCGGCGGAAAGCGAGGCGCTGCAGCGACTGTTTCGCCACGATGCGCGCGTCGCGGTCCA
This sequence comes from uncultured bacterium, assembly GCA_965233095.1. Taxonomy (GTDB): domain Bacteria; phylum Pseudomonadota; class Gammaproteobacteria; order Steroidobacterales; family XN24; genus XN24. Next base: position 6,479 of record CBDDRR010000086.1, read on the forward strand.
CTGTCGCGACGGCTGGGAAGCGCTGGGTGCGCTGCTCCCCCCGACACCGCGCCGTGGCCTGCTGCTGGTGGACCCGCCCTACGAGGCGCCGGATGATTTCCGCCGGGTCGCGGCCGGGCTTGCGCTTGCGAGGCGCCGCTGGAACGTCGGCGTGCTGGCGGCGTGGTACCCCATCAAGGATCGCCGCACGTTGCGGCCCTTCTACCGGGCGCTGTCGGCCGGCGGCCTGGGTCCGCTGCTGCGCGCGGAACTCGCGGTTCGTCCCGACGATAACCCGGCGGGCCTCAACGGCAGCGGCATGGTCATCGCCGCGCCGCCGTTCGGGCTCGAACAGGAGCTGCGCCTTTTGCTTGAGGAGTTGGGCGATACGCTGCGCGAGCCGGGCGCGCCGCGGCCGCGGCTGGACTGGCTGACCGCGCCCGGTGCGGCGGAGGCCTGACGCTTCTTCGTTGCTGGACATAATCCCTTGAACGAGAACCCCGTCACGTCGGCGATGGCGACGCGCTGCTAGTCTTTTCGCCGACAGAGGGGGCGTGATGACGGACTTCAAACCAATCAGCGAAAGCTACTGGGTCGAACCGGGCCGGTTGCTTGCGGGCGAGCATCCCGGGCACTGGGACGAGAGCGTCGTCCGCCGACGCATCGTCGGTCTCCTGGACGCGGGCATCCGGGTTTTCATCGACCTGAGCAAGCCTGGCGACGGCGTTCATGCCTACCAGGACCAGCTGCGCAAGATCTGCCGTGACCGCGGCATGACCAGCGAGTACCTCTGGCGCCCCCTGCCGGAGGATGCGGTGCCGGATTACCCGGATGATATTGCGTACATCCTGCGCGCCATCAAGTCCGCCATCGATGCCGGAGATCGCGTCTACGTTCACTGCAGCGACGGCGTCGGCCGGACCGGCATGGTCATCGGCTGCTGGTTGGTGGAGCGCGGTTTCGACCCCGAGGATGCGCTCGACGAGCTCGCGCGCCGCTTCGCCGCGATGAACAAGTCGAAGCACTACCGCAGCACGCCTTCCAACGGCCTGCAGGCCGAATGGGTGGAGAACTGGGAACCGGCGCTCGGCCTGTCGGCAGAGCGCAGCCAGGCCTGCTGAGCCCACCGGTCCGCTACGATTACGCGCGGACGTGGCTGTCGATCTCCGGCGCCGCCTCGCCAGCCGGGATCCGGTCGATGGTGATACCGCGGAACCCCAGCAGCGCGGCGATGAACGGGTTGACCAGATTCAGGAAACACCAGGGCAGGTAGGCCAGCGTGGCCACGCCGAGTGTAGTCGCCATGTAGGCGCCGCAGGTGTTCCAGGGAATCAGCGGCGAGGTCAGCGTGCCGGCGTCCTCAATGGTGCGCGACAGGTTGCGCGCCTTGAGCCCACGCCGGCGAAACTCTGCGCGGAACATCCTGCCCGGCAGGACGATGGCGATGTACTGGTCGCCGGTGACGATGTTGGTGCCGATCGAGGTGCACAGTACGGCCGTGATGAGCGCGCCCGTGCTTTTCGCTGCGCGGATCACGCCCTGGATAATCCTTTGCAGCATACCGGCATGTTCCAGCACCGCGCCAAAACTCAGCGCCGAGATGACCAGCCAGACCGTGGTCAGCATGCTGCTCATGCCGCCGCGCGACAGCAGGTCGTCGATTACCGCGTTGCCCGTGTCGGCCACGTAGCCGTCGAACAGGCTGGTCCAGGCCCCCTTGAGCATTGCGAGGCTGCGGCCGATGTCGCCGGCACCCCCGTAGG
>CBDDRR010000087.1:0-7385 GCA_965233095.1 uncultured bacterium
GACCGATTGCAGGCGCTGCGCGCCCTGCACGCCGCGCGCCACGAGGTCCGCCGGGGCGCTCCCCAACGCCAGCCGGCTGGCCGCGGGCATGCGCACGAACAGCCCGCTCGGACCGACATTGCGCGCCCCCGAGGGGTGCACGACCTTGATCAGCGTGTGACGGTCCTGGCTCGTGAATTCCAGCCGCTCGGCGCCGCGGCCCAGTGTGCCGGTCACCTCGACACGGTCCTGGTCCCAGGTCTCGACCTCGATGCGGCCGGCCACGTTCGAGATCTCCACCTCGCCCTGCGGATGCACGTCGGCGGTCTCATGGATCGCTCGCTCGGCGAAGGCCGGCGGCGCGGCCAGGGCCAAGAGCAGGAGCAGCGCAAGGGGCAGCGCAAGGGGCAGCGCAAGGGGCAGGTTACGTGTGTTCATATGTCGTTCCTCTTTGGCAGGCGTCCAGTGACGCGCTGCAGATTGGCAAGTACCGAAAGTTCGTCCTGGTAGGTCGCCAGGAGCTGGTTCTGGAGCAGCACGTTGGCGGGGTCGTCGCCGAGCGCGGCATTGATTTCGGCCACGGCGCGGCGGATGGTCTCAAGGTTCTCCTGCACCGCGGCGCGGGCCTCGGGATCCAGCGTCGCGAGGCGCCGCTCGAGGTCGTCGACCAGTCCCGCGCGCGCCGCCTGGTATTCACCGCCGAGCTGGTAGCCCGGCCCGAACGGCGACATTGGCGTCGCCTGCTGCGCAGCCTCGGGCGGCAACGGCGGGTCCTGGTGAAGCAGGTTCACGACCAGCACCCCGACGACTGCCACTGACGCGGCCATGGCAAGCAGCGGCCAGGCGCGCCGCCGGCCCGGCCGCGCCGGCGTCACCCGCGCCGGGCGCTCGAGGCGTGCCTCGATCGACGGCCACAGGTCGCGGGCCGGGGGGAGATCCGGGTGCAGCCGGCGCAGCCGCTGGTCCAGCCGCCCGTCGTTCGCCTGGTCTTTGTCTTGCGTCATTCGAGGACCTCCTGCAGCAGTCGCCTGGCCCGATGCAATTGCGCCTTGGAGGTCCCGGGCGCAATGCCCAGCATGGCCGCGGTCTCCTCGTGCGAGTAACCATGGACGAGGTGCAGGGTGACGACGTTGCGCGCGCCATCGGGCAGTCTCGCGACGGCCCGCTCGAGTTCCAGGTCGAGGCCCGCATCGACGGCGAGCGGATCGGCGCCCCAGCGGTCGGGATCGTCCGGCGCCTGCGCCTGCAGGTGCCCGGAAGGCCGGCGTGACTCGGCGCGTTGCCAGCCCAGCGCGACATTGACGGCCACGCGATGCAGCCAGGTCGTGAACCCGCTGCGGCCCTCGAATCCCTCCAGCTTCTGCCATGCCTGCACGAACGTCTCCTGTACACAGTCCTCGGCGGTGGCCCGGGAGCCCGTCATCCGCCAGCACAACGCGTGCACACGCGCGGCGTGGCGGCGATAGAGCGTCTCGAACGCCCGGACGCTGCCGGCGCGCGCCGCGGCGACGAGCGCCTCGTCCCCGCCGGATGCCGGTTGTTCAGGCGCCACCGGGCGGTCTCGCTCGAACACCGTAGCCGACCGCCTGACTTTTGCTGCACGCCGGGTCTGCGCTCATTTCCATCTCGAAGGTTGGATGCCGCGGGTGGCGGGAAGGTTTATATGGCCGCAGGTGCTGCTTGAGGCGCATCGGCGTCGAGGATACATTGAGTGTCGGCAACACTTTCAGCCAGGAGCCCCGCTACATGATCGGCATCGAAGAACTCATGCAAATCTTCAGTCACTACGACGGCGACGGCAACGGCCGGATCGACCGTGGCGAGTTCAAGCTGCTGATGGCCGCTCTCGGGGCGCACGCGCCGGACGAGGAGCTGAACGCGGGCTTCGACGCCATCGACGAGGACGGCAACGGCACGGTCGACTTCCACGAGTTCAAGGGCTGGTGGATCGAGCGCTATCGCTGACCCCGGCTTTAGTTGAGTTCCAGCCGCGCGACTTCGATTTCGGCCTCGAACGCTTCGCCGTAGGCGACCACGCCGATCGACTTCAGCGCGGCGGGATCGAGGCTGCGCCAGGTGGCCCGGCCTTCGAAGGCCGAGAAGGGCACGAACTGTTCGCGCCACTCGGGCCCGACTTCGATCGGCGCGCGGAAGTGCTGCCAGGGCTGCCAGGTCTGGCGGGTGCGCAGGTGCAGGTAATACGGCCCCGGTGTGCCGCGGACCTTGATGCGGATGCCCTGCCAGGCGCCGGCGTCGAAGCTGCGGCCGTCGGCATCGAGCGGCAGCCTGGCCTGGATGAAGCCGCCGCGATTCTCCAGGCGCACCTGGCCGCGCAAGTGCAGGACCTGGCCTGCATCGGTGTCGCGGTAACCGACCTGCATGTCTGAGCGGCCGCCCATAACGCGGTCGGTGAAGCCCTCCCAGCGCGTGCCGAGCGCCGAGATGCCGTCGTCGCGGCGGAAGTCGTCGAGCAACAGGGGTTCGGTCATCGCCGTGTCTCCGGCAGTTAAGGCTGAGATTGGCAGAAGGCCGAGTGCCACGACAAGCGCGATGGCCAGGATACGGGCAGGCCAGCTGCTCACGGGGCGAGCGCCCCGAAACGCCAGCTGCCGCGAATCCCCACCGCCGAGCCGACCAGGCTCAAGGCGAAGCCCAGCCGCTCCCGCTCCCAGCCGATCGCCGGCACGATGGTGACGCCGACGCCGAGCGCCTTGTTCAGCGGCACGCGGTTCTCGAACGGCTTCTTGTAGCCGTGAACAAGGCCGGGGCTGGCGGAGAAGAACAACCGGCCGCCCAGCGCGGGCTTCCAGTCCCACTCCAGACCGAAGTAGATCGACTGCGAGAACTGGCCGTAGGAGTTGTCGAACACCGACAGGCCGAAGTGGCTGCGGTCGGCGCCCCAGAAGGTGTATCCCGGTGTGATGAACTCGACGGCGACAATGTGGTTCCAGTCGACATAGTCGTCGTTGCTGGTGAAGTGGAACACGCGCGGCGTGTAGGCGATGCGCAACGCGGGCGCGCCGCCATTGCCCGGACTCTCGGCCAGATCGATCGCCGCTACTGCCGGAGCGGACCACGGCACGGCGAGCAGCACCAGCGCTGCCGCCGCTATCCGCCTGTGTCCCCGCCGTCCAGTTTCCATGCCTGCAGGAACTCCCCCGGCGCCATGACTTCCGCGCCGCGCTTGCGGGCCCGGCGTGCCAGCTTGATGTCGCGCGTGACCACGACGAGTTGCGCGTCGCCGGCGCCGGCGAAGTGCGCGTTGACGTGGTGGAGAATGGCCCGGTCCGCCCGCTGGTCGCCGTCGCCGCCCGAATAGATCACGCGGATGTTATTCGCGGGGCACTCGGTGTTGGGTTCAGCGCCGTCGAAGTAGATGAACAGCTCCGGTCCTGGCACGGGGCAGGCTGCGACCAGCCGGCGCACCAGCTCGGCGCGCGCTGCGGTCCCCGGATGGCCGTCGGCCAGCTGGTCCAGGAAAGCCTGGCGACAGGCGTAGAGGAGGTTGTGGCCGTCGATGAGGTAGGTAGAAAAAGGCCCCGGCACATCGCGTTCCCGGATCAGGTTGGAGCGTAAGTTGCCCAACTCGACCCGCTAGCGCAATGCGCCGGGGCGTCCGTCGCAAGCCAGGGGGGGTTGGCTTGCCCGGAGAACCAGCGTCGTCCGCTTATCGGTTGTCGATCTTCAGCTGGTTGCGCACGTCGGCCACGCCGGGCGTGTTGGCGGCAATGAGCTCGGCCAGTTCCCGCTCGGTCTCGCTGTCGACCTCGCCTTCGAGAATGACCACGTCATCGTCGGTCGAGACGTTGATGGCCAACCCGGAGGTGTTGTTGCTGGCCAGCAGGCGCGTCTTGACCCTCGCGGTCAGCGCGGCGTCGCCGGCGGTGTCCTGCATGCGATCGAGCATGCCGGGCTGGCCGCCAGTGACTTTCAGGTCGTTGCGCACCGACTTCACGCCGTCCACGGACCTGGCGAGCTCGGTGGCCATTTCCTTCCTGGCCGCGCTGTCCACCTCGCCCTTGAGATGGACCACGCCGTCCTTGACGTCGGTGTCGATCGCGAGTGCGCTGAGCTCATCGCTCTGCGCGAACCTGCTCTCCAGCGCGACATGCACGCGGACGTCGCTAGCCGCGTCGCGCGCCTTTTCCGTAAGCGTCTGCTCCGTGCGGACCTCACTGGACTCCTTGGATCTGGCATCCTTGCTGCCGGCGTCGTAGGCGCCTGCAGAAAACGGCGCCAGCAATGCTGCGGCCGCCAGCGACGGCAGCAGAGTACGCATTCGATACGAGTGATTGCGTTTGTACTTCATAGGGATCTCTCCTTTGGGGGTTGCTTGATCCTGCCGTTCATCTGTTCCGTCACACTGGCGGGCCGGAGCGCGGGCTCAGCAGGTGCGCCACCAGCGACACCACCAGCAAGGCGAGGAACAGGAAGAACAGGATCTGCGCGATGCCGGCCGCGGCGCCGGCGATACCGCCGAAGCCCAGCACGCCTGCAATCAGCGCGATGATGAAAAATGTAAGTGCCCAGCTGAGCATGGCTTCCTCCTGTAGGCGGGCCGGCACACCACGGTCGGGGAGTGAGCCGCCCGGTTGGCTTCGGAGAACAGGTTGCAATGGCCGTGCCAACGCCGGCGGCGCCTGGAATTACAGGGGTTGGCGCCTGGCGGGGTCCGACGCAGTGCCGCCAGGCGGAAAAGTTTTCCGTCGCGATGGAAAATTTTTCCGGCGGTTGCGGTGTGGCGTGCTCAGGATGGCTTGACGGGCGCGCAGGCGCTGCAGCGCAGCGCGGCTCACGCCGATGGAACTCTGCGCGCCGCTGGTTGCCGGAAAAAGTACATGCGAAAAAAAGGGAGGCAGTTCATGCAGCCCATCAGCAGAACCACACTGGAACAAATGAACGAGCAGCAGAAGGACGACTTCGTGCTCATCAACGTCCTGCCCAGGGAGGCGTTCCGCAAGGCGCATATCCGCACTTCGATCAACATCCCCCACGAGGACGAGTCCTTCGTGGAGGAGGTCGAGAAGGTCTCCGGCGGCAAGGATCGCAAGATCGTCGTGTACTGCGCCAGCGAGGACTGCGATGCCTCGCCGAAGGCGGCGCGGAAGCTAGACGACGCCGGGTTCCAGCGAGTCTACGACTACGAGGGCGGCACCAGGGACTGGCACCAGAACCACTGATGATCATGAATGACCACGACATAGAGCGCTTCGAGGACCTGCTGGAGGGATTCGACCACGCCATGCTGGTCAGCGTCGCGAAGGATGAGAGCCTGCATGCGCGGCCAATGGCGATCGCCGACAGCGATGGCGCCATGCTGCGCTTCGCGACCAGCGACCGGTCCGCCAAGGCGGCGGAGGTGGCCCTGCACCCGCGCGTGTCGGTCGTGATGCAGGGCGACGGCGCCTACCTGGCGATCTCCGGGACGGCCCGCATCATCGATGACCGCGAGCAGGTCAGGACGCTCTGGCAGTCCGGCTGGAAGGTCTGGTTTCCCGACGGCCCCGACGATCCGCACCTGGTGCTGATCGAGATCGATCCCGAGCGGGCCGAGTACTGGGACCGTACCGGGGCGCGGCGGCTCGAGTTCCTGTGGGAGGCCGGCAAGGCCCTGGCCACCGGGCGCCGCATCCCGGAAGACGAGCTTTCGGGACACGGCAAGTTCACTTTCGGTTGAGATCTGGCTCAGGTCGAGCCAGCTCCCGTCAGCTGAACTGCACGCGCGCCTTCAGCTCGTCCAGCATGATCTCCGGCGCGCGCAGGCTGTCGGCCTCGGGGCCGCCGCCGACCACCACCCCGCGGCCGGCGACCGGCGGCAGGCTGTCGAGGCGGAACCGCCCCGGCTTCGGTTGCTGGCGGATGAAGCATTCCTCGTCGAAAAACAGCCGGTCGTCGCCGTCGCCGACGTCGTCCGACTCGATCGTGTCGTGGCCGATGGCCCGGCGGATGTCGTCGAGCGAAGCCTCGATCTCGATGGGCTCGATGGTCTGGTCATAGGCGTCAATGAGGAAGGCTTGCATGGCGTCGCTCCACGGGGACTATCGGTCTGAGCCGAAGTATACGTTTCCGCGGAAAAGCCGGATTCACGCAGGGTGAGGTCCGAGGCACTCCGCCAGGCACTCCGCCAGCGCCCGCGGCTGCACGCCGAGATCGGCGAAAGTGCCGAATGCCTGGCTCGCCACGTTGTCCCGCTGCATCAGCATCACCTGGTCGGCCGTCAGCGGCGGGTTGGGCAGGACCTTCAGCAGCGCGGCCAGCAGGCGCCACACGCCGAAGGGCACCGGCATCAGCGCACGCGTGCGGTCGAGCGCCGCCAGCACCTGTTCGATGACTTCGCGGTAGGTGTAGATGCCTGCGCCGCCGAGCTCGAATACCTTGCGCTTGCCGCCGGCCCCGCTGAGCATCCGCAGTACGGCCAGCGCGACGTCATCCACGTGCACCGGCTGGAGCCGCGTATCGCCGCTGCCGAACAGCGGCACCACGGGCAGCTTCGTGGCGCGTGCCAGCGCGCTGAGAAATGCGTCGCCCGGGCCGAAAATCACGCTGGGCCGTGCGACCAGCGCGCCGGGAAAGGCCGCGCGGGTCAGCTCTTCGCCGCGCATCCGGGCACGCACGTACGGCGAGGGCGAAGTCGGGTCCACGCCCATTCCGGAGACCAGTACGAAACGCTGCACATGGGCGGCCTTGGCGGCACGGGCCAGCCGCGCGGCACCATGGATGTGAACGGATTCGAAAGTGCCGTGGCGGCGCGACTCGACGTAGCAGCTGACCGCGTTCACCACGGCATCGGCGCCGAACACGGCGCGGGTCACGCTGGTCTCGTTGCGGATATCGGCAGTCAGTAGTTCGACCGTGTGCGCGCCGGTCACCCAGTCGGGTCGCCGCGGGTGGCGGGCGGCGATGCGCACCCGGCCGCCGGCGGCAACCAGCGCCCGCGCGATGCGGTCACCCAGGAAGCCGGTGCCGCCGAAGACAGTGGTGATGGGACCATCCATGGCAGGTTCCTTGGGGGGAGACTGCTCCCCTGAAGATTAGCCTGTCCGGCAGAATTTCACAGGGCGCGCGCGTTTCAGCCCACCGAGCCCGCCACCTGGGCCAGCCGGTCGGCGGCGTCCGCGATGACGTCACCGAGCTCCAGGGCTTCCAGCCATTCCGCCGGGATGGCGTGTGCGCCGTGCCGGGCGCCGAGCAGGTGGCCGGTGATCGCGCCGGTGGAATCCGAGTCGCCGTCATGGTTGACGGCCAGCACGACCCCCTCCGTGAAAGACTCGGCCACCAGTGAGCAGTAAACGGCGATGGCCAGCGCTTCCTCGGCGAGCCACCCCTGGCCGAGTGCATTGACCGCTGTGGTGCGGGGCAGGTCGGAGCGCGCCAGCATTTCGGCCTGGTCGAGCAGCGCCAGGGTC
>CBDDRR010000088.1:0-5965 GCA_965233095.1 uncultured bacterium
GTCAAGCGCGCCGATGACGATAGGCATAAAGTTCAGATTGACGCCCTGTGATTCGAGCTCACGCGCGATGTCCCTCACGATGTCGGCATGATGGGAGGCCGCGGCGTGATCGCCCTGTTTCCACAAGGCGGTTGAGAAAGCCATCTGCGGGATGATGTTCTCCGGGGTCCTTGCACCCACGCTGTCGTCGCCTTCTTTGAACAGGATCTCTCGCAGCCTGCGCTCCGCGACTTCGATCTCGCCGGCGCCGACCTCCAGCATGGCGAGCTCGCCGATGCGCTCCGGAATCGGCGACTCGAGCGATTCGACCGCTTCTCGGTAAATCGGCACCGCAGCCGTGAAGCCGTCCTCGAGCAGTGCCTGCCGCGCGCGTATCGCCGCGATGTTGATCCGCATTTCATCCGGGCCCTGCGCCGCTTGCGCGCGCTTGAACATTTCCTCCGCGCGCGCCTCGTAACCAAGAATATCCAGCGAGTAGCCAAGCTGGGACAGGCCGCCAAGGTACTCGGGGTTGAGCTCGACGGCGCGCTCGTAGGCCAGCACGGCCGCGGCGATCCGGCCTTCCTGCTGGGCGGCGGTCCCGGCCGACTGCCAGGTGATGAACCAGTCGGGCGCAATTTCCTCGAGCTCATCCTGGAAGCGCTTGTAGACCGCCATGTCCTGGCTTTGCAGCGCATTCATGGCCTGCCGGTAAACGATCACAGGCGACAGGGGATCGAGCTCGTAGGCTCGCTGCAAAGATGCGGCGACGGCCTCGAAGTCCGGGAACAGCAGGGTGGCGATCCACAAGTGTGCCAACGCGTTGTTGGGATTGATCTCGATGGCGCGCTCCAGGGCTGCGCGCGCCTCGGGCATGCGCCGGGACGCGCCCGAGCCCTGGTTCAGCAGCAGGCCGCGCACCGCCCAGGCCTCGTCGCTCTGCGGGTCGAGTGCGAGCGCACGTTCCAGCGCCCGGTGGGCGAGTTCCCCGGTCTCGTCCAGGCGCCGGTAGCCGTAGTTGTCGAACAGCGCGTAGACCATCGCGATGCCCGCGTAGGGCGGCGCGTACTCCGGATCGATGAGGATAGCCTGCTGGAATTCCTCGAGGGCGCGCTCGAGCCCCTCGCGGGTCCGTAACCGCACCAGCGACTGGCCAAGGAGATAGTGGTTGTAGGCCTCGACGTCGCCCTTCGCGGTCTGGCTGATGACCTGCTCGTCGGCATCCAGCAGGGTCAGTCGCAACGCCTTCACGACCTCGGTCGCGATGTCGTCCTGGATGGCGAAAATGTCGTCGAGCTGCCGGTCGTAAGTCTCCGACCAGAGGTGATAACCATCGCGGGCGTCGATCAGCTGCGCCGTGACCCGCACGCGTTCACCCTGGCGGCGCACGCTGCCCTCGAGGATGTTGGCGACGCCGAGCCGCTCGCCGATGGCGCGCAGGTCGGCCTGCTGGTCCTTGAAGGCGAAAGAGGAAGTCCGCCCGGCAACCCGGAAGTCCTGCATCTTCGCCAGCACGTTGAGGATCTCTTCGGACAGGCCCTCCGAGAAATACTCGTTCTCCGGGTCGGCTGACATGTTGACGAATGGCAGCACGGCGATCGACAGGTCGCGTGGCTGATCGGCGACGGGCGCCGCCTCGGGGACGGCCTGCCGCGCCGTCGGTGGCGCCTCGCCATTCCGTTGGCCCAGGTTGCTCCACAGCAGCAGCACGATCGCGAGCAGCAACAGGGCGATGGTCGCGATATCCAGCTTGCGTGCCGACTGGTCGGATTGCTGCCGATCGCGGTCGACCTGGCTGTCGAGCTTGATGCCTTCCGGCGTGACTTCGAAGGCCCAGGCGAGAATCAGCGCAAAGGGGAAGCCGAGGGCGAGCACAGCGGCCAGCAGGCGCAGCGAGCCGTCCGGGGCGCCGAGGATGTCCAGCATCACGTCGGCGACCTGCAATATGAGCCACGCGGCCGCGCCGTAAAAAATGGCAATGCGGATGACGTTGCGGCGCTTGAGCTCGGCGAACAGGTTCTTCATCGGCTACGCGGCGGCGAGTCGGCGACCAGCACTTCGGGCCCAGCACAAGATAACGCCGGCAAGTCGGGAAAGCGAGTTCCCCTGAGCGCGCGCGGGCCCGCCGGCGCCGGCATGTGGTATAGAAGCGACCTGGCTGACATCGCGACGATGAGCATGGACGAAGAGCAGGATAGAAACAGGTTTAAGGAGCCGGACGGGCAGCTGCCCTTCGTGGCGCCTTGCCGCCGGGTGCCGCCGGGCGCTCCCTTCCGCTGGCTGGCGGCCGGCTGGCGCGACATGAAAGCGGCGCCTGGGCAGAGCCTCGGCTGGGGCCTGCTGGTGCTGGGGCTGTCGTGGATGGTGAGCCTCGTGGCGCTGTGGCTCGGCAGCTGGATCATGCTGCTCTCGCTGCTTTCGGGGTTCGTGTTCATCGGCCCGCTGCTGGCGATCGCGTTGTACGCGGTCAGCTGGCAGCTGGAAGCCGGCCGCGTGCCGACCTTTGACCGCAGCATCCAGGCGGTGCGCACGCGCGTCGGCGACAGCATGGTGTTCGCGCTCATCCTGCTGGTGATCTTCCTGGTGTGGGCCAGGGCAGGCTCCATGGTGCACGTGTTCTTCCCGGTGGAGTCCCGGCCCGACACCATCCAGCTGGTGCGTTTCCTCGCCATCGGCTCCGCCGTCGGCTCGATCTTCGCCGCGATCACCTTCGCCGCCAGCGCCTTTTCGCTGCCGATGCTGATGGACCGCAAGGCGGACACGGTCACGGCGGTATTGAGCAGCGTGAACGCAACGCTGCGCAACAAGCCCGCCATGGTCGTATGGCTCGCGCTGATCGTCCTGCTGACCGGCATCGGCTTCGCCTCTGCCTTCGTCGGCCTCGCCGTGCTGTTCCCGCTGCTGGGACACGCCACCTGGCACGCTTACCGCGACGTGATCGACGCCTCGGGCTTTCCGGCGCACGAAACCTGAGCTCCCGCCGTGCCGACCAACGTCACGCCCGAATACAAGAAGGCGGAGGAAGCCTACCGCAAGGCACGCGAACCGAAGGAGCGTCTCGACTGCCTCAGGCAAATGCTTTCGACGATCCCGAAGCACAAGGGTACCGAACACCTTCAGGCCGACATCAAGAGCCGCATCAAGGACCTCACCGAGGAGCTTGCCGGGCCGAAGAAAGGCGGCAAGCGCAGCGGCCCGGCGCTGACCCTCCGCCCCGAGGGCGCGGGCCAGGTGGTGCTGCTCGGGCCGCCGAACTCCGGCAAGTCTGCGCTGCACCAGCGCCTCACAGGTTCCCGCGCCCAGGCCGGGCCGGGCTCGTTCATCACGCAGTTCCCGGAGCCGGGCATGCTGGCTTACGAGGACATCGCCTTCCAGCTGCTGGACCTGCCGTCGATGTCCGCGGACCACAGTCCGCCGTGGATTGCCTCGACACTGCAGACCGCGGACGCTGCGCTGCTGGTCGTCGACCTGTCCGACCCCGCCTGCGTCGAGCAGGTGCAGTTCATCCTCGACACGCTGGCCGCCCGCAGGATCAGCCTGGTCCCGGAGTGGCCGGGGCTGCCGCGCGATGAAGCCACCGGCGCCGACGCCGGCGGGCCCGGTACCGAGATCGACGATCCGTTCAGGATCGCGCTGCCGACGCTGCTGCTGGCAAACAAGAGCGACCTCGCGCCGGACCCGGAGGAAGTGGCGGTGCTGGAGGAACTGCTGGGCGTGAACTTTCCGGCGCTGCGCGTCTCCGCGGAGACCGGCCAGGGCCTGGGCGAGATCGCTCCCTGGCTGTTCGGTGCACTGCAGATCGTGCGGGTCTACACCAAGGCGCCCGGCAAGGAGCCCGAGCGCGACCGGCCGTTCACGGTGCGCGGCGGCGACACGGTGCTGGATGTCGCCCGGCTGGTGCACAAGGACATTGCGGAGAGCTTTCGCTTCGGCCGCCTGTGGGGCAGCGGCGCGTTCGACGGCCAACAGGTCGGTGCCGACCACCCGGTCGCGGACGGCGACGTCGTGGAGCTGCACGCGGCGCGCGCCGGGATCTGAGCCGGCGTGATAGGCTGGGACTCGTGACCGAGAAGCCCAAGCCGCCGCCAGGAAGACGCCAATCGCGGGTGCCCGTGACGCGCACCGGGCGGCTGTTCCGCTTGGGCCTGACGGCCGGCGGCATGGCCGTCGGCGGGCTCGCGGAAAGCCTGCGTCGCGCCACCGGCAAGGCCTCGGGCACCGCGGCCTCGGCGCTGCTTTCCGGCGCCAACGCCACCCGCCTCGCCAAGCGCCTGGCCCACATGCGCGGCGCCGCCATGAAGCTCGGACAGCTCCTTTCAATGGAGAGCAGCCACGTGCTGCCCCCCGAATTCGCGGAGGCGCTGTCCGTACTGCGCGCCTCGGCCGACGTGATGCCGCAGACGCAGGTCAAACGGCTGATGGGCAGGGAATACGGCAAGGGCTGGGAGCAGCGCTTCGCCGAGTTCGACTTCGAGCCCGCGGCTTCCGCGTCCATCGGGCAGGTGCACCGTGTGGTAGCGAGCGACGGCCGCGCCATGGCGTTGAAAATCCAGTACCCGGGCGTCGCCAAGAGCATCGACAGCGACGTCGACAACCTGGCCATGTTCCTGAACATGGCGCGCCTGCTGCCCCGCGAACTGGACGTGTCCGACATTATCGACGAAGCAAAGCGGCAGCTGCGACAGGAAGCCGACTACCTCACCGAGGCGGCCAACCTGGAGCGCTACCACCAGTTGCTCGGCCAGGACGACCGCTTCGTGGTACCCCGGGTCCATCGCGACTACAGCACACAGCGGGTGCTGGCCATGGATTGGGTCGAGGGAGAGCCGCTGGACAAGCTGATCCGCCAGGACCTTCCCCAGGACGTCCGCGACAGCATCGCTGTGGCCATCCAGGACCTGACCTTCATGGAGCTGTACGAATTCCGCTTCATGCAGACCGACCCGAATTTTGCCAACTACCTGTACCGGCGCGAGGACGGCCGCCTGGTGCTGCTGGATCTCGGCGCGGCCGTGGAGTTTCCGCAGGAGTTCGTCGATCGCTACCGGCGCATCACGCGCGCCATTCTCGACAACGACCGCGAACGCGTCGCCCGGCACGCCGTCGAGATCGGCTACCTGCGCGAAGCGGATTCCGAGCGCCACAAGACGCTGGTGGTCGATCTCATCATGATGGTGTGCGAGCCGCTGACCACCGACGGCGCGTACGACTTCGGCGCCTCAAACCTCCCTTCGCGGGCCGCCGCGGCCGGCCTCAACATCGTGTTCCGTTCGCGGGAGTACCGCAATCCGCCGGCGTCCACCGCGGTCCTGCACCGGAAGCTCGGCGGCAGCTTCCTGCTTTGCCAGCGGCTCGAGGCGCGCGTCGAGATGCGCGACTACCTGCTCGCCAGGATCTGACGCTTGGGTGGTCCGAGCGACACCGGCGCGCACATACGCCTGCCGAGCATGCTGCAGTCGCTGGCGTCGATCGGCGTGTTGATCGCGCTGCTGTCGATGTCCATCTGGCTGTTCGGCGCGGACTCGTCGCAGGGCGCCAACCAGGTGGCACTCACGCTGGCCGCCGCGGTGGCGGCGCTGATCGCCATCTACAATGGTGAGCGCTGGACCGACATCCTCGCGGCCATCGTCAATGGCATCTCCACGGCGCTGGGCGCCATCCTGATCCTGTTTGCCATCGGCGCGCTGATCGGCAGCTGGAGCATGTCCGGCACCGTGCCGGCAATGATCTATTACGGCGTGCAGATTCTCTCCCCGACCGTCTTCTACCCGACCGCGTGCCTGATCTGCGCGCTGGTCTCCGTGTCGGTGGGATCCAGCTGGACCACCGCCGGCACCATCGGCATCGGACTGATGGGCGTCGCGCAGGGGCTGGGCCTGTCGCCCGAGGTGACGGCCGGCGCGGTCATTTCCGGCGCGTACTTCGGCGACAAGATGTCCCCGCTGTCGGAAACCACCAACCTCGCGCCGGCGGTGGCCGGGGTCGA
>CBDDRR010000089.1:0-8438 GCA_965233095.1 uncultured bacterium
GTGCGCGGCGGCGAGGCGCTGGACCTCATCAAGGTGTGGGGCACAGGGCATCCCGGCGGCATTGCCACGCTGCACGCCAGCTCCGCGCACGGCGCGCTGCTGCGCCTCGAACAACTGATTCTCGAAGTCGCCATGACGCCGCCGCGCGCGCTGATCGCCGAAGCGGTGAACGTCATTGTCTTCATTGCCGGGCGCGGCCGTGCCCGCCAGGTCCAGACCGTCGCCCGCGTGACCGGCTTCGACGGTCAGGGCTACCAACTCGACGACGCGCTCGCGCCGCTTCCTTCCCCGTCCTCAACCCACTCTGGAGAACTGCCATGACGCCTGCTTACGTTTCTCATGATTCCCGCATTTCCGTAAATCCGCTTTCCCTGCTCGCACGCCTACGGTGCCTGGCCGGGCCAGCACAACAGGGGCTGCTGCTGGCGGTCGTATTCCTGCTGGCGACCGGCACGGCGCACGCGGCCGGTTCCAGCATGCCCTGGGAAGGGCCGCTGCAAGCCATCCTCGACTCCATCCAGGGGCCGGTGGCGCGCATCGTCGCAGTCATCATCATCATTGCCACCGGCCTGGCGCTGGCCTTCGGCGATACCAGCGGCGGTTTTCGCAAACTGGTCCAGATCGTCTTCGGCCTGTCCATCGCGTTCGCGGCGTCCTCGTTCTTCCTGTCCTTCTTCAGCTTCTCCGGTGGGGCTGTCGTATGAGTGCGCCCGATGAGTTCGCCAGCGGCTTCGAGGTGCCGCTGCATCGTTCGTTGACCGAAACCATCCTGCTGGGCGGTGCGCCGCGCACGGTCGCCATTGCCAACGGCACGCTGGCCGCCGCCGTGGGACTGGGCCTGCAACTGTGGATTCCGGGTCTGGTGATGTGGATCGTCGGCCATTCGCTCGCGGTATGGGGGGCGCGCGTCGATCCGCAGTTCATGCAGGTGTTCGCGCGGCACATCAAGCACAAGCCTCTGCTGGACGTGTGAGGACGACGCCATGTTGCATCTCGCCGAATACCGTCAGCGTCCCGCACTGCTCGCCGACTGGCTGCCCTGGGCCGGGTTGATGGCGCCCGGCATCGTGCTCAACAAGGACGGTTCGTTCCAAAGGACAGCATGCTTTCGCGGGCCGGACCTGGACAGCGCGACGCAGGGCGAGCTGATCGCCACGTCAGCGCGGCTCAACAACGCGCTACGCCGCCTGGGTTCCGGGTGGGCCTTGTTCGTCGAGGCCGAAAGGCTGTCAGCGGCTGACTATCCGCAGTCCGAGTTTCCCGAACCGCTGTCGTGGCTGGTGGACGAGGAACGCCGAGCGGTGTTCGAGGAAGACCAGAGTCACTTCGATAGCCGCTATCACCTGACGCTGGTGTGCCTGCCGCCGGAGGAGTCCCGCGCACGCGCCGCGAATCTGCTCTACGAGAATACGTCGCAGCGTGGCGTGGATTGGCATGAACGCCTGATCGCCTTCATCGCGGAGACGGATCGTTGCTTCGACCTGCTCGACGGCGTGATGCCAGAGATTGCCTGGCTCGACGACAGCGAAACGCTTACCTATCTGCACGCCACCATCTCCACGCGGCGTTATCACGTGGCCGTGCCGGAGCATCCGTTTCACCTCGATGCGCTGCTGACCGACTGCCCGCTGACCGGCGGGCTTGCGCCGATGTTGGGCGATGCGCATTTGCGCGTGGTGTCGGTGCGCGGCTTCCCGACCTCGACCTGGCCGGGGCTGCTCGACGACCTGAACCGACTCGGCTTCGCCTATCGCTGGAGCACGCGCTTCCTCTGCATGGACAAGTCCGAGGCGGAAAAGGAACTCGGCCGCCTGCGCCGCCAGTGGTTCGCCAAGCGCAAGAACGTCGTCGCACTGCTGCGCGAGACGATCTTTCAACAGGAAAGCCCGCTGGTCGATACCGACGCATCGAACAAGGCGGTGGACGCCGATGCGGCCTTGCAGGAGCTGGGCAGCGATCAAGTCGCTTTCGGCTACGTCACCGCGACCGTGACGGTGCTCGATACCGATGCCGGCGCGGCCGACGAGAAGCTGCGCAGGGTGGAGCGCGTCATTCAGGGCCGGGGTTTCGTCACGATCCCTGAAACACTCAACGCGGTGGAGGCGTGGCTGTCGTCGATTCCGGGCAACGCCTACGCGAACGTGCGCCAGCCCATCGTCTCGACGCTGAACCTCGCGCACCTGATGCCGGTGTCGGCGGTGTGGGCCGGGCCGGAGAAGAATGCCCACCTCGACGGGCCACCCTTGATCGTCACGCGCACCGATGGCGCCACGCCGTTCCGTCTGGTGACGCACATCGGCGATGTCGGCCACACCCTTGTCGTTGGACCGACCGGCATGGGCAAGTCCGTGTTGCTCGCCACGCTGGCGATGCAATTCCGCCGTTATCCCGGCTCACGCATTTTCGCCTTCGACATGGGCCGCTCGATGCGCGCCACCATCCTCGGCCTCGGTGGCGAGCACTACGACCTGGGCACGGACAGCGGCATCGCGTTTCAGCCGCTCGCGCGCATCGACCAAGAAAGCTACCGCACTTGGGCCGCCGAATGGCTCGAAGGCCGGATGCTGCGTGAAGGCGCGAGCATCGGCCCCGACGAGAAGGCGGCCATCTGGTCGGCGCTGGAAAGTCTCGCCGGTGCGCCGGTGGAGCAGCGCACGCTGACCGGGTTTTCCGTGCTGTTGCAGAACAACGCGCTACGCCAGGCGCTCGCGCCCTACGTGCTCGGCGGCGCGCACGGCAGTTTGCTCGATGCCGATCACGACCGTCTGGGCACCGCCGACGTGCAGGGTTTCGAGATGGAGGAACTGATGGCGAGCCGCGCCGCCGTGCTGGCGGTACTCGGTTATCTGTTCGCGCGCTTCGACGAGCGTTTCGACGGCGCACCGACTTTGCTGATTCTCGACGAGGCGTGGCTGTTCCTCGACGACCCGGTGTTCGCCGCGCGCATCCGCCAGTGGTTGAAGACGCTGCGCAAGAAAAACGTGTCGGTGATCTTCGCCACGCAGTCGCTGGCGGACATCAAGGACTCCAGCATCGCGCCGGCCATCGTGGAGAGCTGCGCAAGCCGCATCTTCCTGCCCAATCCACAAGCCACTGAGCCGCAAATCCGCAAGATCTACGAAGGCTTCGGCCTCAACGCCCGGCAAATCGAGATCGTCGCCACCGCGCAGCCCAAGCGCGACTACTACTACCAGTCGCGGCTGGGCAATCGCCTCTTTGACCTCGACCTGGGGCCGGTCGCGCTGGCCTTCGCCGGTGCTTCGACGCCGCAGGACCAGCGCGACATTGACGCGGTGGAAGCGTCGGCTTCGTCTTCCAGCTTCGCAGCCGCCTGGCTGCGCCACTGCGGCCTGGACTGGGCGGCCGATCTGCTGCCGTCCGCACCTGCCGCTTCCAATCCACCACAGGAGAAACCGTCATGAAGAAGACACTTCTTGCGACCGTCGCTGCCGCTCTGTTCTGCACGCTGCCTGCCGCGCAGGCGCAATGGGCGGTGATTGACCCGACCAACCTGATCCAGAACACGCTGACCGCGATCCGCACGCTGGAGCAGATCAACAACCAGGTGCGGCAGCTTCAGAACGAAGCGCAGATGCTCATCAACCAGGCACGCAATCTGACGAGCCTCGACTACAACGTGGTCAATCGCCTGCGCTCGACGCTGGCGACCACCGAACGCCTGATCGCCGAGGCGCAGGGTCTGGCCTACGACGTGACGAACATGGATCGGGAATTCGCCCGGCTGTACCCGCACGAATACGCCGCGACCGTCAGTGGTGACCGCATGGCGCAGGACGCGCGCGAACGCTGGCGACACACGCTCGACGGCCTGCACACAGCCATGCGGATGCAGGCGCAGGTGTCGCAGAACCTCAACGAGGACGAAGGCGTGCTGGCCGATCTGGTCGGCCAGAGCCAGTCGGCCACCGGCGCGTTGCAAGCCATGCAGGCAACCAACCAGTTGCTGGCCTTGCAGGCCAAGCAGGCGATCCAGGCGCAGCAGCTCCAGTTGACGCAGGACCGCGCCGCGTCGCTGGAACTGGCGCGGCAGGCAGCAGCCACCGAGCGCGCCCGCGAAGTGCGGCGACGCTTCCACGGCGAAGGCACGCCCTACACGCCGCAGACCGTGCCGTTCTACGGCGGCGACTGAGGGCACGCGCCATGAACGACATCTCGGTGATCGACCGCTTCCTCATCGTCTTCTCCACCTACATCGACTCGGGCTTCGGTCTGCTGGGTGGCGAGGTTGCGTTCCTCACCGCCACCTTGATCGTGATCGACATGACCATCGCGGGCCTCTATTGGGCGATGAGCCATGCCACCGGCCAGGGCGACGATGTGATCGCCAAGCTGATCCGCAAGGTGCTCTACATCGGTGCCTTCGCTTACATCATCGGCAATTTCAACTGGCTGGCCAGCATCGTGTTCCGCTCGTTCGCGGGTTTGGGATTGATGGCTTCGGGATCGACCATCACGCAGGCGGAGTTCCTGCAACCCGGCCGGCTGGCCAAGGTGGGCGTTGACGCCGGCGCGCCGATCCTCGAACAGATCAGCGACATGGCGGGCTTCCCCGAGGTGTTCGTGAACGTGACACCCATCGCGGTCATGTTTCTGGCCTGGCTCGTGGTGATCGTCACGTTCTTCGTGTTGGCGATCCAGCTTTTCATCACGTTGATCGAGTTCAAGCTGACGACGCTTGCCGGCTTCGTGCTGGTGCCGTTCGCGCTGTGGAACAAGACCGCGTTCCTGGCCGAGAAGGTGCTGGGCAATGTGGTGTCGTCGGGCATCAAGGTGCTGGTGCTGGCGGTGATCGTCGGCATCGGCACCGGCCTGTTCGCCGAATTCCAGGTCGCGCCGGACGAACCCTCCATCGACCATGCGCTGGTCATCATGTTGGCATCCCTTGCGCTGCTGGCGCTCGGGATCTTCGGGCCGGGTATTGCTACCGGACTGGTGTCCGGTTCGCCGCAGCTCGGCGCCGGTGCGATGGCGGGAGCCACGCTCGGCGCGGCCGGGACCGCCGTTGCCGTGGGTGCGGTAGCCACCGGCGTCGGTGGTGCCGTTGCGGCCGGCGCGCGCATGGCACCTGGCGCTGCCCGCATGGCCGTCGGCGGCGCACGTTCGATGGCATCGACCGCGAGCAGCGCCAAGTCGGCCTTCCAAGCGGGTTCCTCTGGTGCCGGCGGTGGCCTCAAGGGCGCGGCGGCCGGTCTGGGCAATGTTGCCAGGACCGGCGCGCAGTCGGTCGGGCAGCGCGTGGCCGCCGGTGTGCATTCGCTGAAGGCGCGTGCCGCTGCCGCCATCAATCCCGATGCTTCCACGGGCAGCGCTGCTACCGGCTCGGCCGCTCAGGGCGGCAGTGCGGACGCCGCCGCCAGCACCGGACAACCCGCGTGGGCGAGGCGCTTGCAACGCCGCCAGCAGCTCACCCATGCCGCCACCACCGTCGCGCACACGCTGCGCGGTGGCGACGGCGGCGGCTCGGGCAGCGGCCCCAGCCTGCGCGACCCATCGAACTCATAAGGAGAACCTGCCATGCGATTCAAACGACCGCAGGTGCGCTATGCCGACACACCACAGCCGGCCACGCCGTACCAGGCTGCCGAACAGGTGTGGGACGAGCGCATCGGCTCGGCCCGCGCACAGGCGAAGAACTGGCGGCTGATGGCCTTCGGCTGCCTCGCGCTCGCGCTGCTGATGGCGGGCGGCCTCGTCTGGCGCTCGGCGCAGTCCATCGTCACGCCCTACGTGGTGGAGGTGGACCACGGCGGGCAGGTGCGCGCCGTCGGTGAGGCAGCCACGCCGTACCGGCCAACAGACGTGCAGATCGGCTATCACTTGGCACGTTTCGTCACGATAGTTCGCTCGTTGTCCATCGACCCGATCGTGGTGCGGGACAACTGGCTCGAAGCCTACGACTACACCACCGACCGCGGCGCGGCCGTGCTCAACGACTACGCGCGCACCAACGATCCCTTTGCGCGGATCGGCCGGGAAACGGTGACGGTGGAGATCAACAGCGTTGTACGCGCCAGCGACACGTCGTTCAACGTGCGCTGGACGGAGCGCCGCTACGTCAACGGCGCGGCGGCAGGGCTGGAACGCTGGACGGCGGTGGTCTCCATCGTGCTGCAAACGCCGCGCACCGAGGAACGGTTGCGCCGCAATCCATTGGGCATCTACGTCAACGGCCTGTCATGGAGCCGTGAACTCGACTCAACCGAAGGAGGCAGGCCATGAAACCGTCTTTGCGCTTTTATGCTGTTGCATTGATTGCCGTCACGCTGGCGGGCTGCGCCACGCCACGCAAGCCACCGAGCATCACGCTCGACGAGCCGGTGCAGGCGCAGCCCTTGCCCGAACCACCTCTGCCGATGGAAGTGGTTGCGGTGCCGGAGCCTTTGCCGCTACCGGGGCAGTTGATGCCGCTGCCCGAACTCGCGGAAACGGAGGTGACACCCGAGCCGGAGGACGAGCGCGTGCGCGTATCCCGCGCCAACGAGGAAGCGCGCATGGCGCCCACGCGCGAAGGCTACATCAATGCGATTCAGGTCTGGCCGTTTACCGACGGCGCGCTGTACCAGGTCTATACGAGTCCCGAGCGGGTCACGGTGATTACACTCCAGCCCGGCGAGGAACTGGTGACGGTCGCCGCCGGCGACACGGTGCGCTGGATCGTCGGCGATACGTCGAGCGGCGCCGGCGGCGAACTGCGCGTCAACGTGCTGGTCAAGCCGATCCGCACCGGCCTCAAGACCAATCTGGTCATCACCACCAGCCGCCGCACCTATCTGATCGAACTGACTTCGACCGAAAAGGCGTGGATGGCGTCGGTGTCCTGGGACTATCCGCGCGACCGCATGCTGGCCTTGCAGCGCCAGGCGCGGGCGGCGCAGACGGCGGCGCCGCTCGATACGGGCCTGTCGCTGGAGAACATCCGCTTCCGCTACGCGATCAGCGGTAGCAATACACCGTGGAAGCCGCTGCGCGCCTTCGACGACGGCGAGAAAGTCTACATCCAGTTTCCCGGCGGCATCGCACAGGGCGAGTTGCCGCCACTGTTCGTGATCGGCGCACAGGGCGATGGCCAACTCGTGAACTACCGCTTCCGGTCGCCGTACTACATCGTGGACCGGCTGTTCGGCGCGGCCGAATTGCGCCTGGGTGGCGACAAGGGCGACGTGGTGCGCATCGAGCGCACGGACGGCACGACGGGCGCGCGGAGGAACTGACCATGAGCCAGGACGATTCTCCGGACATGCTTGGCGCCGCCCCGAAGCTGGCGCCGGAACAAGTCGCCCTGCGGGCGCAGCCGCGTCCCGTCACGCGGTTGAACCGGCGCATGCTGGCAGTTCTGGTCGGCAGCGTGGCCGCCGCCGTATTGGGCGCAACGCTCTGGTCGCTGCAAGCACCGCAGCGCCGTGGCGCAGGCGAGCCGACCGAGTTGTACAACGTCGATCGCGTGTCGCGCTCCGAAGGGCTGGCGCAGTTGCCCATCGACTATTCGCAACTACCGCCGACCTTGCCACCGCTGCCGCCGGAGCTGGGCGAACCGCTACCCGGCGACCTCGGAGCACCGATCCTGCGCGCCGAACAGCGAGCGCAGGGTTACTCGCAACCGGGCTATGACCCGGCCGAAGCCGAGCGCCTAGCGCGGCTCAAGGAGGCCGAGGAAGCGGCGGCTTCGTCCGTGTTCTTCAGCACGGGCGGACAGCGCGCCGCCGTAGCCCCTCCCACTCAGAGCATGGCAGGAACCCCACCGCTGACCGGACTGGCGGGTTTCGATCCGCTGGCCGCCGGACCGGCTTCGACGGCCGCGCAGCCGGGCGATCCCACCGCCGTGCAGAACCGGCAGGACCAGAAGGAAGCGTTTCTGAGCAATGCCGGTCCTGTGCAAACCCGCAATTCTGGCAACCTGCAACTACCTGCCTCGCCGTATCAGGTGATGGCCGGCACGGTGATCGCGGGCGCACTGGTGACGGGCATCAAGTCCGACCTACCGGGCGACGTGATCGCCACGGTGACGGAGCCGATCTACGACACGGCCACCGGCCGCCATCTGCTGATCCCGCAGGGCTCGCGCATCCTGGGCCGCTACAACAGCCAGGTCAGCTACGGGCAGACCCGACTCCAGATGGTGTGGCACCGGCTGATCCTGCCGGACACCTCATCAAGCCAGCTCGACAACCTCGTGGGCACGGACCCGGCCGGTTACGCGGGCCTGGAGGATGGTGTCGATTGGCATTGGGATCGCATCTTCGCCGGCGCGGTGCTGACCACGCTGCTGGGCGTCGGCGCCGAACTGGCCGCCCCGGAGAATCGCCAGGGCGGGGATCGCGTCGTCATTGCCGGCCGCGACAGCGTGCAGGACAGCGTGAACCAGATCGGCCAGGAGATGACCCGGCGCAACATGAACATCCAGCCCACGCTGACGGCTC
>CBDDRR010000090.1:0-3197 GCA_965233095.1 uncultured bacterium
AGGTGTTCACCCTGAGCGACGCGCGCGACATGATTCGCAGCGGCGAAATCACGGACATGAAGACCATCGTTGGTCTGGGAATGGTCTGAATCAGCTGCCAGCTACCAGCTACCAGCTACCAGCTGCCAGTCGCCGGGCTGGAAGCTGGAAGCCGGAAGCTGGCAGCCGGAAGCTGGCAGCCGGAAGCTATTGAAGCGTCTGCGAGCGTTCGGTTACGAGCGGCAGGCCGGTGTGGGTCTGGGCCGACGAGGGCTGCAGCGCGATCGCCACCACTTCTTCGATGTGGACGACGTAGTGGATGGTCAGCTCCCGCCGCAGCTCTTCGCTCAGATCCTCGTTGATGTTCTTCTCGTTCTGCTTCGGCAGGATCACCTCGGTGATGCCGTGCCGCCGTGCTGCCAGCACTTTCTCCTTGATGCCGCCGACCGGCAGCACGCGGCCTGACAGGGTGATCTCGCCGGTCATGGCGATGTCGCCGCGCACCGGACGACCGGTGAGCTCCGACGCGAGCGCCGTGACCATCGTCACGCCGGCGGAGGGGCCGTCCTTGGGGATGGCGCCGGACGGTACGTGGAGGTGGATCTCGGCGTCCTTGTAGAAGGACGGATCGACGTTGTAGCGGGTGGCGTGGGCGCGGAACCAGGACAGGGCCGTGCGCGCCGATTCCTTCATGACATCGCCGAGGTGGCCCGTCATGGTGAGGCTGCCGCCGCCCTGCATGCGCGAGGCCTCGACGAACAGCACCTCTCCGCCCGCCGGCGTCCAGGCAAGTCCGACCGCCACGCCCGGATCCTTCGTGCGGTTCTCGATTTCCTCGTCCAGGAACGTCGGCGCACCGAGCATTTCCACCACGGCGGCCGGGTCGATGACGACCCGCGTTTCGTCCCCCTCCGCCCGGCGCCGCGCCACCTTGCGGCACAGCGCGCCAATCTCCCGCTCCAGGTTGCGGACGCCGGCCTCGCGGGTGTAGCCGCGAATCACGGCGCTGATGGCCGGCTGCGTGAACTCGAGCTGCTCCGGCGTGAGTCCGTGATTGGCGATCTGCTTGGCGATGAGGTGCTCGAAGACAATCTTCAGCTTTTCCTCTTCGGTGTACCCGGCCAGTTCGAGCACTTCCATCCGGTCGCGCAGCGCGTGCGGGATCGGGTCGAGCACGTTGGCGGTGGTGAGGAACAGCACCTCGGACAGATCGAAGGGTACATCCAGGTAGTGATCGCGGAACGTGTTGTTCTGCTCGGGGTCGAGGACTTCGAGCAGCGCCGACGCCGGATCGCCGCGGAAGTCGGAGCCGAGCTTGTCGATCTCGTCCAGGATGAACACCGGGTTCTTCGACTCGGCCCGGCGAAGGCCCTGGATCACCTGCCCGGGAAGCGCGCCGATGTAGGTGCGGCGGTGGCCGCGGCTCTCCGCCTCGTCGCGCATGCCGCCGAGCGACACGCGCACGAACTTGCGGCCGAGCGAGTTGGCGATGGACTTGGCCAGCGATGTCTTGCCCACCCCGGGCGGGCCGAGGAAGCAGAGGATCGGCCCCTTCACGTCCGGGTTGAGCTTCCGCACAGCGAGATACTCGAGGACACGGTCCTTCACTTTCTCGAGGCCGGAGTGGTCGGCGTCGAGGACCTCTTTCGTCCGCTTGAGGTCGAGGGCGTCCTCGGTTCGCTTGGCCCAGGGAAGGGCGACCAGCCAGTCGAGGTAAGTTCGCGAAACGGTGTACTCGGCCGCGGCCACGGGCATCTTCGAGAGCCGATCCAGCTCGCGGAGCGCCTCCTTCTTCACCCCCTCCGGCATGCCGGCCGCATCGATCTTGGCGCGCAGTTCCTCGGTTTCCTTGGCCTGATCGTCCCCTTCGCCGAGCTCCTTCTGGATGGCCTTGAGCTGCTCGCGCAGGAAGTACTCGCGCTGGTTCTTGCCCACCTCGGACTGCACCTGCGACTGGATCTTCGAGCCGAGCTCGAGCACTTCGAGCTCCTTGATGAGGATCCGGTTGAGGGAGTCCATCCGGGCGCGAATGTCGAGGGTCTCGAGCACCTCCTGCTTGATCGGGGTGCCGATGGTGGTCAGGCTCGAGGCAATGAAGTCCGCCAGCTTGCCCGGCTCGGTGATGTTCGCCGCCAGCGCCTGCAGATCATCCGAGAGCAGCGGCGACAGCGACACGACCTGCTGGAAATTGCTCTTGATGTTGCGCTGCAGTGCGTCGATCTCGAGCCGATCTTCGTCGCGCAGGCTTTCGTCCGCGGCGGTCACGGCGGCGCGGAGGTAGGGGCGCACCTGGACGATGCGATCGAGGCGGACGCGGGCGAGCCCCTGGACAATCAGCCGCAGGCTGCCGTCCGGGAGCTTGAACATCTTGTGGATGTGGGTGGCCGTGCCGATGGGATACAGGTCGTCCTGCTGCGGCTCTTCGACCGACGCTTCGCGCTGGGTGAAGACGCCGATCATGCGCCCGCCGACGGTGGCTTCGTCGATGAGCCTCACCGAGGCCTCGCGCGCGACGGCCAGGGGCATGAAGGAATTCGGGAACAGCACCGTGTCGCGCAACGGCAACACCGGGAGATCGGCGGGAATGACGAGCGGG
Organism: uncultured bacterium; assembly: GCA_965233095.1. Taxonomy (GTDB): domain Bacteria; phylum Pseudomonadota; class Gammaproteobacteria; order Steroidobacterales; family XN24; genus XN24. The sequence continues at coordinate 2,576 of CBDDRR010000090.1, forward strand.
CTGTCCTCGCTAATCTCGTCGAAGACGTTCTGCTCGGATTTGTCGGATTGATCGCTCATAAACGGCGATCTCCTCACCCGCGGCGGCCGCGGAGAAACAACGGCGGGCCATCGGCCCGCCTCGGTTTGCTGCTGATGATACGCGGAAATGAGTCGGAGGCAGGGCGCAGGCCCGGCCCCCGGCAGAACCTGCGAAAACTCGCACGCCGTCGGGCGGCGGGCCCGGCGGCCCTTCCAGCGGGTGGTTCAGCGAGATGTAAAGCGGACCGCTCCGATGTCGCGGTCCGGGAATGCTGTCCTGCCCTCGATCTCGGGCACGTCACATCGTGCTGATAAGGTCCACTAGAGGGCCGCCGGGACTCCGTTAGCCCTGAATGTCCATGAACAGCGACGACGCGCCGCGCCGCTGCGCCATCATCCGCTCGCGCTGCTGCGCCGTTTCCCGCGCCTCTTCACAGTCCTTGCACCGGACCGCGAACGGAAGGGCCCGCAGGCGCCGCTCGGCGATTTCGTCGCCGCACTCGAAGCAGTAGCCGAACGTGTTCTCTTCGAGGCGGCGCAGGGCCTCCTCGATCTTGTGCAGGGTCTCGGCCTTCATCTGGATGAGCGCGAACTCGATGTCA
>CBDDRR010000091.1:0-5809 GCA_965233095.1 uncultured bacterium
CGCGGGTAAGCATCGGCGACGGCGAGGGTGGTGCTGAACATGGTGCTCAGCGCCGCCACTGCGATCAGCGGCCTGCTCCATTCACCGAGGTTGCGTGCATACAGCTCCACCAGCTGCGCGGAGAAGCCCACGGCGGAATCCGAGAAACGCAGGCCGCTGGCGTGCATCAGCAGGGCGCCGAGCAGCACGAAGGCGCAGGCAAGCGCGGTCGCACCGATAAAGCCGATGCGAAAGTCGAGGATTGCATGGCGCACGCTCGGTGGTCGCCCCGTCTGGCGTGCGCGCTCCCGGGTCCAGAGCGAATGCCATGCCGCCACTTCGATGGGGATCGGCATCCACCCCACCAGCGCGAGCAGAAACGCCACCCCGCCGGCGGTAGCCAGGCGTGGCGCCGCGGCCACGCCGCTGATGCCGGTCCAGTCAGGCTGCCGGCCGAGTGCGAGCAGCACGGCGGCGAGCGTGGAAACGGACAGGGCGCCCATCAGCATCTTCATGGCCAGGTCGAGGCCGCGGTAGTTGCCGAGCGCGAGCAGCAGCACACAGGCCCCGAGGACGCCTGCCGAGATTATGGCGACCGGGGCGTCGAGCCCTAGCACGAGGCCGGCCAGGCCTGCAGTCACCAGCGTGACGACCGCCAGGACAATGAACATCGTGCCTGCCGTCACCAGCGCGAAGACGGCGAGCGCCCAGCCCCCGATGCGGCGATAGCCGACCAGCAGGTCCTCGCCGGTGGCGGCCGCGTAGCGCGGCCCGAACTCGAGAAAGGGGTACTTGAACAGGCATGCCAGCAGCACTACCGGCATCAGCAGCAGGCCGTACTCCGCGCCTGCCCGGGTGGACTGCACGAGGTGCGACACACCGACTGCCGCACCAGCCATCAACATTCCGGGACCGAGCGCGCCACGCCAAGTGGAGCTGCTGTTGGAAGTCAAATTAATCTCGTTATTACAGACATTTGTATTATTGACTTAATGTAATCTCAAGCTTCCAGTTGCTGCACCAGTCGCGGCATGATCATCCCCGCCGGGCCGCGCAGGATGTAGTCGGCGGAATCGCTCAGCGGCGTGACGGCCGTGTTGACCTCCGCGATGGTCGCGCCGCCCCAGCGCGCCACCTCCACCAGGTCCGCGGCGGGAAAGACCAGCCCCGAGGTGCCGATGGAGAAGAACACGTCGGCAACGGCCGACGCCCGCCACGCAAGCTTCAGCGCATCTTCCGGAATGGCCTCGCCGAACCACACGACACCCGGCCCCATGGGATGCCCGCAGCGCGGGCAGGCCGGCGGCTGCTCCAGCTCGGGATCGGGATCCAGCATCTGGTGACCGCAATCGCGGCAGCTGTTGCGAAACAGGTTGCCGTGGAACTCGAGGACGTCACGGCTGCCCGCCCGCTGGTGGAGCCCGTCTACGTTCTGGGTGACCAGCAGAGCTCCCGGCAGCAGCTCCTGCAGCCGGGCGACGGCGTAGTGTGCGGCATTGGGCTGTGCCGCCGCCACGTGCCGGCGCCGCTCCCGGTACCAGTTCCACACCAGCATGGGATCACGCCGGAAGGCTTCGCGCGTCGCCAGGTCCTCCGGGCGATAGCGCGCCCACAAGCCGGTCATTTCGTCGCGAAAGGTCGGTACGCCGCTTTCCGCGGAGACGCCCGAGCCGGTGAGAAAAACCACTTTGCCGGCCTGCCGGAGGGACTCCAGCAGGCCGGCCGGAATGTCACAGGACGCCGGAGGCGTCCCGGCGCTCACGCCGCCTTGTCGGCGCCAGCGAGCTGGCGCAGCACGTAGTGCAATATTCCGCCGTGCTGGTAGTACTCCAGCTCCTTGGGCGTGTCGATCCTGACGCGGGCCTTGAAGACCACCGGCTTGCCCTCTGCACGCTCTGCCGTGACCGTAACCTCGCGTGCATCGCCGGCGCCGAGCCCGTCGATGGTGAAGGTCTCGGTGCCATCGAGGCCGAGCGAAGCTGCGCTTTCGCCGTCTTTGAATTGCAGCGGCAGTACACCCATGCCGATCAGGTTGGAGCGGTGAATGCGCTCGTAGCTTTCCGCAATCACGGCCTCGACGCCGAGCAGCTTGGTGCCCTTGGCCGCCCAGTCACGCGAGGACCCTGAGCCGTATTCCTTGCCTGCCAGGATCACCAGCGGCGTGCCGTCCTTCTGGTAACGCATCGCAGCGTCATAGATCGCCATGATTTCGCCGGTCGGCAGGTATCGGGTCCAGCCGCCCTCGACGCCGCCGGCGAGCTTGTTGCGCAGGCGGATGTTGGCGAAGGTGCCGCGCATCATTACCTCGTGGTTGCCACGCCGCGAGCCGTAGGAGTTGAAATCCTGGGGATCGACGCCCTTGCCCACCAGGTACTTGGCGGCCGGGCTGTTGGAAGAGATGCTGCCGGCCGGAGAGATGTGATCTGTGGTCACCGAATCGCCGAGCACCGCGAGGGCGCGCGCGCCGGCGATCGGCTTCACCGGCGCCGGCGTCATGCTCATGCCCTCGAAGTACGGCGGGTTGCGGACGTAGGTGGATTCCTCCGGCCAGTCGTAGATCTCGCCCTCGGGCACGGACAGCCCCTGCCAGTTCGCGTCGCCCTTGAAGACGCTGCCGTAGCTGCCCTGGAACATGCCCGAGTCCAGGTTGCCCATGATGGTCTCCTGGATTTCGCCGGAGCTCGGCCAGATGTCCTTCAGGTACACCGGTTTGCCGTCCTTGCCTTCGCCGAGCGGCTCGTTCAGCAGGTCCACGTCGAGGTTGCCGGCGAGCGCATAAGCAACCACCAGCGGCGGCGAGGCCAGGTAATTCATGCGCACAAGCGGATGAATGCGGCCCTCGAAATTGCGGTTGCCGGACAGCACCGCGCAGCTGACGATTTCGTGCCTGGTGATGGCGTCGGCGATTTCCTCCGGCAGCGGGCCGGAGTTTCCGATGCACGTCGTGCAGCCATAGCCGACGACGTTGAAGCCCAGGGTTTCCAGGTCATCGAGCAGCCCGGCCTTCTTCAGGTACTCGGTCACGACCTTGGAGCCCGGCGCCAGGCTGGTCTTGACCCACGGCTTGACCTGCAGTCCCCTGGCGGCCGCGTTGCGGGCCAGCAGGCCGGCGGCCAGCATGACCGCGGGGTTCGAGGTATTGGTGCAGCTGGTGATGGCCGCGATCACCACGGCGCCGTCGCGCATCACGAATTCCTGTCCGTCACGGCTGACCTTGCCGAGGCCGGGCGCTGACGCAGAGGCCGGATTGCCTACCGCGATGTCGCCGCCCTCGCCCTCGAAGCGCGATTCCGCAATGCCCTTGCTGTCGGCGCGCTCGGCCTGGATCGGCTGGAGCTGCTTGAGGAATGCCTGCTTCGCATCAGTCAGCAGCACGCGGTCCTGCGGACGCTTGGGGCCGGCGATGCTCGGCTTCACGTCGGCCATGTCGAGTTCGAGGATGTCGGTGTACTCGGCCTCGGGCTGGCCGTCCTCGCGCCACAGGCCTTGCGCCTTTGCGTAGGCCTGCACCAGCGCGATGCGCTCGGCGTCGCGCCCGGAGAGCTCGAGGTAGCGCACCGTCTCGCTGTCGATGGGGAAGATCGCGCAGGTGCTGCCGAACTCCGGCGACATGTTGCCGAGCGTCGCACGGTCGGCCAGCGGCAGGTTCGACAGGCCGTCGCCGAAGAACTCCACGAACTTGCCGACCACGCCTTTCTTGCGCAGCATCTCGGTGACCGTCAGCACCAGATCGGTGGCGGTCGCGCCCTCGGCCAGGCGGCCCTTCAAGCGGAAGCCGATGACCTGCGGAATCAGCATGGTCACGGCCTGGCCGAGCATGGCGGCCTCGGCTTCGATGCCGCCGACGCCCCAGCCGAGCACGCCGAGGCCGTTGATCATGGTGGTATGGGAATCGGTGCCGACCAGGGTGTCCGGGTAGGCAACCAGTTTGCCGTCCTTCTCCGCGTCGAACACCACCCGCGCCAGGAACTCGAGGTTGACCTGGTGCACGATGCCGGTATTCGGCGGCACGACCTTGAAGTTGTCGAATGCGTCCTGGCCCCAGCGCAGGAAGCTGTAGCGTTCCTCGTTGCGGCCGAACTCGATCTCGTTGTTGCGCTTCAGCGAGTCCGCCGCACCGAAGGAATCGACCTGCACCGAGTGGTCGATTACCAGTTCCGCCGGCGACAACGGGTTGATGGCCTCGGCGCGGCCGCCGAGCTTGACCACCGCTTCGCGCATCGCCGCGAGATCGACCACGGCCGGTACGCCGGTGAAATCCTGCAGGATGACGCGCGCGGGGGTGAAGGCGATCTCGGTGTCGGGCTCGGCCCTGGGGTTCCAGTCGAGCAGCGCGGCGATGTCCTTGCGGGTCACGTTGACGCCGTCCTCGTGCCGCAGCAGGTTCTCGAGCAGGATGCGCAGCGAGTAGGGGAGCCGCGCCACCTTGTCCTTGCCGAGGCTGTCCAGCGACCAGATGCCGTATTCCTTGCCATTGACCTTGAGCGCGGAGCGCGCGTCCACCGTGTCCTTCATGATTCCTCCAGCTGGATTGAGGGCGGGCCGGCCCATGCAGGTCTGCATGGCGTGGCTGAACGAGAACTGCAAAAAGGCAATTGCCAATCCGGAATTATAGCGGATCGGCGTCAGGCCGAGGCGGCCCGCGCGCTGCGCGCGTCCGGCAGCGCCGGTTCGCCGACCGCGGCAATGGCTGCGCCGCCGAGGCACTCGTCACCCGCGTAAAAAACGACGAACTGGCCGGGCGTGAGCGCGCGCTGCGGCTGCTCGAAACGCACCCGGAGGGCGCCGTCGGCGCCGCGCTCGACCCGGCACGGCCTGTCGGGCTGCCGGTGACGGGTGCGCGCAGTGCAGGCCAGCGGCAGGCGCGGTGCACTACCGGCAATCCAGTGCGTACCCGTGGCGAGCAAGCTCTGGTCCATCAGCATCGGGTGGTCATGGCCCTGGACGACCACGAGCACGTTGCGTGCTGCGTCCTTGCCGGCCACGTACCACGGCGCGTCGCCGGCGCCGGCCACGCCGCCGACCAGCAGGCCCTGCCGTTGCCCCAGCGTGTAGCGGCTCAGGCCCTGGTGGCGGCCCAGCACGCGTCCCGAGCTGTCTTCGATATTGCCGGGCCGGTCTTCGAGGTGGCGCGCGAGAAACTCGGCGAACGGCCGCTCACCGATGAAGCAGATCCCGGTGCTGTCCTTGCGGTCGTGGTTCGGCAGTCCCGCCGCCTTGGCGATGGCACGGACCTCTGGCTTGGTCAGTCCGCCGAGCGGGAATACCGTCCGCTGGAACGCCGCGCGCGGCACCGCGTGCAGGAAGTAGGTCTGGTCCTTGGTGGCGTCGGCGGCGCGCAGCAGCCGTCCCTCGGCGTCCGTGCGCGCGTAGTGCCCCGTGGCGATGCGTTCCGCGCCGAGACGCGCGGCATGCTGCAGGAAGCTGCCGAACTTGATCTCGCGGTTGCACAGCACGTCGGGGTTGGGCGTCACGCCCGCGCGGTAACCGTCGAGGAAGGCGGCAAACACCCGCTCGCGGTACTCGCGCGAGAAGTCCGAGTAGTGCAGCGGGATGCCGAGCAGCGCACACACCGCGCGGGCGTCCTGGAAGTCCTCGGCCGACCGGCAATAGCCTTCCTCGTCCTCCGACCAGTTGTTCATGAACAGGCCTTCGACGCGATGGCCGGCCTCCAGCAGCCGCAGCGCGCCGACCGAGGAGTCAACGCCGCCCGACATGCCAACGATGATGCGTTCCGCCACCGTGGATCAGATCCTCAGTTCGCCGATTTCCCGGGCGTTCTCGGCATGTTGCCAAAGCTGGTCGAACTCGCTGAGATAACGGCGCGCCA
>CBDDRR010000092.1:0-7660 GCA_965233095.1 uncultured bacterium
ACCACGCTGCGCGGTTGCGGAAGCTTTTCAGTTCCGCAGCCGCGCGCTCAGCCTCAGCCGGCCCTCGAATCCCTTCACCGACTTCAGCGGGATGAGCCATTCCTCGCCGTCGCGCTCGGCGTCGGCGCCGCGCGACTCGCCCCACTGCTCGTCCGCCATCACGTAGCGCATGTTCCAGCCGTCCTCGACGCGGGTGGCACGCACCGTCACGGTGTCGCGGAACAGGTGCTCGCCGGGGATGTGCCGGCGGGTGACGCGGGTGCCGTCCACCTCATAGCCGGTGGTCGATACGGCGAGGTCCACGCTGAACACCAGGGTGCGCCCGACGGTGATCTTTTTCGTGTCGAGAAAGGTGGAAAACAGCACCGGCGAGCGTGGCGCCGCGAGCGGTGCGCCGGCCGGGCCGAGCAGCTCGTCAAAGCGCCGCAGCACCGCCGAGTGGGTCTCGATGCGCCGCTCCGACAGCTTGAACATGAATGCCCCGCGGGGCGCGACCGTGGCCTCGAAGTAATACGAGACGCGCACCTGGCGCCCCTTCTCGAAAGCCTGCCGGATGCTCGGTGGCAGTGGCAGGTGGATCGGCTCGAGCACCCCGGTCATGCAGACGTCGCCGAACAGGAAGCGCACCAGGTTCTGGTAACCCTCCTCGGAGTTAACGATGCCGTAGGGGCCGCCGTGGCTTCGGTAGACGAATGCCCGCGGCGCACCACGCACCGTGGCGTTCTCGATGCGCACCAGCCCGTCGCTCATCTCGCCGGCCGCGATGCGCGCCAGTCCGTAGTCTCGATGGTTGGTGCCGACCAGGCTGAAAAAGCGCTCCACGGGAAAGCGTCCGTTCAGCGAATCCACACGCTCGGACCCGGCCGGCAGGCCAAGGTAATCGGCCATTCGCCTGCGGTTGAAGTTGTTCATGTCCCACAGGCCGAGCACGGCCGGCACGTTCACCCCGGCGAACTCGATGCCGTTGTGCGGCGTGGCGTAGGTAAATACCTTGTCGACCAGCGCCCGGTCCTGAGGCGTCGCGATGGCGTCGTTCTGCAGGAAAGCACGGCACACCAGTCCGCCCATGGAGTGCGCAACGAGGTAGACGCGGAATTCGGAGCGGGCCACGGCATCGTCACCGCAGACCTGCTCGCGAAGCTGGTGGATGAGCGCCTTGAGGCCCTGCGCCGCCTCCTCGATGGACAATGGCTTGCCGGTGCCGAAGTCGTGGTCCGCCGCATCGTAGTAGCGATAAATCACCACGCTTTTCGCCGGGATGGCGCCGGTGATCTCGCTGCCGTCCTGGTAAACGTCGCGGTAGCCGTGCTCCTTCATCAGCCGGATGAGCGGCGACTCGAAGACGTGCCGGATGACGGTGCCGCGCCAGTCCTGGCGCGCCTTGGTGGCGCCCAGGTTGAATCCCATGTACGGCGTGGCCACGGTCTCGGCAATGTCCGCCGACCGCATCGCGTAGCCGCGCACATAAATGATCGGGAAGTACGGGCGCATCCTCGGCCTCCCGCCCCGGCCCGGGGTCAGTCCGCGCCGCGGCGCGGGAATGCCTCCAGCACCTTCACGACGGCGCCGGCGATCTCGTCGGAGGTCGGCTCCGGAGTGGCGAACGCGGACTCCAGCGTGCCCCGCCAGACCTCCGCATTGCGTGCCACGTCGATGACGTCGATCGCCAGGTTGCCAACCGTTTTCGCCCTGCCGCCGATGGGCAGGCTTACGCCGACGCTGCCGCCGAAGCTGCCGCCCCAGCGGCCCGCGCCCAGCCCGACGCTGACCGGCGAGCGCGGCCGCGTGCCACTGTAAATCACGCCGGAGACCAGGCAGTCGGGTTCCGAGGTGACTTCGAGGTAACCACGCGCCGCCAGCGTCCGCATCACCTCCGCGCGCACCCGCTGCTCGGCAATCGACGCCGGCCGATCGGCGTTCTCCAGCCAGGCGAACGTCGTGCACTCCAGCGGCTCATCCGCCTCATCGACGTAGAGCTTGGGCGTGGTTGCGCAGCCCGCCGTCAGCAGGATTGACGCAGTACCCGCCAGCCAGGCGCGCCGCAGCCACCGTGAATTGATCATTTGCGTTCCTCCATCCGGGATAGCGCCTCGGCCAGGCCGGGCACGAAGTCAGCACCCGTGGGCACCTGGATGCTGGCGCCCTCGAAGTCGTCGCCAACCGGCTCGACCCGGCCGCCCAGGCAGGCGGCAAGGAATCCTTCCGCTACCGCGAAGAAGCTGAGATTGTTCTCCGGCACCGCGAAGCCGTGGCCCTCATCCGGATACAACACGTATGTCACTGGAATGCCGCGGGAGGTCATGGCCGCGACAATCTGGTCGCTCTCGGCCTGCTTCACCCGCGGGTCGTTGGCGCCCTGCGCGATCAGCAGCGGCTTGCGGATGTTCTCCACGTAACTGAGCGGCGAACGCTCCTCGAGCAGCGCCAGGCCTTCCTCGGTGCGCGGGTCGCCGACGCGTCGCGCCAGCTGCTCGAAGAACGACGCCCAGTAGGCCGGCACGCTGTCCAGCAGGGTCTTGAGGTTGGATGGGCCGACGATGTCCACGCCGCAGGCGAATGTCTCGGGTGTGTTGGTCAAACCCCAGAGCACGGCATAGCCGCCATAGGAGCCGCCGAAAATGGCCACCTGGTCGCGGGTCGTGATGCCCCGCTCGATGGCCCACTCCACGGCGTCGAGCAGGTCGTCGTGCATCTTGCGGCCCCACTGCAGGTCCCCGGCATTGACGAAATCCTTGCCGAAACCGGTGGAACCGCGGAAATTCACGGACAACACCGCGTAGCCACGGTTGGCCAGCCACTGGTGGTCGGCGCGATAACCGAAGCTGTCGCGGTACCAGGGTCCGCCGTGCACGTTCAGCACGAGCGGCAGCGGATCAGCCGGAACGCCGGTGCCCTGCGGGTCCGCGTGCGGCGGCAGCGACAGGTAGCTGACCAGCGTCTTGCCGTCGCGGCTGGCGATCTCCACGGGATGCATCGCGGCAAGCGTGTAGCCCTCGAGGTCCGGCCGGATGGTGAACATCTTCTCGAGGCTGCGCTTGCTGCGGTCGTACAGCCAGTAAGCAGCCGGCTCGGTGACCCGGTCGACCACCAGTGTCCAGAGGCGATCGTCACGACTGCGGCTTGTGACCGTCCATTCGCCGCCGGCCTCGCGATCGAGGAACTCGATATCAGCGCTGACGGCGTCTCCTATCGGCTGCCAGCGAGTCACCAGGTAGTTCTCCGAGTAGGCCTGCAGCTCGCCGGTGGCCGGATGCGCCATGATGCCGTCAATGTCGGCTCGCTCGCCGCTGGCGATGACCTCGGTCTCGCCTGTGGCGAGGTCGAGCTTGACCAGCGACCCGATATTGCGACCGCGGGAATCGATCATGTAGGCGAAATCTGCGCCGCGCGGTATGCCGAGCACCCCGGATGTCAGGGCGTCCTCGGCCGGCACGGTGGCCAGTGGGCGCGTCTCGCCCTGCGCGTCGATGCTCTCAATGAACTGGCTGCCGTCCGGCGCCGGCCGCACCGCGACACGCAGCCGCAGGTCATTGTCGGCCAGGAAGCCGGCGTAGCCGTCATTCTGACGCTCCAGCCGCATCTCGCCGGTATCGAGGTTCAGCCGGTGAACATCGTGCCAGCGCGGATCGCGATCGTTCAGGCCGATCAGGATCTCGTCCTGGATCTCGGTGCTGGAGCCGACCAGCACGACCCTGACGTTCTCGAAGGGCGTGTAGTTGCGGGTCTCGCCCGACGCGAGGTTGACGCCGTAGAGCAGAAAGTTCTCGTCGCCGCCCTTGTCCTGGATATAGAGAATCTGGCGTGAGTCCGGCGACCAGAAATAGCTGCGGATCGGCCGGACGCCCTCTTCGGTGACGGGTGCGGCCTGGTCCGGCGCGCCGATTTCCGCCACCCAGACGTTCATGACCCCGTCGCGCGGCGCCAGGAAGGCAATACGCTGTCCGTCCGGGCTGAGCTGGGCGCTCGAGCGGAACGGGTTGCCGAGCAGCGTCTGGCGCGGGATCAGTTCCGGCGGCTGCGCAGGCACGCTACCGCCCGGCGCCGTGGCGCAACCCGACAGGCCCATGACCAACAGCGTGAATCCCGCCAGTGCGCGGATTCCGGGAAACAGGTTCATTTTCATGTTCGCTTTCTCTCCATGATCGAATTTGTCGTCGGCGACGGCAGGCAGCCAGGCGTTGCGTCACGGTCTGCTCCTGCCGGTCCAGGTGTCGGGTGTCGTCGTCAGGCTGGCGACGCCTGCCATAGGGCGTTAATCTTGCCATGCGGTCCAGGCTGGCATGCGACAGCGCATTGCGCGGCCGGTCCGCGATACGCCGGCGCGGCGCCAGGAGAACTTCCAGTGGCCAATAACTTAGCAGAAGTCAGTATGCCCGAGGCAGTGGCGGCGATTCGGGACGCGGGTTTTGCAACCTGGGCCGGCGATGCGGTCGCCCCCGCGCTGCGCGAGAAGTTCGATGCCGCACGCATCCCGGTGCGCAACATTCGGCACGTCCGCGTCTGGGGCCTCCAGGTAGACGATGAGCGAGCCCTGCCCGGGCGCGAGCGCACCAGCATCCCGGACGAGGACATCTGGGAAATCAGCCTCGAGGCGAAGGACGGCACCACGCGCAGCTTCGATTCCCGCCTGCTGGCGGCGGCGGACTGAGTCAAGACAAGCCTCGCGGCCGGGATTTTCTATGCAACGCAGAATCCTCTGGATAGCAGTGGCGGTCGTCGTGATCGGGCTGGCGGCCGTCTTTTATCCGCGGCGTGCCACGGACCTGCCGCCGGTTCCCGTGGATCTGCCGGAGCCGCCGACCGCGACCCACCCCGCAGACGATCCCGCGGCGCCGCCTGCGCAACCTGAGCCTGCGCCGGCTTTCGTCGCCGAGGAGGTCGCGGAGCCGCCGGCGCCCTTGCCGACGCTCGACGAGAGCGACGAGGCGGCGCGCGACGCGCTGAAGGAAGTGGCCGGCGAGACGCTGGTCGAGCGGTACCTGGTGAGCGACGCGCTGATTCGCAAGCTGGTGGCGACGGCCGACAACCTGCCGCGCGAGGCACTGTGGATCAAGGCGCGGGCGGTGCCCCCCATCGAGGGCCGCTTCCAGGTGGAGGGCCCGGAGGACGCGCTTGTCATCAGCCCGGCCAACCATGCGCGTTACGCGCCGCTGGTACAGCTCGTGGGCGCCCTGGACGCCGACGCGCTCGCCGCTGCCTACCAACGGCACTACCCGTTGCTCCAGGAGGCCTACGAGGAACTCGGCTACCCGGGCCGCCAGTTCCACAACCGGGCGCTCGAGGTCATAGACCACCTGCTCGCGACGCCCCGCGTCACCGGGCCGATTCGGCTGGCGCAGCCGCATGTCCTCTACACCTTCGCAGACCCGGCGCTGGAGGCGCTGTCGCCCGGCCAGAAGGTGCTGTTGCGCATCGGCCCTGACAACGCGAGTATCATTCGCGCCAAGCTCATCGAGTTGCGCGCTGCGCTCGAAGAACTGTCGGCGGCCTCCCCGGCCGATTAGCCCCGCGCAGCGGGACAAGGATCCAGCATGGGAATCTTAAAGCGACTCGAGCGCACGCTGGTCGCGTCCTACGATCGGACCGTGATGAGCCATCCGGTTCTGACGCTGCTCGCGGCGGCGTTACTGGTGGCCGCGCTCGGCGTCTTCGCGCCGCGCTTCCAGCTGGACGCCTCGTCCGAGACGCTGGTGATGGAACACGACGAGGCGGTGCGCTACTACAGGATCATCCGGGCCCGCTACGAGTCGGACGATTTCCTGGTGGTCACCTATACGCCACAGGACGGGCTGTTCACCGAGCCGGCCCTGGCGCGTCTGGAGCGCCTGCGCGATGCGCTGCTGGAAGTCGAGGCGGTCGAGTCCGTCACCACTTTGCTCGACGTGCCGCTGATCGACGGGCTCGACACCAGCCTGACCGACCTGCCCACCGATCCGGAGCTGCTGAATTGCAATGGGCCGGAGCGCCTGGAGGATTGCCGGCGGGTGCTCGACAGCGACCTGTACCGCAACCTGCTGGTCAGCCCGGACGGCGCCACCACCGGCATCCAGGTGAACCTGCGCCAGGACGAGGAGTTCCGCGCCCTGCAGCGCGAGCGTGACCAGCTGCGTATTCAGCGCCAGTCGGGAAGCCTCGACGAGGCCGGGCAACGGCGCATCGCGGAGCTGGACCAAAGCATCACGGAACTCGGCTCGATCGTGCGCGAGCGAGATGCGACGGCGATCGCCGAGGTCCGGAGCGTGCTCGACGACTTCCGCGACGAGGCCCGGATCCATCTCGGCGGCGTGCCGATGATCGCGGTGGACTCGATTGCCTTCATCCGCGCCGACCTGGTCAACTTCGGCGCGGCGGTCGGCGCGTTTATCGTGCTGATCCTGTTCCTGGCCTTCCGCCGCTGGTACTGGGTGGTGTTGCCGGTTGTCACCTGCGCCGCGACGGTGTTGGCGATGATCGGACTGCTCGGGCTGCTGGGCTGGCCGGTGACCGTCGTGTCGTCCAACTTCATCTCGTTGCTGTTGATTCTCAACCTCGCGCTGGTGGTGCACCTGATCGTGCGCTACCGCGAGCTGCACGAGCTGCATCCCGAGCGGGACCAGGCAACACTCGTTCGGGACACGGTCCTGAGCAAGTTCACGCCCTGCCTGTACACCGCACTTACCACGATGGTGGCGTTCGGTTCGCTGCTGGTCAGCGGCATCCGGCCGGTGATCGATTTCGGCTGGATGATGGTAATCGGGCTGGGCATAGCATTCCTGTTGTCCTTCACGTTGTTCCCTGCCGCCTTGCTGCTGCTCAAGGCCGGCCGGTCCGTCGAGCTGCGCAACATCACCGGCGTGATTACCGGTGCGATCGCGCGTGCCATCACTGCCCGGCCGCGTGTCACACTGCTGATTGCCGCCCTGCTCGCCGTCGCCGGGGTCTCCGGCACGTTCCAGCTGTCGATCGAGAACCGCTTCATCGACTACTTCAAGAAGAGCACGGAGATCTACCAGGGAATGCGGCTGATCGACGAACAGCTCGGCGGCACGACGCCGCTCGACGTCATCATCGACGCGCCGACCGGGGCGCCGGCGGACGAGGCAGGGTCGGAAGACGATTTCGTCGACGAGTTCGAGCCGCTGGACGAGTTCGACACCGGGGAGAATGCAGGCATTGCCAGCACCAGCTACTGGCTGAACAGCACGCGCCTGCCCGAGGTGCGCGCCATCCACGAGTACCTGGAGTCGCTGCCCGGGACCGGCAAGGTGTTGTCCATTGCCACGGCCATGGACATGTTCGGCGCCCTCGAGCCGCGCGTGCTCAACGAGGATTTCTTCCTGTCCGTGTTCTACCGGCGCTTGCCGGAGACGGTGAAGTCCGTGTTGTTCGACCCGTATCTATCCGAGGACGGGCAGCAGCTGCGCTTCAGCATCCGCGTGTACGAGTCGGCGCCGGACCTGCGCAGGAACGAGATGCTGCAGGAAATCCATCATCACATCGCCGTGGAAATGGGCTACGGCGCCGAGCAGGTGCGGCTGTCCGGCATGATGGTGCTCTACAACAACATGCTGCAAGGCCTGTTTCGCTCGCAGATCCTCACGCTGGGCGTGGTGTTCGGCGCGATCATGCTGATGTTCCTGGTGCTGTTCCGCTCCTGGCGCTATTCGACGCTCGGCATCCT
>CBDDRR010000093.1:0-9188 GCA_965233095.1 uncultured bacterium
AGAAACGTAGCCGAGCTGCGAGTCCGCCAGCACGCGCTCTGCATCGGCGGCATCGGGCGGCAGGTAGTCCATGCGCGCAGCGATCACGGTGAGGGTGCCGGGCACCAGCTCGGCCGGACGGCTGCGCCGGGTGCCGTGCCGCGCCATCCACGCCATTTCGCCATGGCGGCCCAGCGCCAGCCAGCGTTTCAGCCAGGCCTCGTCCTCCGGCAGCTCGGCGCGGGCAATGCCGAGCGCGCCGAAGCCCAGCTCACGGCCCCAGGCGCGCACATCGTCAGCCAGCCCCGCCAGGTTCGGCAGGGCGGAGGGGGCAGCGGCCGGGGGCAGGTCGGGGTTCATGGCGCGGGCGTCTCCGTGGCCGGCAGTATAATCCGCGCCATGAAACCCATGCCCCGCGAGTTGTGGAGCGCCGCGCAGGTGCGTGAGCTGGACCGCCGCGCCATCGAAGAGCACGGTATCCCCGGCCGCGAGCTCATGGAGCGCGCCGGCGCCTTCGCGCTGGATGCGTTGCGACAACGCTGGCCGACGACCAACGCGCTCACCGTGGTCTGCGGCGCCGGCAACAACGGCGGCGACGGCTACGTGGTGGCCCGGCTGGCGCGCCGCGCCGGGCTGAAGGTTCGCACCCTTGCCGTGGCCGATCCCGAGGCGCTCCGCGGCGACGCCGCGGCGGCCTGCGCGGATTTCCGCAACGAGGGCGGCGAGATAGTCCGCTGGGACGGCGCTGGAGACCCGGGAGGTGACGGCCCGCTGGTGGATGCGCTGCTCGGCACCGGGCTGGATCGCGAGCTGCGCGGCGCCTGCCGCGCGGCGGTGGACGCCATCAACGCCACCGGCCGGCCTGTGCTGGCGCTCGACCTGCCGAGCGGGCTGCACGCCGACACGGGGCGCGTGATGGGTACGGCGGTCGCCGCGCAACTGACGGCATGCTTCATCGGGCTCAAGCTCGGCTTGTTCACCGGCCGCGGGACCGGTCTAGCGGGTACCGTGGTGTTCTCGTCGCTGGATACGCCGCGACGCCTTGATCGTGACCTGGTGCCGGCCGCGCGCCGTCTCGAGCCGGCGTTGCTTGGCGACTGGTTGCCTCGCAGGCCGCGTGATGCGCACAAGGGCCGGTTTGGCCATGTGCTGGTGATCGGCGGCGATGACGGCATGGGTGGCGCTGCCCGGCTCGCTGCGGAAGCGGCGCTGCGCGCCGGCGCAGGCCTGGTCAGCGTGGCGACGCGCGAGGCGCACGTGGCGCCGATCCTGGCGGCGCGGCCGGAGCTGATGTGCCGCGGGGTCGACGGGCCGGACGAGCTCGAAGCGCTGCTGGCGCGCGCGACCATCGTCGCAGTCGGTCCGGGGCTCGGGCGATCGGCCTGGGGGCAGGCGCTGCTCGCTGCGGCGCTCGAGTCCGAGCTGCCCTGCGTGCTGGACGCGGATGCGCTGAACCTGCTGTCCGAGGTGCCGCGGCGCTCGTCCCGCTGGATCCTGACGCCGCATCCGGGGGAAGCCGGCCGCCTGCTCGGCAGCGACGCTGCCGCCGTCGAGGCGGACCGTCCGACTGCGGTGCGCGAACTGCGCACGCGTTACGGCGGCGTGGTCGTGCTCAAGGGTGCCGGGACGCTGGTGTGCGGAGCCGGTGCTCCGCTTTGGCTCTGCGACCGCGGCAATCCCGGCATGGCGTCGGGCGGCATGGGCGATGTGCTCACGGGCCTGATTGCCGGGCTGGCGGCGCAGATCGGCGACCTCGAGCGCGCCGCCTGCGCCGGCGTGCTGGTCCACGCGCTGGCCGCCGACGATGCAGCATTGCGCGGCGAGCGCGGGCTGGCCGCCGGCGACCTGCTCGATACGCTGCGTCCCTGGGTGAATCCCGCCGATGCGCATCCAGCTCGCTGACCCGGAGGCGACCGAGGCGCTGGGCGCCCGGCTGGCCGGGGCGCTGGCTGGCGCCAGCCGCACCGCACCGGTGGTCGTGCACCTCGAAGGTCCGCTCGGCGCCGGCAAGACGACGCTGGCGCGCGGCCTGCTGCGGGGCCTCGGCCACCTGGGGCGGGTGCGCAGCCCGACATTCACGCTGCTGGAGCCCTACGAGCTGGCCAGCTGCCAGGTGATTCACCTCGATCTCTACCGGCTGGCCGATCCCGGCGAGCTGGAATACCTCGGGCTCATCGACATGCTCACCCCGGGCGCGATCGCGCTGGTGGAGTGGGCGGAGCGGGGCGGCGACCGGCTGCCGCCTGCCGACTTGCGCATCGCGCTGGATTACGACGGCGAGGGCCGCAGCGCGTTGCTGGAAGGGCTCACCCCGGTCGGCGGGGCATTGACCGAGGCGGCGGGCGCATCCCATGAGCCACCCGGGGCCCGCGCCAGGCGGGACAGCGGCAAGTAAGAAAGGCCCGGAGCTTTCAGCTGCAGCCGTTTGTTTCTGCAACAGATATTGCCACAGCCCCCGGAATGTGGTTAAAGTTGCTTCCCGATATCCAACCAAACAGTTGGAAATGCATAGAATTATTCTCACCGGCTTGCTTGCAGCTGCGCTCCTGGCGGTTTCCACCGCCCGGGCCGAGGTTGCAGTGCGCGACGTGCGCCTGTGGGAGGGTCCGGACTCGACCCGCGTGGTGCTGGACCTGTCGCAGCCGGCGAGTCACCGGCTGTTCACCCTGGATAACCCCAGCCGCGTGGTGGTGGACGTCAAGCCGGCGAACATCGATCTCGGCGGTGTGCGCCTGCCAGGCGGCGTCGGCCTGGTCCAGTCGGTGCGCGGCGCCAACCGCCCGGGCGGCGAGGTGCGCATCGTGCTGGACCTCGCCGAGGACGCCAAGCCGCGCAGCTTCCTGGTGCGGCCCGAGGGCCGCTATGGCCACCGGCTGATTATCGAGCTCGAAGGCCGGCGAGCCCGGGCTCAGCAGCCGGTGATCCGCGTCGACGAGGGCAGCCGCGACCTGGTGATCGCAATCGACGCGGGCCATGGCGGCGAGGACCCGGGCGCGATCGGCCGCAAGGGTACCTACGAGAAGGACATTGCGCTGCAGATCGCCCGGCGGCTCGCCCAGGAGATCGATCGCGAGCCCGGCATGCGCGCCGTGCTGACGCGCGACGGCGACTACTTCCTGAGCCTGCAGCAGCGCGTGGCGATCGCCCGCAAGCATCGCGCCGATCTGTTCGTGTCGATTCACGCCGACGCCTTCAAGAATCCGAAAGCGCGCGGCTCCTCGGTGTACGTGCTGTCGCCCAAGGGCGCCACCGACGAGGCGGCGCGCTGGCTGGCGGCGCGCGAGAACGCCGCGGACCTGGTGGGCGGCGTGAGCCTCGACGACAAGGACGACATGCTCGCCTCGGTGCTGCTGGACCTGTCGCAGAACGCCTCGATCGGCGCGAGCCTGGACGTCGGCGAGTTCGTTTTGAACCGGCTGGGTGGCGTGAACCGGCTGCACAAGAGCACGGTGCAGCAGGCGGGCTTCGTCGTGCTGAAGGCCCCGGATATTCCCTCCATCCTGGTCGAGACGGCGTTCATCTCGAACACCGAGGAGGAGCGGCGGCTGCGCGACGGACGCTACCAGTCGCAGCTGGCGCAGGCGCTGATGGGCGGCGTGCGCGAGTATTTCTACGTCAATCCGCCGCCGGGTACCTGGGTCGCCCAGAATCGCCATCGCGGCGGCGGCGCGCCGCGCGAAATCGTGATCGCGCGGGGCGATACGCTGTCGGGAATCGCCACCCGCTACAACGTCAGCGTCCCGGTCCTGCGCCGGCACAACGGCCTCAAGAACGACAACATCCGCGTGGGCCAGGTGTTGACCATCCCCGGCGGCTGACGGCGGTTTGGTATCCTTGCGATACCGATGCCCATCCGCCAGCTTCCCCCGCAACTCATCGACCAGATCGCCGCCGGCGAGGTGGTAGAGCGCCCGGCGTCCGTCATCAAGGAGCTGGTGGAAAACAGCCTCGATGCGGGCGCGACGCGCATCGAGCTGGAGATTGACGGCGGCGGACTCCGGCAGTGCCTGGTGCGGGACAACGGTTGCGGCATCCCCCGTGACGAGCTGGCGCTGGCGCTGTCGCGCCATGCGACCAGCAAGATCGCCAGCCTGGAAGACCTGGAGCGGGTCGGCACGCTGGGCTTTCGCGGCGAGGCCTTGCCGAGCATCGCGTCCGTTTCGCGGCTGTCGGTCACCTCGCGCGCCCGGGGCGACGATTCGGCCTGGCGGGTCGAGGCCGACGGCGGACGACTGTCCGCGCCGGCGCCGGCGGCCCACCCCGAGGGCACGACCATCGTCGTGCGCGACCTGTTCTACAACACGCCCGCGCGGCGCCGTTTCATGCGCAAGGAACGCACCGAGTTCTCGCACGTGGAACGGGTGGCCCGCCGACTGGCGCTGTCGCGCTTCGACGCAGGCTTTCGTCTCACGCGCGAGGGCAAGGCGCTATTCGACCTGCGGCCCGCAGCCGATACCGGTTCCCGGACCCGGCGCATCGCGGAAGTGTGCGGCGAGGCATTCGCCGCGCACGCCATGCAAGTCGAACAGGCGACGGCCGGGCTGCGACTGTCCGGCTGGCTGGGCCTGCCGACCTTCTCGCGGGCGCAGCCCGACCTGCAGTACTTTTTCGTCAACGGGCGGATGATCCGCGATCGGCTGGTCACGCATGCGCTGCGCCAGGCTTATGCGGACGTGCTGTTCCACGGCCGGCATCCGGCCTATGTCCTGTACCTCGAAATGGACCCGGCGCTGGTGGACGTGAACGCGCATCCGACCAAGCACGAAGTCCGCTTTCGCGACGCCCGCAGCATGCATGGCTTCCTCTACAAAGTGGTGGAGCGCGCCCTCGCGGAGACGCGCCCGGCAGCCGGCGACGCCGCGGCCGACGCGCCGCCGCCGGCCACGCCGCGCTTCGGTTCCGATTCCCAGGCCGGGGGCTGGAGCGGGCCGTCGCGCCAGGACGCGATGCGCCTGGGGGTGCAGGATGCACCGGCGTCGCCGGACCACACGTGGGCGGCGTTCACCGGGCAGGACCCGGCGGCCGCTACGCAAGCCGTAGCGGCGTCGCCGGACTATCCGCCGCTGGGCTATGCGCTGGGCCAGCTGGGCGGCATCTACATCCTGGCGCAGAACCGCGACGGGCTGGTCGTGGTGGACATGCACGCGGCACACGAGCGCGTGCTGTACGAACGGCTCAAGGCAGCGATGTCCGGTCCGGACACCGCCGGCCAGCCGTTGCTGGTGCCGCTCAGCGTGCGGGTCTCGCCGGGCGAGGCGGAGCTGGCGGAGTCGGTAGCGGAGGAACTGGCGAAGTTCGGCTTCGAGCTCGACCGGCGCGGCCCCGACGTGCTGGTGGTGCGCCAGGTGCCGGCGCTGCTGAAGTCCGCCGACGCTGAGGCGCTGCTGCGAGACATCCTGTCCGACCTGGCGGAGCAGGGCGACAGCAGCCGCCTGGAAGAGCGCATCAACCAGGTGCTCGGCACCATGGCCTGTCATGGCGCAGTGCGCGCCAACCGGCAGCTCACCGTGGCGGAAATGAACGCGCTGCTGCGCGACATGGAGCGCACGGAGCGTGCCGACCAGTGCAATCACGGTCGCCCCACCTGGACGCGGCTGAGCCTGCCAGAGCTGGACAAGCTCTTCCTGCGCGGCCGCTGAATCCGCCGATGAGCGACGCGCCGGCGATCCTGCTGATGGGCCCCACGGCCTCCGGCAAGACAGCCCTGGCGATCGAGCTCGCGCGGGCGCTGCCGGCCGAGATCGTCAGCGTGGATTCGGCGCTGGTCTACCGCGGCCTGGACATCGGCACGGCGAAGCCGGCGCCCGCGCTGCGGGCCGAGCTTCCGCATCACCTGGTGGATATTCTCGACCCCGCCGAGGCGTACTCCGCCGGCCGGTTCCGGCGGGACGCGCTGGCAGCGATGGATGCGATCCGCGCACGCGGCCGGCTGCCGATCCTGGTCGGCGGCACGATGCTGTACTTCCGGGCCCTGCTGCGGGGACTTGCCGAGCTGCCCGAGGCCGATCCGGCCCTGCGGGCTGCGCTCGACGCGGACGCGGCGCTGCGCGGCTGGCCGGCGCTGCACGCGGAGCTCGCGGGCGTGGACCCGGCGGCGGCCGCCCGGATCCGCCCGGGGGACTCGCAGCGCATCCAGCGCGCGCTCGAGGTGTGGCGGCTGACCGGCACGCCGCTGTCGCAACTGCAGGCCGCAGGCACAGTGCGGCCCGCGGGCTGGCGCTTCCTCAAGCTGGGGTTGGCGCCCGCGCGAGCCAGCCTGCACGCGGCCATCGGACGCCGCTTAGAAGCCATGATGGCGGCGGGTTTCCTTGCGGAAGTCGAGGCGCTGTTCGCGCGCGGCGACCTGCACCCGGGACTGCCTGCCATCCGGGCCGTGGGTTACCGGCAGCTGTGGGCGCACCTGGCGGGCGAGTGCAGTCTCGAGCAAGCGGTGGACGCCGCCGTCACGGCGACGCGCCGCCTCGCCAAGCGGCAGATGACCTGGTTACGAGCGGAGCCCGGGCTGCATTGGCTGGAGGACGCCGCCGGCGGCCTGCCCGCCGCATCGGCATGGCTGGACGGGGGACCCGGCGAAGCGGGGGTGTTGTGATAAACTGCGCGTTCGGGCGCCTGGGCGCGGGCCTGCTCCTGCCCGACCGGTGTAGGGAACTACCGGATCAACAATATTGGCCCGAGAGGGAGAGTTCATCCAATGGCCAAAGGGCAGTCGCTGCAGGACCCGTTCCTCAATGCCTTGCGCAGGGAAAAGGTGCCAGTGTCCATTTATCTCGTGAATGGCATCAAGTTACAGGGCCAGATCGAGTCCTTCGACCAGTTCGTCGTGCTGCTCAAGAACAGCGTGAGCCAGATGGTCTACAAGCACGCGATCTCCACCGTCGTGCCGTCGCGCAACGTCCGGCTCGCCGGCGACGACGCTTACGACGACGCGGCGGAAGACTGAGTCCGGCGCCGGGAGGAATTCTTGTTCGATCGTCCCGGGCAGGGTGAACGTGCCGTTCTCGTCCAGGTCGGGCTCGGCGCCCGACCTTCCGAAGAAGAGCTGGAGGAGCTGGAGCGCCTGGCCATGTCGGCCGGCGCAACCATTGCCGGCCGCCTGACGGCGACCCGCGCTGCGCCCGATGCCCGGCACTTCATCGGCAAGGGCAAAGTGGAGGAGCTTGCGGCGCTCATCCATGCCTGCGGTGCAGACCTGGTGCTGTTCAACCACTCGCTTTCGCCCAGCCAGGAACGGAATCTGGAAAAGGCGCTGAGCTGTCGGGTGCTGGATCGCACCGGGCTGATCCTCGATATATTCGCGCAGCGCGCCCGCAGCTTTGAAGGCAAGCTGCAGGTCGAGCTGGCGCAGCTCAGGCATCTCTCCACCCGCCTGGTGCGCGGCTGGACTCACCTCGAGCGGCAGAAGGGCGGCATCGGCCTGCGCGGGCCCGGCGAGACGCAGCTGGAGACCGACCGGCGATTGCTCGCCAATCGCATCCGCATGCTGACGCGCAGGCTGGAGCGGGTCGACAAGCAGCGCGAGCAGGGGCGCAGGACACGCGCCAAGGCCGAGGTGCCTACCGTCGCGCTGGTCGGCTACACCAACGCCGGCAAGTCGACGCTGTTCAATGCGTTGACCGAGTCGCGCGTCTACGCGGCGGACAAGCTGTTCGCCACGCTCGACCCGACGCTGCGCGGTCTCGAACTCGCGCCAGGGCTGGACATCGTGCTGGCCGACACGGTCGGTTTCTTGCGCGACCTGCCGCACGAGCTCGTGGCGGCGTTTCGCTCGACGTTGAAGGAGACCCGCGACGCGACGCTGCTGCTGCACGTGGTGGACATCGCGGACCCGCTGCGCGACGAACGCATCGGCGACGTCAACCGGGTGCTCGAGGAGATCGGCGCGGAACGTGTGCCGCAGCTGCTGGTCTACAACAAGGCGGATCTCGGCGGCGAGCCGTCCGAACTGCTGCGTGACGAAGCCGGCAAGGTGCGCGGGGTGCGGCTGTCGGCGCGCACCGGTGGCGGACTGGACTTGCTGGTCGACGCGCTGCGCGAGCATTTCGGCGAAGGCCAGGTCGCGGGTACCGTGCACCTGGATGCATCGGAGGCGCGCATGCGGGCGAAACTGTACGATGCCGACATGGTGCGCCAGGAATCGGAGGACCAGGCCGGCGGCTGGAACCTCGAACTCGAGGCGCCGAAAGTGGCGTTCGAACGCTTCTGTCGTGATACTGGCCTTAACCGGGGCCGTATTCAGCCGCGTCCTTGTGAGGGCTCGGCGGCAACCCTACAATCCCGCACGGCGGTTTGAGCGCGAAACGGCGCACCGGCGCTGTGGAGCGAAGAGAAATCTGAAGGAAAATCATGGCTTGGAATGAACCTGGCAAGGGCGGCAACCCCTGGAACTCGGGCGGCCGCAAGGAAGGCCCGCCCGACCTCGACAAGGTCGTTCGCGACCTGCAACGGAAGATCTCGGGGATGTTCGGCGGCCGCGGTGGCGGCTCAGGCAGCTCCGGCGGTTCCGGCGGCGCCATGGCGGGCGCAGGCCTCGGGTTGATCGGCGCGGCGGCCGTCGTGCTGTGGGCGCTGTCGGGCTTCTACCAGGTGGACGAGGCGGAGCGCGGCGTGGTGCTGCAGTTCGGCTCTTTCCACGAGATCACCATGCCGGGCCTGCACTGGCACATCCCCTATCCGATCCAGCGGGTCGAAAAGGTCAACGTGGCCCAGGTCGGCTCCTTCACGCATTCCACGCGCATGCTGACCGCCGACGAGAACATCGTGACCGTGGACCTGCGCGTGCAGTTCCGCCGCGCGGATGCGCGCGCTTTCCTGTTCAACGTGCGTTCCCCCGAGGAGACGCTCGGTGAGGTGACCGAGACCGCCATCCGCGAAGTGGTCGGCAAGAGCCAGCTCGACTTCGTGCTGACCGAGGGACGTTCGGAAGTCGCCTCGCGTACTCGCGAGATCATCCAGGCCACGCTCGACTCCTACGGCGCCGGGATCGAGATCACCTCGGTGAACCTCGAGGATTCCAACTTCCCGTCGCAGGTCGAGGCCGCCGTGCAGGACGCCATCAAGGCGCGCGAGGACCGCGAGCGGCTGGCCCTCGAGGCCGAGGCTTACGCCAATGACGTGGTGCCGCGGGCCCGCGGTAATGCCGCGCGGCTCATGGAGAGCGCCGAGGCCTATCGCGCGCAGGTCATCGCCGAGGCCGAGGGCGAGAGCGATCG
>CBDDRR010000094.1:0-14487 GCA_965233095.1 uncultured bacterium
GCCGCGACGGACCCGCCTCGCCGCAGCACCAGCGCCGCGAGGCCGGCGGCGGTCATCAGCACCGCCCGCCGCGCCGACACCGGCATGCCCGCCAGCACGCAGTAGGCCAGCGCCGCGACCAGCGCACCGAGCGCCGCCCAGTCTCGTGCCGGTCGCAGGCGCGCGCCGAAGCGACGCCCCAGCACGCCGCCAAGCCAGCCCCCGGCGGCGGCGGCAAGCCCGATATGCAGTCCCGAGATGGCCAGCAGGTGGCCCGTACCGGTCGCGGCGAGAGCCTCGCGGGTGGCAGCGTCGAGTCCGCCGCGAAAGCCGAGCGTGATGGCCGTGAGCACCGCGGCGGCGGCCGGATCAGGCACAGCCTGCGCGATCCGTGCGGCTGTCCGACCGCGCAATTCCAGCAGGCGATCGGCCGTCGGCGCGATGCGCACGGCGCCGTCCGGGCCGCTGGCGTAGCCGGTGGCACCGACCCGCTGGCGCAGCAGCCAGCCCTCGCGACTCGCGCTGCCGGTGTTGACCACGCCGCGCGGGCGCTGCAGCTTGGCGTTGATCTGCCAGCGCTCCCCGGGCCGCGGCATGGCGTCCGGCTCGTACCATGCGATGCGGGCCCGCCCGGGCAGGCCCGCGGGCGACTCGATGCGCAGCGTCAGGACGAGACGACGCGCCTCCCGGCGCGGCAGGTCCGCGACCACGCCCACCAGTCCGACCTGCGTTCCCTCCAGCGCCGGATCGAGTCGGTCATCCAGCGCCGCCGAGAGCGCAAGCGCCCCGCCGGCCATGCCCGCCGCAACGCCGGCAAGGAGCATGCGGCCGCGCAGGGCGGCAGCGATGCCCAGCGCGAACGATGTGCCGCAGAGCCACGCCGGCGGCAACACGTTGGAGTGCAGCGCGAGCAGTGTTCCCGCCAGCATGCCGCCGCCAAGAGCGCAGATAGCCGCGCCCGTCGAGACTGCGTGATAATGGCGCAAAGCACGGCCGAACATTCGCGATGCCCCGAAAATTCCTGAATCGCACGCTGCCCTCGCGGGCCTATTTGCGGGAACAGTGGTTCCTGCGGCCGTTCAACGTGCTGCTGCACGATCCCGCGTTGTGGGCGACCCATCGTAAGAACGTGCTGAAGGCATTCGCACTGGGACTTTTCGCGTGCTTCCTGCCGATTCCCGGCCAGACCGCCCTGTCGGCGCTGATCGCGCTCTGGATGCGCGTCAACCTGCCGGTGACCATCGCCGCCTCGTGGCTCGCCAACCCGGTCACCAGCGGGCCGCTGTACTACGCGTGTTACCGGGTCGGCTCCTGGCTGTTGGGCAGGCCGCCGGGACGCTTCCACGTCGAGTTCAGCTTCGAATGGCTGTGGGCGGAGCTCGGGCGCATCTGGCAACCGCTGCTGCTGGGCTGCCTGGTGCTCGGCGTGATCGTCACCGGCCTGTCGGTGTTCGTGCTCAACAACATCTGGATCCGCGCGTCGCGTCGCCATTTCCGCGAACGTCGCCAATTTCGCAGCTGGTTGCCGCGACATCGGGACTGAGCGGCCTCAGGCGGCGCGCAGTTTCCCGTCCGCGAGCTCCAGCACGCGTCCCATGCGGCCCGCGAGCGCCAGGTCATGGGTGACGACCACCAACGCGGTACCGAGCTCCCGGTTCAGCTCCAGCATCAGGTCGAACACGCGCTGGCCGGTGCGCGCATCGAGGTTGCCGGTGGGTTCGTCGGCAAGCACCACCGCCGGACGCGTGATCAGCGCGCGCGCCACGGCGGCGCGCTGGCGCTCACCGCCGGACAACTTTGCCGGCCGGTGTGTGAGGCGGTCGCCCAGGCCGACTCGTTCCAGCAGCGCGCCGGCCTGCCGCGAGGCCTCGGCAATGGCAATGCCCCGGATCAGCAGCGGCATGGCGACATTCTCCAGCGCCGAGAACTCCGGCAACAGGTGATGGAACTGGTACACGAAGCCGAGCGCGCGATTGCGCAGCCGGCCGCGCTCCGCGTCATCCAGCACGGACAACTCGCGTCCCAGCACGCTGACTGACCCGGCGGTCGGCAGGTCGAGTCCGCCCAGCATTTGCAGCAGCGTCGTCTTGCCGGAGCCGCTGGCGCCGATGATCGCCAGCCGGTCGCCGGGCATCACGTCGAGCTCGACGCCGTCCAGCACCTCGACGACATTGCCGCCCTCGACGAATCGCTTGCCGAGTCCGCGACACGACAGCACCGGAGTCGTTTCATTCATGTCTCAGGGCCTCCGCGGGCTGGCTGCGCGCAGCGCGCCAGGCCGGATAAAGCGTCGACAGCACGGCCAGCGCGAGCGCCGTGCCACAGATTCTGAGCAGATCGCCCACGCGCAGCTCGGCGGGCAGGTCGCTGATGAAATAGACGTCGGCGGCCAGGAAGGTGGTGCCGACCGCGGCCTCCAGCCAGTGCACCAGCTGCTCGATGTTGAGCGCCAGCAGCGCCCCGAGCGCCAGGCCGCCCAGGGTGCCGGCCACGCCGATCAGCGTCCCCTGGATCATGAACACCACCATGATCCCGCCTGGCGAGGCGCCCAGCGTCCGCAGGATGGCGATGTCGCCCTGCTTGTCCTTCACCACCATCACCAGCGTGGAGACGATGTTGAACGCCGCCACCGCCACGACCAGCAGCAGGATGGTGAACATCATTTGCTTGGACAACTGGATGGAGCGGAAAAAATTTACGTGCTGGCGGGTCCAGTCGCTGACATAGAAGCCGCCGCCGAGATCCATCGCGACACGGCGGGACACCTCCGGGGCGAGGAACATGTCGTCCAGCGCCAGCCGCAGGCCGGTGACCTGGTCGTCCATGCGCCACAAGCGCGCGGCGTCCGCGAGATGCACGAAAGCCAGGCCGCGATCGAACTCGTACATGCCGGCCTCGAAGATCCCCGCGACGGTGAAACGCCGCAGCCGCGGCACCAGGCCCGCCGGCGTCACAGTGCCCTGCGAGATCGCCAGCACGACGCGATCGCCGAGCTCTACCTGCAGCTCCCGGGCCAGCGCGCTGCCGATGATGATATTCCAGTCGCCCGGCGCGAGATCCTCCAGCGCGCCGCCGATTAGCTTGTCGCCCAGGCCCGACACGCGGCGTTCCTCGACAGGAATGATGCCGCGCACGATCGCCCCGCTCACCGCTTCGCCCTGCAGCAGCATCGCCTCACCCTGGATGTACGGGGCCGCGGCATACACGTCGGCATCGCTCTCCACCGCCGCCTGCACCGATTCCCAGTCACCGAGGCCCGCGCCGAAGCTCTCCAGCGAGGCATGCGAGGTCATCGCCAGGATCCGCGTCCTGAGCTCGGTCTCGAAGCCGTTCATCACCGACAGCACCACGATCAGCACGGCGACGCCGAGCGCCACGCCGAGGATGGAGATGCTGGAGATGAACGACACGAAGCGGTTGTGGGTGCGCGCGCGCAGGTAGCGCGCGCCGACGAACCACGGCCACGAGCTACTCATAGCGCAGCGCCTCGGCCGGCTCGGTGCGTGCCGCGCGCAGCGAGGGGTAGACGGTCGACAGCAGGCACAGCGCCAGCGCGATGCCAGCCACCATGAGCACCTGCGGCACGCGCAGGTCCGAGGGCAGGCGGGTGATGTAGTAGACCTCCGCCGGCAGGACGCTGAAGCCGAACAACGACTCCAGCGCCGGCATGACCGTGCCGACGTTGAGTGCCAGCGGCACACCGAGCAGCAGGCCGAGGAACGTGCCGACTGCGCCGATGGCGGTGCCCTGGACGAGGAACACGCGCATCACGCTGCCGGGCGACAGCCCCATGGTCCGCAGGATGGCGATCTCGCTGCGCTTGTCGGTCACCACCATGACAAGCGTGGCGACGATGTTGAACGCCGCCACCGCCACCACCAGCGAAAGGATCAGGGTCATCATGGTTTTTTCGATGCGCACGGCACGGAAATAGCTGGCGTTCTCGGCCGTCCAGTCGCGCGCGGTGTAATCCGGCCCGAGCTCCGCGGCGATGGCGCGCGCGATCCGCGGCGCGGCGAACAGGTCCTCGAGCTCGATGCGCACGCCCGACACTTCGCCCGGGCGGCCCCGCGCCGCGGCCGCATCCTCGAGGTGTGCCAGCGCCAGCGCGCCATCCTGCTCCTCCATGCCGACCTCGAACAGCCCGACGACCGTGAAGCGCCTGAGGCGCGGCACCAGCCGCGCGCCGGTGTCGCTGCCCGTCGGCACCAGCAGTGTCACCGAGTCGCCGATGCCGACGCGCAGCCGCGCCGCGAGCAGTCGGCCGAGCACGAGGCGATCCGCGCCCGGCTCGAGCAGGGCAAGCGAGCCCGCCACCATGTGCGGCTCGACCCGCGATACCGCGGCCTCGAGACCGGGATCGATACCCCGCAACAGTGTGCCCTTGAGCAGCCCCTCGTTCGCCAGCATGGCCTGGACCTCGACGAACGGTGCGGCCCCGATTACTCCGGGGGTCGCCTCGATGCGCTCCATGACGGGACGCCATTCGCGCAGCCGCCCGTCCGGAGCGCCGACCACGGCATGCGATGCCAGGTTCAGCAAGCGGTTGCGCAGCTCCTGCTCGAAGCCGTTCATGACCGACAGCACCACGATCAACGCCGCGACGCCCACGGCCACGCCCAGCAGCGACACCAGCGAAATGAAGGACACGAAGCGGCTCGCCCGCCGGGCGCGCAGGTAGCGAAGGCCGATGTAGAGCTCGAGGGGTCGGAACATGGCGCGCCATTAAAGCATAGGGTGACGCGCGTCCGGTTTTTTCGGGCGGCGCCGATGGTATATTCCACATAATCATGGACTGGAGATCCGCCATGCCCAAGACCCTTCACGCCCTGGCAATCGCCGCCCTACTGGCCGTCATCCCGGCGGCGAGCGCCGACGTGCTCATCATCGAGAAGCTCGAAGCGGCACGGACCGAGATGCCCGCCCGCGGCTTGTCCATGGAGCACGTCCAGAACCGCTTCGGGGCGCCGCAGAGCGTCTCCGGCCCGGTCGGCGAGCCGCCGATCACGCGCTGGGACTACCGGGACTTCGTGGTGGTTTTCGAGCACCGCTTCGTCATCCACAGCGTGGAGAAAAGCGCGCAGCCGCCGCGTCCCGCCTCCTGATCGCGGTCTCCATCGGTTAAACTTGGACAGGGTTTCGGCGCTGCCGAAACCCTGTTTGTTTTTCCGGGGACCCCAATGAACAAATCGAGCATCCTCAAGGCCGGGCTGGTCCAGCACGCCGTCGGGCAGGACCTGGCCGCTACCCGCGCGCTCACCGAACAGGGCATCCGCGCCGCGGCCGACCGCGGCGCACGCCTGGTGCTGTTGCAGGAGCTCCACCAGAGCAGCTATTTCTGCAAGGTCGAGGACCCCGCCCTGTTCGACCTGGCGGAACCGATCCCCGGGCCGGGCACAGAATGGCTGGGCGGGCTGGCGCGAGAGCTCTCGGTGGTCATCGTCGGCTCACTGTTCGAGCGGCGCGCCGCCGGGATCTACCACAACACCGCCGTGGTGCTGGAGGCGGACGGCAGCTTCGCGGGACGCTACCGCAAGGCGCACATCCCCGACGATCCGGCGTACTACGAAAAGTTCTTCTTCACGCCGGGCGACGACGACCTGCGCCCGATCGAGACCTCTGTCGGGCGGCTCGGCGTGCTGGTCTGCTGGGACCAGTGGTATCCGGAGGCAGCGCGGCTGATGGCACTGGCCGGCGCCGACCTGCTGCTATACCCGACCGCGATCGGGCGCTCGGCGGAGGACCCCGAGGCCGAGCAGCGCCGCCAGCAGGATGCCTGGGAAACCGTGCAGCGCGGGCACGCGGTGGCCAACGGGCTGCCGGTGCTGGCCTGCAACCGGGTCGGCTTCGAGCCGGATCCCTCCGGGGCGACGGCCGGGATCACTTTCTGGGGCAACAGCTTTGCCTGCGGCCCGCAGGGCGAGATGCTGGCGCGCGCCGGCGACGACGCGGAAACGCTGGTCGTCGATATTGACCTGGCCCGCTCCGAGCGGGTGCGCCGGATGTGGCCGTTCCTGCGTGACCGTCGCATCGACGCCTACGGCGACCTGCTGTTGCGCTACCGAGATTGAAGCCCTCCTTCAAGCAACTGCCCCTGCCTGAGGCGGCGGGCCGCCCATTGAGCTGGGGCCAGCTGTACGGCGCGGCGCCGGCGCTGGCGATCGCCGAGGCTGCCGCGCGACATGACGGCCCCGTGCTGGTGCTGGCCGGATCGCCGCGACAGGCCGACCAGCTGGCCGCGGAGATCGGCTTCTTCGGCGGTGCGGAGCTCGACGTGCTGCTCCTGCCGGATTCCGAGACCCTGCCATGGGACGTGTTTTCGCCGCACCCGGACATCACCTCCCGGCGCCTGGCGACGCTCGCGCGGCTGCCGTCGCTGGCGCGCGGCGTCGTGGTCGCAGCGACACAGACGCTGCTGCAGCGCCTGCCGCCGGCCGCCTGGACCGCCACGCAGGGCCTCGACATCGCGATCGGCGATCGTCTCGACACCACCCGGCTGCGACTGCAGCTGCAGGACGCCGGCTACCTGGCCGTCCCGCAGGTCGCCGAGCACGGCGAGTACGCGCTGCGCGGCTCGCTTCTGGATCTTTACCCGATGGGCAGCGAACTGCCCTATCGCATCGACCTGTTCGACGACGTGGTGGACTCCATCCGCTGCTTCGACCCCGCCACGCAGCGCTCGCTGGACCGGCTGGAGCGGATCCGCCTGCTGCCGGGACGCGAGTACCCCTTCTCGGAGGACGCCATCCGCGGCTTCCGGGAACGCTTCCGCGAGCGCTTCCCCGGCGACCCGTCGCGGGTCGGACTCTATCGCGACATCGGCGAGGGCATCGCCGCCGGCGGACTCGAGTACTACCTGCCACTGTTCTTCGCCGAGCTCGCCGACCTGGCCGACTACCTGCCGGACGGAACACTGCTGGTCGAGGCGGAGCCGGCCGAACCGGCCCTCGAGCAGGGCTGGGGTGCGGTCCTCGAGCGTCACGACCAGCTGGCGCACGACATCGAGCGCCCGATCCTCGACCCTGAAGAGGTCTTTCTTACGCCCCAGGCGCTGGCCGCGCGGCTGCAGCGCTTTCCGACCGTCCGTCTCTCGCCCTTCAAGCAGGTCGGCGACGGTGCGGATCTCGGGGCCGCCAATCCGCCGGCGCTGAAGCTCGATCCGCGCGCCGCCGAGCCGGCCGACGCCCTGCTGGAGTTCCTGGTCGGATTCGAGGGACGGGTGCTGTTCACGGCGGAGTCCCCGGGGCGCCGCGAGATGCTCCGCTCGCTGCTCGCGGGCCATGGCATCGCGGTCAAGTCCGTCGACGACTGGCCCACCTTCCTGGCCGCCGGCGAAACGCGCGGCCTGGCGGTGGCCCCGCTGGAGAACGGCCTGCTGTTGCCCGGCGCAGGCCTCGCGGTCATCGCCGAGGCGCAGCTCTACGGCGAGCGCGTCCGGCAGCGCGTGCGGCGCAGGCGCGGCGCGCGAGATCCCGAGGCCGTCATCCGCGAACTGTCCGACCTGCGGCCCGGCGCGCCGGTGGTCCATGTCGACTACGGGGTGGGCCGCTACCTCGGCCTGGTGACGCTCGACGTGCAGGACATGCGCAGCGAGTTCCTGGCGCTCGAATATGCCGGCGGCGACAAGCTCTACGTGCCGGTGCAATCACTGGACCTGATCAGCCGTTACACCGGCGCCGCGCCGGAATCCGCACCGCTGCATCGTCTCGGCAGCGAGCAGTGGCACAAGGCGCGCCGGCGGGCGGCTGCCAAGGTCAGGGACGTCGCCGCCGAGCTGCTCGACCTGCACGCCCGCCGGGCAGCCCGCATCGGCCATGGTTTCGCCCTGTCGGAGCAGGACTACGCCGTGTTCCGCGACGCCTTCCCCTTCGACGAGACGCCTGACCAGCGCCAGGCCATCGAACAGGTCATCGCCGACATGACCACTGCGCAACCGATGGACCGCGTCATCTGCGGCGACGTCGGCTTCGGCAAGACCGAGGTCGCCCTGCGCGCCGCGTTCGTCGCCGTCCAGGACGGGCGGCAGGTGGCCATGCTGGTGCCGACCACGCTGCTGGCCCAGCAGCATTTCCAGACCTTTTCCGACCGCTTTGCGGACTGGCCGATCCGCGTCGAGGCGCTGTCACGGTTCCGCTCGCCCCGGGAAGTCGAGCGCGTCCTCGAGGGACTGGAGGCGGGCAAGGTCGACATCGTCATTGGCACGCACAAGCTCCTGCAGCACACCGTGCGGTTCAAGAACCTGGGCCTGGTCGTCATCGACGAGGAACACCGCTTCGGCGTGCGTGACAAGGAGCGCCTGAAGTCGCTGCGCGCCGAAGTGGACGTGCTGACGCTCACCGCCACGCCCATACCACGCACCATGAACATGGCCCTCGGTGGCCTGCGCGACCTGTCCATGATCACCACCCCGCCGACCGAACGGCTCGCCGTGAAGACCTTCGTCACCGAGTGGCACGACGGCCTGTTGCGCGAGGCCTGCCTGCGCGAAATCCGCCGGGGCGGCCAGGTCTACTTCCTGCACAACGAGGTGCAGACCATCGAGCAGGCGGCGGCGAAGCTCGGCGAGCTCGTGCCCGAGGCCCGCATCCGCATCGCCCATGGCCAGATGCGGGAACGGGAGCTCGAGCAGGTCATGCTGGATTTCTACCACCGGCGCTTCAACGTGCTGGTGTGCACCACCATCATCGAGAGCGGCATCGACATCCCGACGGCCAACACCATCATCGTGCAGCGCGCCGACAAGCTCGGCCTCGCCCAGCTCCACCAGCTCCGCGGCCGCGTCGGGCGCTCGCACCACCGCGCCTACGCTTACCTGGTCACGCCGCCGCGCAACGCCATGACCTCGGACGCAGTGAAGCGGCTCGAGGCGATCGAGTCGCTGGAGGACCTTGGCGCGGGCTTTACGCTCGCCACGCATGACCTGGAGATCCGCGGTGCCGGCGAGCTGCTCGGCGATGAACAGAGCGGCCAGATCCACGAGGTCGGCTTCAGCATGTACCTGGAGATGTTGCAGCGCGCGGTGGAGGCGCTGCGCAGCGGCA
Organism: uncultured bacterium; assembly: GCA_965233095.1. Classification (GTDB taxonomy): domain Bacteria; phylum Pseudomonadota; class Gammaproteobacteria; order Steroidobacterales; family XN24; genus XN24. Next base: position 9,021 of record CBDDRR010000094.1, read on the forward strand.
AGGAGCCGGATCTCGACCGGCCGCTGGACTTCGGCGTCGAGGTCGAACTCGGCGTTGCGGCGCTGTTGCCGGAAGATTACGTGCCCGACGTGCACCTGCGGCTGGTGCTTTACAAGCGCATCGCCGGCACCGCGAACCAGCAGGCCCTGGAGGACCTGCAGGTGGAGCTGATCGATCGGTTCGGGCTGCTGCCCCCGCAGGCCGAGACCCTGTTCCGCGTCGCCCGGATCCGCCAGCGCGCGGCACGCCTCGGCATTCGCCGCATCGACGCCAACGCGGCCGGCGGCAGCCTGCTGTTCCGCCCGGATACGCCGGTCGAGCCGCTCGCGTTGATCCGCCTGATCCAGTCCGACTCCCGCAGGTACCGGCTGGACGGCCAGGACAAACTGCGTTTCAATCTCGACCTGTCCGACCCGGAGCTGCGCTTCGATACGGTCCATCGCCTGCTCGACCGGTTCGAGCCGGCCCGTGACGCGCCCGCCGGGGGCGCGCCCGACAACTCACCGGAAGCCGCCCGCCATGCGCATTGATCTTCCCACCCTGCTTCGACTTGCCGTATTGCTTGGCGCCGCGATGCCGGGCGGCCTGGCCGCGCAGGACGCCGCGCAGCGCCTCTACCAGGTGGAGGTGGTGATCTTCGCCCAGCCGCCCGGGACGAGCGCCGAGCGGGGCCCGCGAAAAGCGCCGGAGCTGTTGCAGACCGGCGGTGAAGACGGGCTTGATGCCCAGGACGAGAGACTGTCGGGTGACTCCGACGTGGATGAGCCGGCGCCGGTATCGCCGCTGGCCCGGGGCTATGCGTCACCGCGGGCGCCACTCACGCTCGCCAACGTGGCCGCGCGGCTCAATACTGGCGGCTACCGCCTGCTGTGGCACCAGGCCTGGGTGCAACCGGCGTCGGACGCGACTGCTGCCGATCTCGGCGTGCTCGCCGCGCTCGGGCAAGGTCGCGCGGCATCCGATCTGAGCGGTGCTATCAGCTTGTGGCAGGGGCGATTCCTGCATCTCGGCATGGAGCTGGAGTGGCGTTCCGCAGACGGCTCGAAGGCCGAGCTGCGCCAGCGGCGGCGCGTCCGGACCGGTGTGGACCAGTACTTCGACCATCCGCGTATCGGCGCGATCGCCGTGGTCACCGAGCTGCGCGCCGAGCCCTAGTCCCGGTTCACGCCCGGCCGATCGCTAGTCGCGCGGCGTATCGAATTCCCGGATCACCAGCCGCTCGGTGCCAGCCTGCTGCGCCTCGGCCAGCGTGCTACGCGCCTCGGCGAGCAGGCCGCGCCAGTCGGGCGCCCGGCCCGGCCGCACCAGGAGCACCACCGCACTGAAGGTCAGTGTCCGCGTCAGCGGTGCATGGGGGTTGCGGATCGCCAGCGCGCGCACCCGGTCGCCGACCCGGCGCGCATGCGCTTCCAGCACCTCGCGGTCCATGTCCGTGCCCAGCGCCGCGAACTCCGCGTCGCCGAGCCGCGCGGACACGTCCGTGGCCCGCCGGAAAGCCGCCGCGACACTACGCGCGACCATCCGCAGGCAGGAATCGCCGGCGATGCGCCCGAAGGTCTCCAGGTAAGTATCGAAGTAGTCCGGGGCGAACAGGAACAGTGCCAGCGGGCGCCGGTCGCGCGCGCAGGAGAACCATGTCAGCTCAAGTGCGAGCTCGAAGCTGCGCTCGTTCTGCAGGCCCGTCAACCGGTCCACGGCCTCGGTTTCCGGCAGCCGCTTGTTCACCGCCTCGACATCTTCCTCGCGGCGCCCGAGCATGATTTCCATTTCATGCTGCGTGGACACGTCGCGCGAGAACCCCAGCCACCACAGGCGACCCGCCTCGTCACGACAAGGCTCGACGCGCAGCTGGTTCCAGTACATCGAGCCATCGGGCCGGTAATTGCGTAGCACCACGCTGCAGCTCAGCTCCGCGCCCAGCGCCGCGCGCAGCTCCGCCAGCGCCGGCTGATCCCGATCCCCTCCCTGCAGCACCCGCAGGTTGCTTCCCTCGAGGTCCGCGCGCGTGAAGCCGGACAGGCTCTCGAACGCCGCGTTGACCCAGGCCACCGGGTGTTCGGGCCGCTCGCCGTCGACCACCACGATGCCCTCGCCGGCCGTTTCCAGCGCCCGCAGGAATATCCCTTGCGGCAGGTTGGGTTCGGCGCGATCGCCGCTCACGACGGTGCCTCCCCGGCACAGGCCGAGTGGATCACGCGCCGCGCCGCGGCCATGCCCTGCTCCAGCCAGCGCTCGAACTCGCCATGGATGTCGGTGCCGCGCCCGGCGGCGCGATTCACGACGACCGCGCAACACGCATATTCCATGCCGAGCTCGCGGGCGAGGCCCGCCTCCGGCATGCCGGTCATGCCGACCAGGTCGCAGCCGTCGCGCGCCAGGCGGTCGATCTCAGCCGCCGTCTCCAGGCGCGGCCCCTGCGTCACCGCGTACACCCCGCCGTCGATGGCCTGGAGCCCGGCACGCGCGGCCGCTGCGAGCAACAGTGCGCGCATGGCGGGCGTATAGGGCGCGGTGAAATCGATGTGCCGCAGCGGCTGGTCGTGCTCTCCGCAAAACGTCTGCGCTCGTCCCCAGCTGTAATCGATCAGCTGGTGCGGGATGGCCAGCACGCCCGGCGCAAACTGCTCGCCGATGCCGCCGACGGCGTTGACGGCGATCACCCGGCGCACGCCGGCCTCGTGCAGCGCCCAGAGGTTGGCGCGATAGTTGACCTCGTGCGGCGCGAGCGAGTGGTCGCTGCCGTGGCGCGCCAGGAAGACCGCCGGACAGCCCGCCACACGACCGTGCAGCAGCAGGCCCGACGGCTTGCCCCAGGGCGTGCTCACGGTGCTGCGACGCTCGAGCTGCAGGTCCTCGAGACGAGTCAGGCCGCTGCCACCGATGATTCCCAGCAGGCTCACGCGCGATCGTCCTCCTCCGCCAGGGCGTAAACGGCCGCATGTTGCCTGTGGTGCTCGTGATAATCCATGCCGCAGCCAAACAGGTAGCGATCCTCGATGCGCAGGCCGGTGTAGTCGGCTCGCAGGCCGGGCACGCGCCGGGCGTGCAGCTTCTCGACCAGCACGGCGCTGCGCACCTGCGCGGCGCCCTGCCGGCGGCAATCCTCCAGGATGGCAGCCAGCGTGAAGCCCTCGTCGAGAATATCGTCCACCACCAGCACCGCGCGTCCCGCCAGCGGTGTGCGCGGCCGCGCGATCCAGTCGATTGACTGGCCGCCGCGGGTGCCGCCGCGGTAGCGGCTGGCGTGCACGTAGTCCAGCTGCAGCGGAAACGCGAAGCGCTGCAGCAACCACGCCGTGGGCATCAGTCCGCCGATCATTACCGACAGTACCAGCGGGTCGCGACCGCCCAGGTCCCGGGTGATTTCGCCAGCCATCCGGTCCAGCGCCGCCTCGACTTCGCCGCGGCCCGCCAGCCGGTCAGCGCGCGCCATGATGGCATCGAAGTCCTCCTGCATCAGTCTCCCTCCAGCACCAGCCGCGGCCGGCCGTCCTCGAACTCGCGCACCAGCGCCTCGGCCCGCTGCCACTCCGGCGAGGCATGCAGCGGCGCATCATAGTGACCACGGCCACGCAGCCTGGCGAGCCGCAAGTGGGCGGCGGGCTCATACCAGTCGCCAAGCGCCTCCACCACGGCAACGGCGGCCGGCCGGTCGTTGCACACCAGCACCACGTCGCAGCCGGCTTCCAGCGCCAGTCTTGCCCGGTCTTCGGGCGAGCCGGCAAAGGCGGCGCCCGCCATGGAAAGGTCATCCGAGAACAGGGCGCCCTGGAAGCGCAGCCGGATGCGCAGCTCGGTGCCCAGCCACCAGCGGGAAAAACCGGCCGGCAGGCGGTCGAGCCGCGAGTAAACCACGTGCGCCGCCATCACGCCGGCCAGTCCCTCGGCGATCAGCAGCTCGTAGGGCCGCATGTCGTCGAGCAGATCGGCGTAGGGGCGCCGGTCCTCCGGCAAGGCATGGTGCGAATCCGCCGTCACGCCACCGTGTCCCGGGAAGTGCTTGCCGACCGCGCCCATGCCGGCGTGCCGCATGCCGGCGGCAAAGCGCCCGGCCAGCCGCGCCACGACGTCCGGGTCGCGATGGAATGCACGGTTGCCGATGACCTCGCTGAGCCCATGGTCCAGGTCGAGCACCGGCGCAAAACTGAGGTCCACGCCGGCCGCGCGCAACTCCGCCGCCATCAGCCAGCCGCAGGTCTCGGCCAGCTGCAAGGCACGCTCGCGCTCCAGCTCGAACTGGCGGCCGAGCAGGTGCATCGGCGGCAGCGGCGTGAAGCCGTCGCGAAAGCGCTGCACGCGTCCGCCCTCCTGGTCCACCGCGATCACCAGCTCGGGGTGCCGTAGCGCGTGGATCTCGCGGGTGAGCTGCTGCAGCTGCTGCGGAGACTCATAGTTGCGACTGAACAGGATCACGCCGCCGACGTTGGGATGCGCGAGCAGCTCGCGATCCTCCGGCGCGAGGGCCGTGCCCTCGATGTCGAGCATCACCGGACCGAGCGTCATGCCGCGCCCTCCCTGATCAGCACCTCGGTGCCGACCGGCGCCAGCTCGAACAGCTCTACGACGTCGTCGTTGCGCATCCGAATGCAGCCATGCGACGCCGGCACCCCGACCGGCTGGTCGTCCGGCGTGCCGTGGATGTAGATGTAGCGGCGCATCGTGTCGACGGCGCCCAGCCGGTTGCGACCGGGCTCGAGCCCGCTCAGCCACAGGATGCGCGTCAGGATCCAGTCCCGGCCCGGCTGGTTGCGGGCCAGCTCGGGCGACCAGATTTCCCCGGTGGGCCGCCTGCCGACGAACACCGTACCCATCGGCAGCCCGGCGCCGATGCGCGCGCGCACCACGTGCCGGCCGCGCGGCGTGCGCTCGCTGTCGCGCAGCTCCCCCGCGCCGTTGCGCGCCGTCGACACCGGCCAGTGGCGCGGCGGCAGCCCGGGACGATGCAACGCAAGGCGCTGCGCGCCGAGGTCGATCTCGATGCGGGCGACCGGCTTCATGTCAGCGCCTCAAGCCCGGCCGCCCCGCTCGAACAGGGCGATGGACTCCACGTGGGCGGTGTGCGGAAACATGTCCATGACCCCCGCGCCGCTGAGGCGGTAGCCGAACTCGTTGACGAGGATACCTGCATCGCGCGCGAGCGTCCCCGGGTGACAGGAAACATACACGATGCGCGCCGGGCGCAGCACCGGCACCAGCTGGATCGAAGCCTCCGCGCCGGCGCGCGGCGGGTCCAGCAGCAGCGCTTCGCAGGGCTCAAGTGCCCAGGCCAGCGAGCGGCAATCCTCGAACAGGTTGGCGACGTGAAACTCCGCCGCCAGCCCATTGCGCAAGGCATTCTCCCGCGCCCGTTCGACCAGCCCGGCGTCGCCCTCCACGCCGCACACACGCGCGCCTTGCCGCGCCAGCGCGAGGCTGAAGTTGCCGAGCCCGCAGAACAGGTCGACGACACGATCGCCGGCGGCCGGCG
>CBDDRR010000095.1:0-3235 GCA_965233095.1 uncultured bacterium
TCGCGGCCCGGGTCCTGGGCGGTGACCAGCGACGTGCGGATCAGCCCGACCGTGTCGCCAGAGACCTGGCGCACGACGCCGAACAACTCACCGAAGTTACCGAGCTGCAGGCGCAGCGTTTCGTTGAGCTCGGCAAGCTCCAGCTCGTTGGCGTTGAACTGGCCGGTGAGCTCGTCGCTGCGACGCTCCTCGGCAGCCAGCTCTTCCTGCGCCTGGCGCAGCAACGCCTGCTGCTCGTTGCGATTCTGCTGGAAGCGCTGCTCACGCGCCTTGTTCTCGGCGCTGAGCTCACTGCGAGACTTGCGGACCTGCTGGAGAAGCTGGTCGAGCGAGTCGACCGCCTGCGCCGGCGCGGCCCCGAATGCGACCGTCAGCGCGGCCGCGACCATAAGAAGCTTTCTCATTGAACCTGCTCCGTCTCGGGGGCGGACACCGGGAGCCGCAGGAGGTTCGGCGCAGCCTGCTGGCGCGCGATCCGCAGCCCCTCGACGACGTCGTTGCGGAAGTCGTTGTCGACTTCCCACTCGCGGGTGTTCTTGTTCCAGAAGCCAGTCTCGGCGCGGTCGGGAGTCTGGTAGGCCAGCAGGATCCGGCCGACCCTGAGGAAGTCCACCTTGCGGTCGCCCAGCTGGCCGTCATAGGCCTCGGTGGTGCGACCGAAGTCCGCCTCGATCTGGTAGGCGTTCATGATCTGCCGGTACTTCTCCGACACCGTCACGTCCGACTGGTCCATGATTTCGCGCAACATTTCGACACGGTTGCGCCGCTCCTGCAGCTGGAACGGCATGTCCAGTTCGATCAGCTGCGAGAGATCCTCGATCATCTCGAACATCAGCGGGATGATGTCCTGCTGGACTTCCTGGAAGCTGGTCAGCTGGCGCTGGATGTCTTCCTTTTCGCGCTCCTGGTCGCCCACCAGCGCCTGCAGGTTCTCGTTATAGATGCGGACCCGGTCCAGCCGCTGGATGACGACGCGATACTCGCCGAGCAACTCGGTGGTCTGGTCGGCCAGCTGGGCGACTCTCGCCTGGGAACGCGCAGCGTCCTGGACGCTCGATTTCTGCTCCGATAGCGCGGTGTTCAGGGTGCGTTCTTGCGCGACCGCCGGGCCGAGCGGCAGGACCGCCATCAGCGCCAGGGCGGCGTACGCACTCGGGCGCCATCTCCTGTTTTGATGCATGAGAACCTCTTCAATTGGACAGAGACAGGTACGGGGTGCAGTCGCGAGCGGTGCCGCGTGAAGCACGAGAAGCTAGCAGAATCGCCCCCGGATGAAAAGCTTGCGAACGCCCATCTACATGTTGCGGCGGTACTGTCCGCCGACCTCATAGAGGGCCCTGCTGATGCGGCCCAGCGAACAGCGCTTGACCGTCTCCATCAGGGCCTCGAAAACGTTGCCGCCGCTGGCCGCGGCGCGCGCCAGCCCCTCGAGGGCCTGGTCGCCGGCCGCGCCGCCGGCTTCGTTGAACGCCCGCGTGGACGCCACCTGGGCCTGCTTTTCGGTTTCGCTGGAGCGGATCAGCTGCCCCTCCTCCACCGAGGCCTCGCTGGCGCCAGCGGCCCCGAGAAAGGTGTTGACGCCGACCAGCGGCAGGCTGCCGTCGTGCTTTTTATGTTCATAATAAAGGCTCTCCTCCTGGATCCGGCCGCGCTGGTACATCGACTCCATCGCCCCCAGCACGCCGCCGCGCTCCGCGAGCCGCTCGAACTCCTGGTAGACGGCCTCCTCGACCTGGTCGGTGAGGTAATCGATCACGTAGGACCCCTGCCAGGGGTTCTGGTTGCGGTTGAGGCCGAGTTCCCGGTTGATGATCAGCTGGATCGCCACCGCCCGGCGCACCGAGGCCTCGGTCGGCGTCGTGAGCGCCTCGTCGAAGGCGTTGGTGTGCAGGCTGTTGCAGTTGTCGAACAGCGCGTACAACGCCTGCAGCGTGGTGCGGATGTCGTTGAACTGCATCTCCTGGGCATGCAGGCTGCGGCCGGAGGTCTGGATGTGGTACTTGAGCATCTGGCTGCGGGCCGAGGCGCCGTACAGCCGCTTCATGGCGCGCGCCCAGATGCGGCGCGCCACCCGGCCGATCACGGCGTACTCCGGATCCATGCCGTTGGAGAAGAAAAACGACAGGTTCGGCGCAAAATCGTCGATTTTCATGCCCCGGGCCAGGTAATACTCGACGATGGTGAAGCCGTTCGCGAGCGTGAAGGCCAGCTGGCTGACCGGGTTCGCCCCGGCCTCGGCGATGTGGTAGCCACTGATCGACACGGAGTAAAAGTTGCGCACGCCGTTGGCGATGAAGTGCTGTTGCACGTCGCCCATCATGCGCAGCGCAAACTCAGTGGAGAAAATGCAGGTGTTCTGGGCCTGGTCCTCCTTGAGGATGTCGGCCTGCACCGTGCCGCGGACACGGGCCAGCGTCGCCCCGCGGATCCGCCCGTAGGTCTCCGCATCGACCACCTGGTCGCCCGAGACCCCCAAGAGGCCGAGGCCGGAACCGTCATGCCCTTCCGGCAGTTCGCCGCGGTACGCGGGCCGCTCGCGACCTTTCAGAAGGTCCGTGATGCGCCGCTCCGCCGCCGGCCAGCCGCCGCTGGCGCGCAAGTGCTTCTCGACCTGCTGGTCGACGGCGGTGTTCATGAACATCGCCAGGATCATGGGCGCCGGGCCATTGATCGTCATGGACACGGAGGTCGCCGGGTCGCATAGGTCGAAGCCCGAGTACAAGCGCTTCATGTCGTCGAGGGTGGCGATCGAGACCCCGGAGTTGCCGATGCGGCCGTAGACGTCCGGCCGCTCGTCCGGGTCTTCGCCGTACAGCGTGACGGAATCGAAGGCCGTGGACAGGCGCGTGGCCGCGTGGCCGCCGGCCAGGTAATGGAAGCGTCGGTTGGTGCGCTCCGGCATGCCCTCGCCGGCGAACATGCGGATCGGGTCCTCTTCCTCGCGGCGGTAAGGGTAGACGCCGCCGGTGTAGGGGTAGGCGCCGGGCAGATTCTCCCGCAGCAGGAACCTGAGAATCTCTCCCCAGTCCTCGTACTGCGGCGGTGCGAGCCTAGGCAGCGGCAGGCGGCTGAGCGATTCGGTGTAGTTCTCGCCGCGCAGCTCACGGTCCCGCACGCGGTAGCTGTAGTGCTCGGCCTCCACACCGGCGCGACGCGCCGGCCAGGCTTTCAGCAGCGCGACGCGTTCCTCGCCCACCGCGGCCAGGGCCTCGTTGTAGCGCTGCCGCAATGGCGC
>CBDDRR010000096.1:0-3119 GCA_965233095.1 uncultured bacterium
GGCCCGGCCTCGTGATGGCGGGCGAGGGCGGCCGAATAGTCTTCCCGCTCGTCGCCGAACAGCGCGCGGTACTCGTCCCTGGCTGCGCCGTGGGGCACCAGCAGCGCCTCGTAGTAGTGGCCGCTTTCGTGGCGGAAATGCCCCAGCAGGGTGCGGTAACGCTCTGACATCTGCTCACGCACCACGTGGCGCGCCACGTCGTCCGCTTCCAGCAGGTTGATCGTTATGATGCCGGCACGGTGGCCGGTCATGATCAGCGACTCCGCCATTTCGGGGTTGCTGCGCTGGTCCTCGAGGAACTCGAAACGCAGCGGCGGGCGTCCCGGCGCAGCGTCCAGCGGCAGGCCGAACTGCAGCAAGCCGTAGATGAGCCGCCGCTTGGCATGCTCGATCCGTCGCCAGAGCGTGACGTTGTGCTCGAGAGAAAGGTTGGGAACGACACTGTTGAGACGGCAGGCCCGGCAGAAGGCGGCCGGGTCCTCGACAGGCAGCAGCCAGTTGCAGGCACTGTACAGTTCACGGTTGCGGCAGGCTTTCCAGGCGCTGCCGTCGGCTGCGAAAAAGGGCTCGGGGCCGCCGGGATTCCTGGCAAGAAACACGGCTGGACCAGGCGCAAAGCCAAGGTCTGCGCCGCAGGCCGTGCACCAGTAGTCGTCGAAGAACACGCGCCCGCCGCAACGGCACCTGAACAGCTTCATTCGGTCTGCTCCGGCAGGAACCAGGCCGACGAGATTTGCCCATGGACGCCGGCCAGCTCGAGCTGCAGCTCATCCATCAGGCGCCGCAGGCCGGCCTCCTCGACAGTTTCCGGCTGCTGGGTATCCACCAGCCGCTGCAGTCGCAGCACGGCGCGCAGTGGCGCCTCGTGATTCGGCAGCCCGTGCATCGCGGACTCCAGCTCCAGCAGGCAATGGGTAACAGCGCGTGGGAACAGCGGATCGCCCAGCAGGAAACGGATCACGTCGTCGTCGCGGATCCTGCGGCGCACGTATTGTCGATACATCTGGTAGCCGGACAGCGACTTCAGCACGGCCATCCACAGGGTGTTCTCGAGGCGCGCCTCCGACACACCGGAGCGCAGCAGCGTGGCGGCGGCGATGTCGATGATGCGCGTCGTCATGTCGGCCCGCTCGAGGTTGCGGCCCAGGCGGATGAAGTTGTAGGCATCGCCATGGCTCATGGTTCCGGACAGCAGCCCGGCGAGCTGCTGCACGTGTTGCACAACGCCCGACAGCACCTCGTGACGCCGCCGCGGTGACGACATCTTCGGCAGGTTTTTCTTCCCGAACAGGTAAAGCTCGTTGACGCTGCGCCAGGCCTCGGTCGGGCACATGTCGCGCGTGGTGCGGAAATTCTCGCGCGCCCCCGACAGCGAGGCGACGATGGAGCTCGTGCTGTCCGGGTCCGATATCAGGAACTTCAGTGTCTCGCGATCGCCGCCCTTCGGGTAACGGGCGGCGAAAGACTCGCGCGCGCCGCAGATGTCCACCAGCAGCGGCCAGCCGACGCCGGCCTGCTCCGGCAGGTCGAGTAGCGCCGCATCGTAGACGCGCACCAGGCGTGCCGTGTTCTCCGCCCGCTCCAGGTAGCGGGCAGCCCAGTACATGCGCTCGGCGACTCGTGACAGCATGCTCAGGTCTCCCCGGACTCGATCACCCAGGTATCCTTGCTGCCGCCGCCCTGGCTGGAATTCACCACCAGCGAGCCCTTCACCAGCGCGACGCGCGTCAGTCCGCCGGCGGTCACGGCGCTGCGGTCACCCTGCAGCACGAACGGGCGCAGGTCGAGGTGGCGCGGCTCCAGCCCGCCCCGCACCCACGTCGGCGCGGTGGACAGGTTGAGCACCGGCTGCGCCACGTAATTGCGTGGATGGCGGCTGACCAGGCGCGCGAACCTGTCAATCTCCTCGCGGGTCGCCGCGGGTCCGATCAACATCCCGTAGCCACCGGACTCGTTCACCGGTTTGACGACGAGCTGGGCAAGATTGTCGAGCACATAGCGCTGCTCGTCCTGCCTGACGCACGCGTAGGTGGGCACGTTCGGCAGTATCGGTTCCTCGTCGAGGTAGTAGCGGATGATGTCGGGCACGTAGGCGTACACCAGCTTGTCGTCGGCCACGCCCGAGCCCGGGGCGTTCGCGATCGCCACGTTGCCGGCCCGCCAGGCACGCATCAGCCCGGGCACGCCGAGCATCGAGTCGGCGCGGAACACCTCGGGGTCCATGAAGGTGTCGTTGACCCGCCGGTAGATGACGTCGACCCGCTCCAGCCCGGCGATGGTGCGCATGTAGACGCAATCGTCGTCCGCCACCACCAGGTCGCCGCCCTCGACCAGTTCGGCGCCCATGGCCTGCGCAAGGTAGGCATGCTCGAAATACGCGGAGTTGTAGATGCCCGGCGTCAGCACGACGACTTCCGGGTAATCCAGCGGCCGCGGCGACAGCGAGGCCAGCATGTCGAACAGCAGCGACGGGTAGTCGTCCACCGGCAGGATGCGGCTGTGGGCGAACAGCTCCGGGAACACCTGCTTGGTGACGATGCGGTTCTCGAGCATGTAGGAGACGCCCGAGGGCACGCGCAGGTTGTCCTCCAGCACGTAGACCGTGCCGTCGGCGTCGCGCACCAGGTCGCTGCCGCAGATATGCGCCCAGGCGCGGTGGATCGGTCTCACGCCCATGCATTCGCGCAGGAAGTTGCCGGAAGTCTCGATCAGCTCGCGCGGAAAACGCCCGTCGTCGAGGATGCGTTGCTCGTTGTAGATGTCATCGATGAACAGGTTTAGCGCGGCGAGCCGCTGCTTGAGTCCGGCTTCGATGCGGCGCCATTCGTCCGCGGGCATCACTCGCGGGATGATGTCGAAGGGCCAGGCGCGGTCGATGTTCTGGCCTTCGCTGTAGACAGTGAACGTGATGCCCATCTCGATGATGGCGCGCTCGGCGGCCTCCTGGCGCCGGCTCAGCTGGCTGGGACTGAGCGAGGAGAGATACTTGGTGAGCTGGCGCGCGTGTGCGCGCGGTTTTCCGGGTGCTTTCAGCAGTTCATCCCAGCCCGTGCCGGGATCGTACTCGCTCCAGCTGATCTTCATCCGGGGCCCCTCTACTGCGTCATTCCACGCAAAGC
>CBDDRR010000097.1:0-2501 GCA_965233095.1 uncultured bacterium
GGCAGCACAAAGCTCGAGGTGCGGTTGGAGACCCCGGCACGGCGCTCCATCGAGTCCATGGTGATCGGCAGAGTGGCGGCCGAGGATGCCGTCGAGAAGGCTGTCAGCAGCGCCGGCGCGGCGGCCCGGTACAGCGCCACCGGACTGGCGCGCGCAACCAGCTTGACCAGCAGCGGGATGGTCAGCAGGGCATGCATCAACAAGGCCGCCAGCACCGTCAAGCTGAACACGATGAGGGGCTGCGCGGCGTCGAAGCCGGTGCGCGCCACGGTGCGCGCCACCAGCCCGAACACGCCGATCGGCGCAAAGGCCATCACCCAGTGGGTGATCTTCATCATGACGGCGAACAACGCATCCCAGAAGCGATACATCGCGTCGCCCTTCTCGTGGCCAACGCGCGTCATGAAATAGCCGAACACGATGCTGAAGAAAATCAGCCCGAGCATCTGGCCGTCGGCTGCTGCCTGGATGATGTTCGGCGGCACCATGCTGAGGAACATCTGCACGAGCTGGCCGCCGCCGCCGGCGCCCGCCGCCACACCGACGCTCTCGGCCACGGCGCGCGTACTTTCCTCCAGCGCCAGCAACTCGCCCGCCGGCTCGCCATCGACGATGCCGGGCTGCACCAGGTTGACCAGCACCAGGCCGATGAGGATCGCCAGCAGGGTAGTCACGCCGTAGAACAGCAGCGTCTTGCCGCCGAGGCGGCCAAGGTTGCCGCCGCTGCCGATGCCCGCGACGCCGACGATGATCGAGGAGACGATCAGTGGCACGATGAGCATCTTCAACGCGTTGATGAACAGCGTGCCGACGAAGTCGTACACGCTGTAGAGCGTCACTCCGAACAGCCTGCCTTCGTCGCCGCTGAGCCAGCCTGCGGCGATGCCGACCAGGATCGCTATCAGTATCTGCCAGTGGAGCTGCAGCTTGCGCATCGTGAGATGTTAGCGGAATCCGGGGGAAACGTGTGTCTGACCCCGGTTTTTCCTGACCCCGGTTTCCTCCACTACTGCAGCGCGCTCTCGAACACCGTGACCTTGGCGCCCTGGCGCAGGTGCTCGAGGTAAGCCTGCAACTCCTGCGAGGCGCGCGCGCCGCGGACCTGGTCGTTCAGCTCGCGACGCTCGTCGGCGCCCAGCAGCTCCAGCCCGCCCGGCGTGGCCGACAGCACCCTGACCGCGAAAAAGGCATTCGGGCCCTGCGCGGCCACCACGGTCGGCGCGTCCGTCGCGGGACGACTCGCGCTGAACGCGGCCCGGGCCACGTCCGGCGGCACGGTTTCGTCATCTCGCACCACGGTGATGCCGGCGACGAAATCCGCCTCCAGCGATTCGGCCACTTCGGCGATCGACTCTCCCTCCGCCAACCGTGCCCTGGCCTGCTCACCCAGCTCGGCAGCGCGCTCGGCGGCCCGCTCGCGGCGTATCTCTTCACCGATCTGCGCAGCCACTTCCTGCAGCGGGCGCAGCTCCGGCGGGTTGTGCGCGGTCACGCGAATTACCGCGGCATGACCGTCCTCGAGTTCCAGCAACCCGCTGTTCTCGCGCCGTTCGAACACCGCCTCGTTCCAGGCTGCATCGATGACTGCCGGATTGGCGCTGATGCCCGGGCCGCCACGACGGGTTACGCCTTCGATGGACTGGACCTCGTAGCCCAACTCCGTGGCCGCCGGCTGCAAGCTGTCCGGGTTCTCGAAAGCGATGCGCGCCAGCGTCTCGGCGTCGTCGTAGTAGCGATCCTCGGCGCGGCGCCGGGCATAGGCCTGCAGCAGCTCTTCGCGCGCCGCCTCGAAGCTGGAACCGCCGATCTGTTCGATATCCTCGAGACGGATAAGGTGCCAGCCGAATTCGCTGCGCACCGGCTCGCTGATGGTGCCGGCCTCCATGGCGAACAAGGCCTCCTCGAACGCGGGAACCATCATGCCCCGCTCGACCCAGCCGAGATCGCCGCCCTCGCGCGCCGAGCCCGGGTCGTCGGACGCTTCCGTAGCCACCGCGGAAAATTCCTCGCCCGCCATGATCCGCTCGCGCAATTCGCGAATGCGCGCCTCCGCCACACCGGGTTCATCGCCCGGACGCACCAGGATGTGCGCCGCCTTGCGGCGCTCGCGGCCGGCATAACGCTCGGGCTCGCGGGCCATTTCCGATTCGTAGAATGCCCTGAGATCGTCCTCGGAGACCTGGACATCGGCAGCGATGCTGTCGATTTGCAGGTCGATGTACGCAATGTCGACGCTCTCCGGCGTCATCCAGCGCTCCGAAGTTTCCTGGTAGCGCGCTTCGCCGTCGGCATCGCTCACCTCGGCCTGCTCGATGAACCGGTCCAGCGGCACCGCGATCCACTCGATCTCGCGCAGCTCACGTTGCAGGGCCACGCGACGCTCGAGCTCATCCTCGGTGACGAAGGAGGACAGCACCACCGCATCCTGGAGCTGCTGGATCTCCAGCATCCGGCGCTGCTCCGCCTCGAACATGGCCGGCGTATAGCCGGCGCCTGCCAGC
>CBDDRR010000098.1:0-4120 GCA_965233095.1 uncultured bacterium
CGCCTCAACGACCTTGGCGAGGCAGAGCGCGCCGGGATCGATGCGCGGCGGCTCGCGGCGCACGGCGCGGAAGTCTTCATGCGCCAGGTGCTGGTGCACGGCCGCTACCACGCCGACCTGCATCCGGCGAACCTGTTCGTCACGCCCGACGGCCGCATCTGCTACCTGGATTTCGGCATCACCGGGCGCACCACGCCCGCACAGCGCATCGCCATTGCCCAGGTGCTGGCGGCCACGGTGTACGGCGACGCCGAACGCGCCTTGCGCTACTCCCGCGAGCTCGGGCTGGAAGTGCCGGAAGACAAGGTGCCGGCGGTGCGCGCGGCGGTGGCGGCGCTCATGGAACGCCATCTCGCGCGGCCGGATCGCACCGACGTCCGCGGCTTCGCGCTTGGCTTCCTGTCGATGCTGGCGGACTTCCGCATCGCCATTCCCGCGGGCTACGGCCTGCTTGTCAAGGCGCTGGTCACCGTCGAGGGTGTGGCGCGCGCGATCTATCCCGACATCGACATCGTCGCGGCCGCAAAGCCCTTCGCGACCCGCCTGGTCGCGGCGCAGCTCGCCAGCCCCGAGCGGCTGCGCGATCGCGCGCCCGCGGCCTTCAAGGCGGCAATGCGGGAGCTGCTGGCCTGAATCGAACCGCAGGAGACGATATCGACCCGGTCGCCTGGGATGCTCCCGAGGCGCACGGCCGGCTGTACCTCGGCAGCCTGACGCAGGACGCCTACGGGGTGCTGGACCTGGCGGACCTCAGCCGCCGGTGAGCCCTGCGAACACCCCCTGCCGGTACAGCAAGAGCAGCACCACAGCCAATAACAGCAGGAACAGCCAGGTCTTCCACGGGCGCTTCTTTTCCGCGAAGGGATCCTGGGTAGAGCGGCTCGAGCCCTTTGGCAGGGTCGCCACTTCGGTCAGCGAACCGCCGAAGGGCACATTGATGCGCGCCCGGGCATTCACCGCCCAGCCGTTGGCGTCCAGCAGCGGACCGAGGTTGCGCCGGCGCAGCGTCAGGTAGGCCAGCATCATCGACGGCCCGGAGATGATCAGCACCAGGGCCACCAGCACAAGCGGCAGCTGCCACCAGGCCAGCGTGAACAGCCCGGCGATGGCGGCGGCCAGCGCAGTGCCGATCGCGCCGACCGCGAGGCCGATGGCCGCGAAAATACCGGCGAACTTGGCGATGTCGAAGGGCGGCGGCGGCGCCGGCGGGCCGCCCTCGGCCTTGGCCGCCGCGCCCGCCACGTTGGCGGCCGCCTTGTTCTCCATGTCCTTGTCGCGCGAGGCAGCGAACTTGCGGAGCTGGCTTTCGATCAATGCGCCGATGCGCCGGTAGGGTGACCAGAAGGCCTGGCGGATGCTGACCGGTTGTTCGACAACCTTCACCACCGTCGCCTTCCAGTCGCGGCCCTCGCGGTCATAGAGCATGCCGTTGCGGCCCGGCACCATCAGCTCGTCCACTTCGCCGCCGGTCAGCGCCGCGACGATTTCGATCGGGCCGCTGCCGGCACGCACGCAGCTGCAGTACACCAGGTAACAGCCGCTGAACGGCGCGAGCGTGGCGTGCTTCGGCATGTCCGAGACGCGCATCACCAGCTCGCAGCTGCGCTGGTCGAGGTACAGCGTGCCCGCCTGGAAGATGGCCTTGTTCTTGCCGCCGTAAAAATCGCTGAGCGTGACGAAATTCCGCAGCAACGTGACCAGGTCGCGCTGGTAACGGACCAGCCGCTCGAGCGCATCGATGTTGCCGGCAGAGGTTTCCGCCTTTAGATCCCGCTCGATGAGCGCCGCGAGGCGGTCGCGGGTGTCGTCGGCCTTGACCTGCTCCAGGCGTCCGAGCTCGAGCTCGTGCACCTGCGTGTCCGGCCGATCGGCCATCCAGGCGCGATAGGCCGTGAACTTCGCCGACAACTCGGCCCACTCCTGCTCGGTGAGCGACTCCCGGGCGCCGAGCAGCGGCTCGACCACCTCGTCGTGAAGCTGGGCGATGGGTCCGGCCCAGGCCGGGTTGACGCCCTTGCCGAGCGGCAGCGGGCTGCCGGCCGAGATCTCCGCCAGCGGCAGCGCCGCGACATCGGCATCGCCGGTGCCGATGACGCGTTCCCCGAGCGCCGCGTAGACCGTGACAGGCGGGTTCAGTGCCTCGCCGGCACGGGCGTCGAACGCGGCGAGGCGGCAGCGCGCGAAGTAGTCGTCCACCTTGGCCTGCACCGCCTCGAAGGCGCCGGCAGCGGCCGCAGTGGACTCGCCGAGCGGCAGGACCAGGTCGGCCGCGTCCGCCGCTTGATGCCGCCATGCCAGCACGCTGTCCGCCTGCGCAAAAAACGCCTCCAGGGTATCGGCCGTGATGCCCGGCTCGCCGCTGCGATCGGGCACGCCGCCCTGCGTTGCCACGATATCGCCGATCACCTGCGCGAGCGCTTCGTCACCCGCCACGCCGGCCGGCACCACGCCGTCGCCGTTGAAATGACCGGGCGCGAACAGCCGCGTCATGTCGGCGAAGTCGGCGACGCCGAGACTCCCGGCCTCAGACTTGCCGAGGTAGCCCAACACCTGGGTCGCGGCCGCTTTCACGACAGCGCCCTCCTCGTGGCTGTCATCGATGGCCGCGACCGGCAGCTCGCCATCCTCGAACAACGCCTGCGGGTCCGTGACCATGTGGCAGGCCCAATGGACCGCAGCGAGGATTTCCGGCACCCGGATCTGGCCATCCCCGTCGGTATCCAGCAGCGCGAGTGTGCGGGCATCGAATTCCAGCCCGCTGGTAGGGCAGCTCAACACCGTCCAGAGCTTGGGATCCAGCTCCGCCAGGTGCAGCAGGTCCGCGCCGGTCTCGATCGCCACCTGGTCGAATCCGCCGTAGCGGAAAAAGCGCCAGGCGTGCCTGCCCCCGCCGTTGTTCTTGTTGGTCATTTCTGTCACTCCCTGAGGAAATCAACGAGGTGCAGCGAGGCCGCGATGATGTGCAGCAGCAGCAGCGCAATCATGCCCCGTGCGGCAAGGATGTGGTAGCTGCGCCAGTCCATGGCGGCGCCAGAACCCTGCACCAGGAGCCAGGCGCATCCCGTGACCGCCGTCGCCAGCAGCGCCAGCAGCAGCAGGCCCTCGATCATGGCAAACAGCCCGCCGCCCTCAGCGGTCGGGACCTCGCCACGCAGCAGCCCGCGCAACTCGCCCGCGACCGCCCCCAGCGAAGCGGTGAGCCACGGGAAGTACAGGCGCCAGCGCCCTTGGCGCGTGCAGCTGACGGAAAAGGTGACCGCCAGCACGGCCGCCGCCAGGCCGAGCACGACATGCGCCCAATCGAAAAACCCGGCACTGGCAGGAATCCGCCGCAACATGTGGACCCAGGGACTGGTGAGGATCAGCCAGACCGACAGCAGCGCGACCAGCAGGTGCTGCCGCTCGGCGAGGCGGGCCGTCCATGTGCCCACGCCGGTGCTCAGCCCGGGCGGCCGTCGGCCAGCGCCGCGAAGCGCGTCGCGAAACGGTCGACTTCGTCCCAGTCCGTGTACTCGTCCTTGGTCTGCGGGTCGGTCGGGCCCTTGGTCAGCCACATGATGAAGCGGATGACGTTGCGGTCGAAGGGCGTGTAGCGCTGGTAATCGAGGTCGCCGCCGAACACGCCGAGCAGCTTCGGCTGCCACGGGCTCTTGGCCACGAAGGCCTTGGTATACGGATTGGTCTCGGGCGTGTTCTTGGCCGGCTTGCGCGCCACCAGGTTCACGGAGAAAAAACCGCTGGGCTTCGCGTCGAGCAGGGGCGTGTGACGGGCGATGAAATCCAGCACCGCCGGGTTGTGCTTGCCGTTGCGGATGCTCGCGCCGATGAGGATCGCGTCGTAGCGGGACGGGTCCACCGCGCCGCCGGCGACCGACAGCGGCTCGACCTGGTGGCCGAGCTCGACGAGCCGCGCCTGCATGCGATCGCAGATCCGCCGGGTGTGCCCGTAGACGCTGGAATACAGCAGCAGGATGTTGGCCATGAGCGGTGCTTCCTCGAGCCGGGAATCAGCCGAATTCTAGCGAAACGACGCGTGCGCCTCGCCCGTATGTTCCGCAACGACCGTCAGGCCGCGGCGCGCTCCAGCACCCGCTCCGCCGCCGCCAGCCCGGCGGCCGGC
>CBDDRR010000099.1:0-2667 GCA_965233095.1 uncultured bacterium
GAAACGGAAAACCTGTCTCTGACCCCGGTTTTTCCGACGTCGCTGTTAGTGCGCGGCCTCGAACTGCTCTTCTTCGGTCGAGCCTGACAGGGCGGTGATCGAGGACTGGCCGGCGGTGACCACCTGGGTCACGGCGTCGAAATAGCCAGCGCCGACCTCGCGCTGGTGCTTGGTGGCGGTGTAGCCGTCCTTCTCGCTGGCGAACTCCGCTTCCTGCAGCTCCACGTAGGCCTTCATCTGGCTTTCCTTGTAGCCCTTGGCCAGCGTGAACATGCTGTAGTTCAGGGCGTGGAAGCCGGCCAGGGTGATGAACTGGAACTTGTAGCCCATCGCCGCCAGCTCTTTCTGGAACTTGGCGATGGTGGCGTCGTCGAGATGGCGCTTCCAGTTGAACGACGGCGAGCAGTTGTAAGCCAGCATCTGGCCCGGGAATTCCTTGTGCATCGCCTCGGCGAACTTCTTCGCCATGCCGAGATCGGGCACCGAGGTCTCGCACCACACGAGATCGGCCAGCGGCGCATAGGCCAGTCCGCGGGCAATAGCCTGCTCGAGGCCGGCCTTGACGCGGAAGAAGCCTTCCGAGGTACGCTCGCCGGTTACGAACGGTGCATCACGCTCATCGATATCCGAGGTCAGCAGGTTGGCCGCATCCGCATCGGTGCGCGCCACCACCAGCGTCGGCACGCCGCACACGTCGGCCGCGAGCCGCGCCGCCGCCAGCTTGGCGACCGCCTCAGACGTCGGCACCAGCACCTTGCCGCCCATGTGGCCGCACTTCTTGGCCGAGGACAGCTGGTCCTCGAAGTGCACGCCCGCGGCGCCGGCATCGATCATGTCCTTCATCAGCTCGAAGGCGTTCAGCACGCCGCCGAAGCCGGCCTCGGCATCCGCCACGATCGGCTGCATCCAGTCGATCTTGTCGTTGCCCTCGGCGTGATGGATCTGGTCGGCGCGCAGCAGCGTGCGGTTGATCTTGCGCACCACCGCCGGCACCGAGTTGGCCGGGTAGAGCGACTGGTCGGGATACATCTCGCCCGCCAGGTTGGCGTCGCCGGCCACCTGCCAGCCCGACAGGTAGATGGCGTTCAGCCCGGCCTTGACCTGCTGCATCGCCTGGTTGCCGGTGAGTGCGCCCAGCGCGTTGACGAATGGCTTGTCGTGCAAATATTTCCAGAGCTTCTCGGCGCCCTGGCGCGCGAGCGAGTACTCGATGTCCACCGTGCCGCGAAGTCGTACGACTTCTTCGGGGGTGTACGGACGGGTCACGCCCTTCCAGCGGGGGTTTTCGTTCCAGTCCTTCTTGAGTGCTTCAGCCGACAGGCGTGTCATCGCGCGTTCCTCTGTGGTTGTGTCCCCGAATCCCTCAGTCGATGGCCGCGTAGGCCACCAGCGTCAGGAAGTCCATGCAGTGCTGCTCGCCGGTGATCCGGTCGAGCAACCCGGCCGCCTCGCGGTAGTTGCCGGAGGAGAATGCCTCCTCGCCTACCTCTTCCCTGATTTTGGCCAGTTCTTCGTCTCTGATCTGTTCGTACAAGGCGTAAGTGACCTTGCGGCCGTCGCTGAGCACGCCCTGCGGGTGGCGGATCCATTGCCACACCTGGGCGCGCGCGATCTCGGCCGTCGCGGCGTCCTCCATGAGGTTGTGCAGCGGCACGCAGCCGTTACCGCCCAGCCAGGCCGCCATGTACTGGATGCCGACCGAGATGTTGCTGCGCAGCCCCGCCTCGGTGATCTCGCCCTCGGGCACCTTCAGGAGGTCGGTCGCACTCACCTCGACGTCCTCGCGCAGCCGCTCGAGCTGGTTGGGCTGCGGCATGTGCTGGTCGAAGATCTCCATCGCAATCGGCACGAGGCCCGGGTGCGCCACCCACGTGCCGTCGTGGCCGTCGCCAGCCTCGCGTTCCTTGTCGGCGCGCACCTTTGCAAGTGCCGCCTCGTTCGCCTCCGGGTCGCCCTTGATGGGGATCTGCGCGGCCATGCCGCCGATCGCCAGCGCGCCGCGGCGGTGACAGGTCTTGATCACCAGCTGCGAGTACGACCGCAGGAAATGGGTCGCCATCGTGACCTGCTGCCGATCTGGAAGTGTAAACTCAGGAAAGTTCTGGAACTTCTTGATAAAGCTGAATATGTAGTCCCACCGCCCGCAGTTCAGGCCGACGATGTAGTCCTTCAGCTCGAAGAGGATCTCGTCGATCTCGAAGGCGGCCAGGATGGTCTCGATCAGCACCGTGCACTTGATGGTGCCGCGCTCGAGGCCCAGCGTGTCCTCGGCGAAGCGGAACACTTCCGCCCACAGCCGCGCCTCGAGGTGGCTTTCCAGCTTGGGCAGGTAAAAGTACGGTCCGGTGCCGATGGCGGCCGTGCCCTTCGCGTTGTGGAACAGGTACAGCCCGAAGTCGAACAAACCGCCCGGCACCTGCCGGTCGCCCACCTCGACGTGCTTCTCGTACAGGTGCCAGCCGCGCGGTCGCACGAACAGCGTGGCGACCGTCTCGTTGAGCTGGTACCGCTTGCCCTCGGGCGAGGTGAAGCTGATGGTGCGGTTGACGGCGTCGCGCAGCGCGACCTGGCCGAGCACCAGGTTGTCCCAGCTCGGCGTCATCGAGTCCTCGAAGTCCGCCATGAACACCTTCGCGCCGGAGTTCAGCGCGTTGATGACCATCTTGC
>CBDDRR010000100.1:0-8505 GCA_965233095.1 uncultured bacterium
CAGCCGGTCCACCAGGAAGCCGACTTCCATGCCCACGCCATCGACCACGGCCCACTCGTAAATGGTGCCGTTGAAGGGCGCGATGCTGCCGGTCACGAGGCCCCACAGCACCCAGGCCGACAGCAGGAAGGACACCGTCACGCCCAGGATAGTCACGGTGTGCGCGCCGGCGCGGCCGATCCTGCGGCCGAACAGGCCGGCCATGATGGCGGCCAGCAGCGGCGCGAGGACGATGGCGAGGTAGACGTTCTGCATGCCTCAGCCCTTCATCGCGTCCATGTCCTCGACCTGGACGCTGCGGCGGCTGCGGAACAGCACGACCAGGATCGCCAGGCCGATGGCGGCCTCGGCCGCCGCCACCGTGAGGATGAAGAACACGAACACCTGCCCGGCGATGTCACCGAGGAAGCGCGACATGATGATGAAATTGAAATTGACCGCCAGCAGCATGAGCTCGACGCACATCAGCAGCAGGATGACGTTGCGCCGGTTGATGAAGATCCCGGCGATCGACAACACGAACAGCACGGCGGCCAGCGTCAGGTATTCGGACAGGCCGATCATTCGTCCTTCTCCGCCGCCACGCGCACCAGCTTCACCCGGTCCTCGCGGCGCGTCGCGACCTGCTTCGGCACGTCCTGGCGCTTCAGGCCCGGCCGCTTGCGCATGGTCAGCGTGATCGCGGCGACGATGGCCACCAGCAGCAGCACCGCGGCCAGCTCAAAAGCATAGACATAATCGGTGTACAGGACGGCGCCGAGTGCCTCGGTGTTGCTGTAATCGGCCGCCGCACGCGCCGGCGCCTCGAGCCCGCCCAGTTCGCCTCCCTGCGTCCAGAGGAGCACGCCGAGCATGACCATCACGAGTGCCACCACGACGAGGCCGAGCGGCGCGTAGCGCGTGAAGCCGCCCAGCAGCCGGTCCGTGCCCACGTCCAGCATCATGACCACGAACAGGAACAGCACCATCACCGCCCCGACGTACACCAGCACCAGCACGATGGCGAGGAACTCCGCCTCCAAGAGCATCCACAGAAAAGCGCTGGTGACGAAGCTCAGCACCAGGAACATGGCCGAGTGCACGGGGTTGCGGGAGGCGATGACGCCGATCGCCGCACCCACCAGCACCGCGCCGAAGAAGTAAAAAATGCCTGCCTCGATCACCGCATTTCCCTAGCGATAGCCCGCATCGGCGGCCTTGTCCGCGGCGATCATCGCCTCGTACTTGTCGCCGACCGCCAGCAGTTTTTCCTTGGTCATGATGTTTTCGCCCGGCTTCTCCATGTGGTACTCGTGAATCCGGGTCTCCACGATCGAGTCCACGGGACAGGCCTCCTCGCAGAAGCCGCAGTAGATGCACTTGAACAGGTCGATGTCGTAGCGCGTGGTGCGCCTGAGGCCGTTCTCGCCGACGTCGCTCTCGATGGTGATCGCCAGCGCCGGGCAAACCGCCTCGCACAGCTTGCAGGCGATGCAGCGCTCCTCGCCGTTGGGGTAGCGGCGCAGCGCGTGAAGGCCGCGGAAGCGCGGCGACTGCGGCGCCTTCTCCTCCGGGTAGTTCAGCGTCACCTTGCGCCGGAACAGGTTGCTTAAGGTCAGCCGGAGCCCCGCGAGGAGCTCGGTGAGGAACAGCGTCTTGGCGAGATTGCGCAGCGATTTCATCAGCTGAACCACGGGCCGACGCCGAACCAGATCAACAGGCCCTCGACGAACAGCCAGATGATGGTGATGGGAATGAACACCTTCCAGCCCAGCCGCATGATCTGGTCGTAGCGGTAACGCGGAAAAGTCGCCCTGAGCCACAGGAAGCAGAACAGGAACAGCGAGGTCTTGAGGGCGAACCAGAAAAAGCCCGGCGCCCCGAGGAAGGTGCCGCCGATGCCCGGCAGGCCCTGGAAGGGCGACAGCCAGCCGCCGAGGAAGAAGATCGACGCCAGTGCGGCGATCAGCACCATGTTGGCGTACTCGGCGAGGAAGAACACCGCGAAAGCCATGCCGGAATACTCGACGTGGAAGCCCGCCACGATCTCGGACTCGCCCTCGGCGACGTCAAAGGGCGCACGGTTGGTCTCAGCCACGCCGGAGATGAAGTAGATGACGAACAGCGGCAGCAGCGGCAGCCAGAACCAGTGCAGCAGGCTGCCCTCCTGCGCGCGCACGATCTCGCCAAGGTTGAGGCTGCCGCCGGCCATCAGTACACCGACCAGCGCAAAGCCCATGGCGATCTCGTAGGCCACGATCTGGGCGGCCGAGCGCATCGCGCCGAGCAGCGCGTACTTGGAGTTGGAGGCCCAGCCCGCGAGGATGATCCCGTAGACCCCCATGGAGGTCAGGGCCAGCACATAGAGCACGCCGGCGTTGATGTCGGCCAGCACGAATTCGGGGCTGATCGGGATCACCGCCCAGGTGGCGAAGGCCGGCACGATCGACAGCAGCGGTGCAATCACGAACAGGAAGCGGCTGGATTTCGCCGGGATGACGATTTCCTTGATGAGCAGCTTGAGCACGTCGGCAAACGGCTGCAGCAGCCCCTTCGGTCCCACCCGGTTCGGGCCGACGCGGTTTTGGATCCACCCGATGACCTTGCGCTCCGCCAGCGTCAGGTAGGCCACCGTCAGGATCAGCGGCACAACCACCGCGACCACCTGCAACGTGACGATGAGCGTCCGCTGCAGCTCCGCCGGCAGGCTCAGCCAATACTCGCTCATTCCCAGCGCCTCCCGCCTGCGCGGCCCTCGGCGGTCTCCTGCAGCGACCTGGAACGACGCAGCAGCATGTCCGTCGCGTACATGCCAGGCTCATCAATCGCACCCTTGTGGTGCAGCGCCACCTCGCGCACCGGGATGTCCGCCAGGCCGGTGTCGGCGCCGCCCAGCGTCGCAACAAGCGCGTCCCGCACCTCCTCCGACGCCTGGTACTCGAAATCCGCCAGCCCGAGCTGGTTGCCGAGCACCCGCAACACCTTCCAGGCCGGGCGCGCCTCCCCGACCGGTCGCGCCGCACCTGCGAAGCCCTGCCGGCGGCCCTCGCAGTTGACGAAGCTGCCGGAGGTTTCGTAGACCGTGCCGACCGGCAGCAGCACGCTGGCGTACTGCTTCATCGCGGGCGTCACGTAAGGCGTCAGGCAAGCGACGAAACCGGTCCGGCCGAGTGCTTCGAGCGCGGCAGCGCCGGCGGCGCTGTCGTGCTCCGGCTCCAACCCGAGCAGCAGCATGGCGTCGAGCCCGCCCGCGAGCATGGCCGCGGCATCCATGCCGGGCGCGTCCACCGGCCGCCCGCCCGCGGCGCGATGCGGCAGCACGCCCGCGAGACAGGCGCCCGCCGAGTTCGCGCCCTCGCTGAGATAGCCGAGCGTCGCGCCGGTGCGCCGGCATAATGCGGCGGCCAGCACGCGCAGGTCACCGAATCCCGGGTGCCGTTGCGCAAGCAGCCCGAGCCAGACCGCGCGCCGCCCGTCGCCCGCCAGGGCCTTGGCCATGGCGCGCTGTGAATCGCTGGGCTGCAAAGCTTCCAGCTGCCGCGCCAGTGCCTCCGGCAGGCCGTCGAAATCGCCGTCGCAGGCGGCCGCCAGCACGCCGGCGAGCGCTTCGGCCTGTGCCGCCAAAGGGGCGACGATCTCGGCCGCGACAGGGAACAACCATTCGCCGGCCTCGGGGTTGACGAAGCCGACCTGCGCACCCGCCAGCGCCGCCTTGCGCACACGGTGCGCCAGGATCGGCGCCTCGCGGCGCAGCGCCGAGCCGACCAGCAGCAGCGCCGCCAACCCGTCGATGTCCGCCACGGCCATACCGATGCCCGGCGCCACCGGATCGGCGTGCTGGTCGCTGAAATCCGTGCGCCGCAGCCGGTGGTCAAGGTTGTTGCTGCCGAGCCCGCGAGCCAGCCGCGCCAGCAGGTAATGCTCCTCGAGCGTGGCTCCCGGCGCGGCCAGGAAGCCGGCCCGCGCGGGATCGACCGACTGGAGAGCTTCCGCGGTGAATACCAGCGCCTCCGCCCAGTCCGCCTCACGCCACTCGCCGTCGGCCGTGCGCAGCAGCGGGCGTTCCAGGCGATCCTCCGCGTACAGGCCATGGCAACCGTAACGGTCGCGGTCGGCCGCCCAGGTCTCGTTGATCTGCTCGCAACTGCGCGGCACGTTGCGCATCACCTTGCCGCGCAGGGTGTGCGCAGACAACTGCGCGCCGCTGCAGTCGTGCGGCGAAACGATTTCCTGCTGCAGCATCTCCCAGGCGCGCGCACGATAGCGGTACGGCTTGTTGTTGAGCGCACCCACCGGGCAGACGTCAATGATGTTGCCCGACAGCTCGTGGCCGACGCTGCGCTCGATCCAGGTGCCGATCTCGGTGCGGTCGCCGCGGCCCAGGGTGCCGAGCTCCTGGATGCCGGCGATCTCCTGGCCGAAGCGCACGCAGCGCGTGCAATGGATGCAGCGCGTCATGTCGGTGGACACCAGCGGGCCGAGATCCTTGTCCTTGACGATGCGCTTGCGCTCGGTGAAGCGCGACACGTCGGAGCCGAAGCCCATCGCCAGGTCCTGCAGTTCGCATTCGCCACCCTGGTCACAGATCGGGCAATCCAGCGGGTGGTTGATCAGCAGGAATTCCATCGTGGCTTTCTGCGCGGCGATCGCCCGCGGCGAGCGCGTGAAAACCTTCATGCCCTCCATCACCGGCGTGGCGCAGGCAGGCATGGGCTTCGGCGCACGCTCGACTTCCACCAGGCACATGCGGCAGTTGGCGGCGATGCTGAGCTTCGGGTGATAGCAGAACCGCGGCACGTACACCTCGTGGGCGTCCGTGACCTCGATGATCATCTGGCCGCGGCGCGCCTGCACCGGCACGCCGTCCACCTCGATGTTGACGAATTCCTCGCTCATCAGGCGGCCCGTGTCCCGCTCGCCCCATCTACCACGCTGCGGCCGCGGTGCTCGATCATGTACTCGAACTCGGGCCGGAAATGCTTGATGAAACTCTGCACGGGCCACGCCGCGGCGTCGCCGAAGGCGCAGATCGTGTGGCCCTCGATGCGGCGCGACACGCTGTCGAGCAGATCAAGATCCTCGCTCCTGCCCTGCCCGGCCAGGATGCGCCGCAGCACGCGGTTCATCCAGCCGGTGCCCTCGCGGCAGGGCGTGCATTGGCCGCAGGACTCCATGTGGTAGAAGCGGCTGATTCGCTCGAGCATGCGCACCATGCAAGTGGTCTCGTCCATCACCACCACGGCGCCCGAGCCGAGCATCGAGCCGACCTTCTTGATGGACTCGTAGTCCATGTTCGCGGTCAGCATCGCCTCGCCGGGCACCACCGGCGAGGAGGACCCGCCCGGGATGACGGCCTTGAGCTTGCGACCCTTCCAGACGCCGCCGGCCAGCGCCAGCAGCTCGCTGAAGGGGATGCCGAGCCCGACCTCGAAGTTAGCGGGCCGCTCCACGTGGCCCGACACCGAGAAGATCGCCGTGCCGCCGGAACCCTCGACGCCGAGGTCTGCGAACCAGTTCGCGCCGTGGCGCATGATCGACGGCACGGAGGCGAATGTCTGGGTGTTGTTGATGGTGGTCGGCTGGCCGTACAGGCCCTTGTTGGCCGGGAACGGCGGCTTGAAGCGCGGCTTGCCCTGCTTGCCCTCGAGCGATTCGAGCAGCGCGGTTTCCTCGCCGCAAATGTAAGCGCCGGCGCCGACGTAGGCATGCAAATCGAAGTCGATCCCCGAGCCCTGGATGTCGCGCCCCAGCAGGCCGGCCTCGTAGGCTTCGGCCACCGCCGCTTCGAAACGCGGCACCGGCTCGGCCAGGAACTCGCCGCGGATGTAGTTGTAGCCTACGGTGGCGCGCATCGCGTAGCCGGCGATCGCCATGCCCTCGACCACCGAGTGCGGGTTGAAACGCAGGATGTCGCGGTCGCTGCAGGTGCCCGGCTCGCTCTCGTCGCTATTGCAGACGACGTACTTCTGGATGGCGGGATCCTTGGGCATGAAGCTCCACTTCAGGCCGGTCGGGAAACCCGCGCCGCCGCGGCCGCGCAGGCCCGAAGCCTTGATCTCCTCCACCACGGACTCCGGGCTCGGGCGCTCGGCGAGGATCCGCCGCCAGGCCTGGTAGCCGCCGAGCGATTCGTACACCGAGAGACGCCACGAGTCCTCGCGGCCAAGCGGCTCGAAGCACACCTGGTTCTGCGGCCGTCCCATCAGTCCAGTCCCTCCAGGATCTCGTCCAGCCGCTCCGGCGTCACGTTCTCGTGGTAGACGTGATCCACCATCATCATCGGGGCGCCGCAGCAGGCGGCCAGGCACTCTTCCTCGTTCTTGAGGAAGATTCGTCCGTCGGCCGTGCTTTCGCCGACCGTGATGCCGAGCTTCTGCTCGGCGTGGCGCAGCAGGTCCTCTCCTCCGCGCAGCATGCAGGAGATGTTGGTGCAAATGGACACGTGGTGCCGGCCGCAGGGCTGCGTTTCGAACATGGAGTAGAAAGTGGCGACCTCGTAAACCTGGATCGCAGGTAGTCCGAGATAGGCGGCGACGCCGTCCATCAGTGCCGGGGTCAGGTAGCCGTCGTTCTCGTGCTGGGCCGCGCGCAATGCCGCCAGCACCGCCGAGCGCTGCCGGCCCTCCGGGAAACGCTTCACCCAGGCATCGATCTCCTCGCGGACATGGGCCGACAGCGTAGCGGGCTTGGCTGCGCTCACCGGTCCACCTCCCCGAACACCACGTCGATGGTGCCGATCATGGCCACGACGTCCGCCAGCATGTGGCCACGCACCATCTCGTCGAGCGCCGACATGTGCACGAAGCCCGGCGCCCGCAGCTTGACCCGGTACGGCTTGTTGGCGCCGTCCGAGACCAGGTAGCAGCCAAACTCCCCCTTCGGACCCTCGACGGCGGCGTACACCTCGCCCTCGGGCACGCAGTAGCCCTCCGTGTAGAGCTTGAAGTGATGGATGAGCGATTCCATGTCGCCCTTCATCTCCACGCGCCGCGGCGGCACGATCTTGTGATCGTCGATCGACACCGGGCCGGGATTCTCGCGCAGCCACTTGACGCACTGGCGGATGATGCGGTTCGACTGCCGCAACTCCTCGACCCGCACCAGGTAGCGGTCATAGCAGTCGCCGTTGACGCCGACGGGGATGTCGAAATCCATCTCCCCGTAGACTTCGTAGGGCTGCTTCTTGCGCAGGTCCCACGCGATGCCAGAACCGCGCAGCATGGGGCCGGTAAAGCCCAGCGCCACGGCCCGCTCCGGTATGACCACGCCGATGTTCACCGTGCGCTGCTTCCAGATCCGGTTGTCCGTCAGCAGCGTCTCGTAATCATCCACGCACGCCGGGAAACGGTCGGTGAAGTCCTCGATGAAATCGAGCAGCGAACCGGAGCGCGCCTCGTTCAGATTGCTGGTCGCCTGCTTGCTGCGGAAGCGGTTGTTCTCGTACCTGGGCATCTCCAGCGGCAAATCGCGGTGCACGCCGCCCGGGCGATAGTAAGTGGCGTGCATGCGCGTGCCGGAAACCGCCTCGTAGACGTCCATCAGGTCCTCGCGCTCGCGAAAGCAGTACAGGAAGACCGTCATCGCGCCGATGTCCAGGCCATGCGCGCCTAGCCACATGAGGTGATTGAGGATGCGGGTGATCTCGTCAAACATGACCCGGATGTACTGCGCGCGCAGCGGCGGCGTCACGCCAAGCAGCTTTTCGATGGCCAGCACATAGGCGTGCTCGTTGCACATCATCGACACGTAATCGAGCCGGTCCATGTAGCCGATCGACTGGTTGTAAGGCTTGCTTTCGGCAAGCTTTTCGGTAGCGCGGTGCAGCAGCCCGATATGCGGGTCAGCCTTCTGGATGATCTCGCCGTCCATCTCCAGCACCAGGCGCAGCACCCCGTGGGCCGCAGGGTGCTGCGGCCCGAAGTTCATGGTGAAGTTGCGGATCTCGGCCACGTCGCTCATTGCTTGATCGCCGGGTCGTAGCGGTGATCGTCACGAATGACCCGCGGCACCAGGGTGCGCGGTTCGATGTCCACCGGTTCGTACACCACGCGGCCCTGCTCGGCGTCGTAGCGCACCTGGACCTGGCCGCTGAGCGGGAAATCCTTGCGAAATGGATGGCCGATGAAGCCGTAGTCGGTGAGGATGCGCCGCAGGTCGGGATGACCCTCGAACAGGATACCGAACAGGTCGAAGGCCTCGCGCTCGAACCAGTTGGCGGAGGGCCAGATCTCGATCATCGACGGCAGGCGCGGCGGGTCGCCGGGCTCCGGATAACAGCGCACGCGCAGGCGGTGGTTCAGGCTCAGCGACAGCAGGTGATATGCCACTGCAAAGCGCTGCGGCGTGTCCGGCGACACCGGCGGCGAACCACGCATCACCCCGCGGCTGAAGCCCGAGGCCGTGGCCTGCTGCGTCTTCCACTCGTCCATACCGTAGGTGAGGTAGTCCACGCCCGCCAGCTCCACCAGCATTGCGAACTCCAGACCTTGCGCGTCCCGCAGCGCGGTCGCCGTCTCGACCAGGTCG
>CBDDRR010000101.1:0-5501 GCA_965233095.1 uncultured bacterium
GTCATTCTGCACGGCCCACTTCACGCCGTCCTTTTCCGCGTCCTCGCGCATGCTGCGGAACTTGTACAGGGTGAACGGCTCGCCCTCGAGGCCGACCCGTGTCTGCGTATACAGCACGTCGCCGCGGAAACCCGATGACACCCAGATCGCGAACGCCGTCAACAGCATCAGCGGCGCCACCAGCACCAGCAGCAGGCCCGCCGCCATCAGGTCGAGCAGCCGCGTCAGCAATCGGGCCACGCCGCGGCTGTTGATACCCTCGGAATAAATCAGCCAGCTCGGATAGAGCATGGACAGCTCGACCTTGCCGCTTTCGCGCTCCATGAAATCGAGCACGTCGGTGATCGGCACGCCCGCCATGCGGCAGTCGAGCAACTGCTGGACCGGCAGTCCCCGGCGCCGGTCCTCCATCGCGACAACGACTTCGTCCACGTCCGCCTCGAGCACGAAATCCCGCAGCGAATTGCCCGGGTTCAGGCGCATCTCAGGCGGCACCACGGCTGTCGAGCCCTCGGTCGGGACGTAGCCTACGACGTGAAAATTGCGCAAGTCCTGGCGCACCCGTACGTTCTGCACCTCGGCGGCCTTGCCCCCTGCGCCATACACCAGCACCCGGCGGGCAAACCTTTCCCGGCCGAATACCTGCACGAACAGCAACCGGGAGGCGGCCAGCATGGGCAGCGCCACGCAAATGGACAACGCCAGCGTACCCCGCCCGAGCGACAGCGACGCCATGAAATACATCAGCACCGCCATCGCCAGCGCGCCGATCACCAGGCCGACGACCATTCGCGCGATGACCGAGGCGGTGCGGGCATCGAGGCGCCGGTTGTAGAGTCCCATCGCCAGCAGTGCGCTGAGCGCCACGGCGGCAAATACCAGCGACTCCTTCCACGGCGCCCCGACCGTGGCTTTCAGACTTTCGAGATCACCCGCAAACTGGACCACGCCGGCGATATGCACCGCGGCGCACAGCAGCAGAAAGTCCACGAAGCCGAGAATGAGCGCCCACAGGTCGACGTGCTGGCCGAGCACCTGCACCGAGGACGCAGACACGCGCCAGCGACGACGCTCCGGAGAGGGCGATGTACTTAAGGAGTCGGTTTTACTGTTCACGGGCTTCGGGACAGTGGTCATCCTGGGGGAGGAGGAGTCTGTTGACCCTGCTAGCTTAATCGGTCGCGGGGACGCCACGCTGTGATTTCCGTCACGCGGCGCCGCCAGATGCCGGTGGCTTGGCGCAGGAACATAGTAACTTATGCATTAATTCCACCACGTTACGAGTAGACTGCCGGGCACCGGCCGCTGGCGGGAAAAGCACGTTTAACATATTGTTGTCAGTCATAAAAACAACTCTTTGAACAAGTCTAATATAGCAGCCTGCAGGTCTCCGGGCTGCAAAAACCACTGAACAGGGGAGCGATCCGAACTGATGTGCGGCCTGGCTGGAATTCTGAACCTCGACGGTGACGGCAGTGTGTCACGCCGCGAGCTGGAGGCCATGGTCGCGCCACTCGGCCCGCGCGGCCCGGACGGCACCGGCTATCACACCGAGCCCGGCCTGGGCCTCGGCCACGCCCGCCTGAGCATCATCGACCTGGCGGGCGGCGACCAGCCGATCCACAACGAGGACCGCACTGTGTGGACGGTGTTCAACGGCGAGATCTTCAACTACGTCGAGCTGCGCGCCGACCTGGAGCGCCGCGGCCACCGCTTCTACACCCACACCGACACCGAAGTCATCGTGCACCTCTACGAGGAGTACGGCGACGACTTCCCCAGCCACATGAACGGCCAGTTCGCCATCGCGCTGTGGGACGCGCCGCGCCGCCGGCTGCTGCTGGTGCGCGACCGGCCGGGGATCCTGCCGCTGTACTTCACCCGCGAGGGCAACCGGCTGCTGTTCGCCTCCGAGGTCAAGGCGCTGCTGCCGGCCATGCGGCGCCGGCCCGAGCTGGACCCGGCGGCCCTGAACCAGCTGATGACCTTCTGGGCGCCGGTCAGCCCGGCGTCGGTGTTCAAGGGTATCGAGGAAGTCTCGCCCGGCGAGATGCTGATCGTCGAGGACGGCACGCTGCGGCGGCAGCAATACTGGGAATGGGAGTTCCCCGAGGATGGCGATTACCTGCCGGGCAGCGTCGACGATCTCACCGAGGAGCTGCACGCGCTGCTGCTCGACGCCACGCGCCTGCGGCTGCGCGCCGACGTGCCGGTCGGCGCCTACCTGTCGGGCGGGCTGGATTCCTCCGGCATCGCCGGGCTGGTCAAGCACCTCGGGCACCCGCGGCTGCGCACCTTCTCGATCCGTTTCGAGGACCCGGGCGTCGACGAGGGCGAGCACCAGGACCGCATGAGCCGCCACCTCGGCACCGAGCACACCTCCATCATGTGCCGCAACGCCGACATCGCGGCGATCTTTCCGCACATCATCGGCCGCACCGAGGCGCCCGTGCTGCGCACCGCACCCGCGCCGATGGCCATCCTCTCCGGCCTGGTGCGGCAACAGGACTACAAGGTGGTGCTCACCGGCGAGGGCGCCGACGAGGTACTCGGCGGCTACGACCTGTTCAAGGAAGCCAAGATCCGCCAGTTCTGGGCCCGCCAGCCCGACTCGAAGTGGCGCCCCGCCCTGCTCAAGCGACTCTATCCCTACCTCGATCTCAACCAGCGCACCGGCGCTGCGTATCTCAAGAGCTTCTTCGGCCAGGGGCTGGAGAACCCCGACGCCATGGGCTTCTCGCACCTGCCGCGCTGGACCACTACCGGCAAGACCCGCGACTTCTTCAGCCCGGCGTTCCGCGCCACCATCACGGACGATCCCGAGACCACGCTGGCCGCGCGGCTGCCGGCCGGCTTTCCCGCCTGGCACCCCTTCAACCGTGCCCAGTTCCTCGAGGCCAAGACCCTGATGGCGGGGTACCTGCTGAACAGCCAGGGCGACCGGATGCTGATGGCCAACTCCGTGGAAGGCCGCTTCCCCTTCCTCGATCATCGCGTCATCGAGTTCGCCAACCGCCTCCACCCGCGCCTGAAGATGCGTGCGCTGAACGAGAAATACCTGCTCAAGAAGGCGCTCGCGCGGCACCTGCCGAAGGAGACGGTGGCGCGCTTCAAGCAGCCCTACCGCGCCCCCGACATCGCCGCCTTCTTCGGCGCGGACGGCCCGCCGGAGTACGTGCGGGAGCTCCTCAGCCCCGCTGCGCTGGCCGATACCGGCTATTTCGACGCCCAGCGGGTGCAGCACCTGCTGAAGAAAATCGAGCACGGCCGTGTGATCGGTTTCAAAGACAACATGGCCTTTCTTGCCGTACTCTCCACGCAAATTTGGCACCGGACCTTCGTCGAGGGATAGGAACCGCATTCATGTCGACAGAACAAAAACTCAGGAAATACATCCTCGAGACCTACCTGTTCACCACGGACGACAGCGCCCTGGCGAACGATGATTCGTTCCTCGACAAGGGCATCATCGACTCCACCGGCATCCTCGAGCTGGTCATGTACCTCGAGGAAGAATTCGGCCTGGCCGTCGCCGACGAGGAACTGCTGCCCGACAACCTCGACTCCATCAACAACCTGGTGAAGTTCGTCGCAAGCAAGCAGGCGGCCGCTTAAGGCCCCGTCCCATGACGCCTTCCGCGCCTCGCTACCGCGACCTGCTGCACGACGGCCTCGCGCGCGCCGCCGCCCGGCACCCGGACAAGATCGCCCTGCACGTCGGCAACGAGTCGCTGAGCTACGGCGAGCTGGACGCACAATCCGACCGGCTCGCCGCCGCCCTGCAGGCGCGCGGCCTCGAGCGCGGCGACCGCGTCGCGATCTTCATGGACAACACCCTGCCCTGCGCCGTCGCCATCTTCGGCGTGCTGAAGGCCGGCGGCGTGTTCCTGGTGATCAATCCCCAGACCAAGCACGACAAGCTGTGCTTCATCGCCAACGACTGCGCCATCCGCCACCTGGTCACGGATATCCACCTGGCAAACGTGGCCGGCGCCGTCGTCGGCGCCGTGCCGAGCCTGACGCATATCCTCGTCTCGGGCCACGGCGACAGCCTCGAGGCGCTGTCCGGCCCCGGGGTCGCGACCGAGTGGCTGGACGAAGTGCTGGCCGGGCCGGTGCCGGCGATGCGGCCGCCGGGCACCATCCCGACCGACCTGGCCTCGCTGATCTACACCTCCGGCAGCACCGGCAACCCGAAAGGCGTCATGCAGACCCACCAGTCCATGGCCTTCGCGGTGGGCAGCCTGGCCGAGTACCAGCGCCTCGACGAAGACGACGTGCTGATCAACATGCTGCCGATGGCCTTCGACTACGGGCTGTACCAGCTGCTGATGTCGGTCGCGACCGGCGCCACGCTGGTGCTGGAGCGCTCCTTCACCTACCCCGCCGAGGTGTTCGCGCGCATGGTCCAGCACGGCGTGACGCACTTCCCCGGCGTGCCGACCATCTACACCATGATGATCGCCGCACACCGGCGCAAGCCGCTCGAGTTCCCCGGCGTGCGGCGGGTCACCAACACCGCCGCGGCGCTGCACCCGACGCTGTTCCCGACGCTGCGCGAGATTTTTCCCAACGCGCTGATCTTCGCCATGTACGGCCTGACCGAGTGCAAGAGCGTCAGCTACCTGCCGCCCGAGTTGGTGGACGCCAAGCCCGGCTCCGTCGGCATCGCCATCCCCGGCACCGAGGTCTACCTGCGCTCGCCCGACGGCCAGCCGGTGGCACCGGGTGAGCCCGGGATCCTGCATGTGCGCGGGCCGCACGTGATGCGCGGCTACTGGAACAACCCGGAGCGCACCGACAAGATGCTCAAGCCGGGCGACATCCCCGGCGAGCGCGTGCTGTGCACCGGCGACTGGTTCCGCATGGACGAGGACGGCTGCCTGTACTTCCTGAGCCGCAGCGACGACATCATCAAGACACGCGGCGAGAAAGTCAGCCCGGCCGAGGTCGAGGCGGCGCTGTGCGCCGTGCCCGGCGTGTACGAGGCGGCCGTCATCGGCGTGCCCGACGAGGTGCTGGGCCAGGCCATTCGCGCCTTCGTGGTGCCGGACTCCGGCGTCGAGCTCGAGGAGCGCCGCCTGCGCCGCGAGCTGATGGGCCGGCTGGAGAACTTCATGGTGCCGCGCGATATCATCCTGCGCGAGTCGCTGCCCAAGAGCCCGAACGGCAAGATCGACCGCAAGTCGCTGGCGCAGGAAGGCACATACTGAGCTTCGCCCGCCAGGAGGAACCCCGAAAATGACGCAGTACGAAGCCAATGACGCCTTTGCCGGGCTGCTGCAGCGACTGCAGGGGGAACTGAAGCTCCTGCCGGACAAGCCCGACGAGACGCCTGCCGCGACGCTTTGCGCCTTGTGGGCGCTGGCCGTCGGCAAGCCGCTCGCGCTCAGCCAGCTCAACGGCTTCGCGCCCGGCGTACTGGACCCGGCTGAGGAAACCCGGCTCCTGGAGCTGGTCGAGCGGCGCCTCGCCGGCGTGCCGCTGGCGCACCTCACGGG
>CBDDRR010000102.1:0-8424 GCA_965233095.1 uncultured bacterium
CTGGTGGCGTTCTCGCGGCCGCGGCGCGACGGCATCATCGCCATCGACCTGCGCGACGACGACTACCTGATCGACGTGGGCATCACGGACGGTCGCCAGCAGATCATGCTGTGCGCCTCCAACGGCAAGGCGACCCGCTTCAAGGAAGCCGACGTGCGGCCGATGGGGCGCACCGCCGGCGGCGTGCGCGGCATCAAGCTGGCGGATGAGCACCAGGTCATTGCGCTGATCATCGCCGACGAGGGCCACCTGTTGCTCGCGACCGAGCACGGCTACGGCAAGCTGACACCGGTCGAGGATTTTCCGGTCCACGGCCGCGGCGGGCAGGGCGTCATTGGTATCCAGACCAACGAGCGCAACGGCCTGATGGTCGGCGCACTGCTGGTGCAACCCGATGACCAGGTCATGATGATCTCCAGCACCGGCGTGCTGGTGCGCACCACCGTCGAGGGCATCCCGACGCTCACCCGCAACACCCAGGGCGTGCGCCTGATCCGCCTCGACGAGGGCGGCCGGCTGGTCGGCATGGGAAGGGTGGCCGCCGAGCAGGCGGAAGATCTCGACGACGAGGACGCCGCCGGCGATGTCGACGGCGATGACGATAACGAATAACCGCCAACATCACGGAGCAACAACATGGATCGTGTTTTCAACTTCAGCGCCGGTCCGGCGGCCATTCCGCTGCCCGTGCTGGAGCGCGCCCGCGACGAACTGACCAGCTGGCAGGGTTGCGGGATGTCGGTGATGGAGCTTTCCCATCGCGGCAAGGAATTCATGTCGATCGCGGAGCGGGCGGAGGCGGACCTGCGTCGCCTGCTGGACATCCCTGCGGGCTACCGCGTGCTGTTCCTCCAGGGTGGCGCGTCGGCGCAGTTCGGCGCCGTGCCGTTCAACCTCGCCAGGCCGGATTCGACGGCGGATTATTTGGTCACCGGTTCCTGGTCGAAGAAGGCGCTGGGCGAGGGGCGCCGCTTCCTGCACGCGAACGTCGCGGCGGATTCCGCCGACAACCGTCACACCGAGATTCCCGACCCGGCCAGCTGGCAGCTCAGCCCGGACGCCAGCTACCTGCACTACACGCCCAACGAGACCATCGGCGGCGTGGAGTTCCATTTCGTGCCGGATTCCGCGGCGCCGCTGGTGGCGGACATGTCCTCAACCCTCCTGTCGCGACCGCTGGACGTCAGCCGCTTCGGGCTGATCTATGCCGGCGCGCAAAAGAACATCGGCCCGGCCGGGCTGGCTATCGTCATCGTGCGCGAGGACCTGCTGGGGCGCGCCCGCGAGGGCACGCCGGTGATGATGGACTACGGCCAGCAAGTCGAGAACGGCTCGATGCTCAATACGCCGCCGACCTGGGCCTGGTACGTCGCCGGCCTGGTGTTCGCGTGGCTGCTGGAGCAGGGCGGACTCGCTGAGATGGAGCGGCGCAACCGCAACAAGGCCGATACCCTGTACTCGGCCATCGACGGCTCTGATTTCTATGCCAATCCGGTGGCGAAGCACTGCCGCTCGTGGATGAACGTGCCATTCACGCTGGCCGATCCCGGCCTGGACGCGAAGTTCCTCGAGCAGGCCAAGGCCGCCGGGCTGCTGACGCTCAAGGGCCATCGCTCCGTAGGCGGCATGCGTGCCAGCCTGTACAACGCCATGCCGCAGGAGGGCGTGGATGCGCTGGTGGCGTTCATGCGGGAGTTCGAGCGCAGTCACGGTTAACCCGTCTGTTGCATTGCCGCATAAATCTGCCACTATCGGCGGATTGATTCCGCGCCGCTGGAGACGACGATGACCTTCAAGATTCTCACGCTCAACAACATCGCCCTGGCCGGACTCGAGCGCCTGCCACGCAACCTCTACGAAGTCGCGTCGGAAATCGGTCATCCGGACGCCGTCATGGTGCGCTCGGCGGACATGCACAAGGCCGAGATCCCGGCCAGCGTGAAGGCGATCGGCCGCGCCGGTGCCGGGGTGAACAATATTCCGGTGGAAGAGATGAGCCGCCGGGGCGTGCCGGTGTTCAATGCCCCCGGAGCGAATGCCAACGCGGTGAAGGAACTGGTGCTGGGCGGCATGCTGCTGGCGGCGCGCAACCTGTGCGAGTCGTGGGACTACGTGCGCACGCTGGAGGGCAGCGAGGAGGAGCTGAGTCGCGCCGTCGAGAGCGGCAAGAAGCGCTTCGTCGGCTTCGAGCTGCCCGGCAGGACCCTCGGCGTCATCGGCCTCGGCGCAATCGGAGTCGAGGTGGCCAACGCGGCCCTAGGTCTCGGCATGCAGGTGATCGGCTTCGACCCGAAAATGACGGTGCAACGGGCCTGGCAGCTGAACTCGGGCGTGCGTCAGGCCATGAGCCTGGACGACCTGTTCAGCCGTTCCCAGGTGGTGACGGTGCACGTGCCGCTGGCGGACGGCACGCGGGCACTGGTCAACGCCGACCGGCTCGCGCTGATGAAGCCCGGCGGCGTGCTG
Organism: uncultured bacterium; assembly: GCA_965233095.1. GTDB lineage: Bacteria > Pseudomonadota > Gammaproteobacteria > Steroidobacterales > XN24 > XN24. Next base: position 2,467 of record CBDDRR010000102.1, read on the forward strand.
CTCAACTTCTCCCGCGGCGCCATAGTGGACGACGCTGCGGTGCTCGCCTCGCTGGACGCCGGCCGGCTGGCCCGCTACGTCACGGATTTCCCGTCCGCCGCCAACAAGAGCCACCCCAAGGTGATCGCGTTGCCGCACCTCGGTGCCTCGACTCGCGAGGCCGAAGAGAATTGCGCGATCATGGTCGCGGAGAACCTGCGCGATTTTCTCGAGAACGGCAATATCCGCCACGCGGTGAACTTCCCCGAGGCCATCCTGCCGCGCATCGAGGGCAATACCCGGCTGGCGATTGCCAACGCCAACGTGCCCAACATGGTCGGCCAGATCTCCACGGCGCTGGCCGCTGCGGGGCTGAATATTTCCGACCTGCTCAACAAGTCGCGCGGGGAAGTCGCTTACACGCTCGCCGATGTTGACGGCAAGTTGCCGGAGGAAGTGCTGCAGAAGCTGGCCGCTATCGAGGGCGTGCTGGCCTTGCGGGTGATACCCGACGCGGCATGATGTCCCGATGAGCGACGCGCCCGCCAACGACCGGCTCGAGGAAATCCGGCGCCGCATCGACGCCATCGACGAGCAATTGCAGGACCTCATCAACCAGCGCGCCCAGCTCGCGCGGGCCGTAGGTGAGACCAAGTTTCCCGAGCCGGCGGGCCTGTCGAACACGCCGCGCGACTATTACCGTCCGGAGCGCGAGGCCGTGATTCTGCGCAATGCCGTGGCGCGCAACGCGGGGCCCCTCAAGGACGAGGAAATCGTGCGCCTGTTCCGCGAGATCATGTCGGCGTGCCTGGCCCAGCAGGAGCCGATGAAGGTGGCCTTTCTCGGTCCCGAGGGGACCTTTTCGCAAGCTGCCGTGCTGAAGCAGTTCGGCCACTCGGTGCAGACGCTCGCAGCGCCTTCCATCGAGGAGGTCTTCCATGATGTCGAGGCCGGCATCGCCGATTTCGGCGTCGTGCCGGTGGAAAACTCGACCGAGGGTACTGTCAGCACCACGCTCGACATGCTGGTGGTCACGCCGCTGCGGATCAGCGGTGAGGTCGAGCTGCGCATTCGACAGCACCTGCTGGGAGGCATGGCCGGGCTCGACGAGGTCCGGCGGGTCTACTCGCACCAGCAGTCGCTCGCGCAATGCCGCGCCTGGCTGGAGCAGCGCTTGCCCGGCGTCGAGCAGGTGGCCGTGGCGTCGAACGCCGAGGCCGCGCGGCTTGCCGCCACCGAACCCGGCGCGGCCGCGATCGCGGGCGACACGGCGGCTGAGGTCTACGGGCTGTCCGTGTTGATGGCGAACATCGAGGACCGGCCCGACAACACCACCCGCTTCGTGGTCATAGGCCGGGAGTCGCCCGGCCCCAGCGGTCGCGACAAGACCTCCCTGCTGCTCTCGTCGAAGCATGCCGCCGGTGCCCTGCAGGAACTGCTCTTTCCGCTGTCGAAGCACGATGTCAGCATGACACGAATCGAGTCGCGTCCCTCGCGGCGCGGCAAGTGGGATTACGTCTTCTTCGTCGATGTCGAGGGCCATTGCGAGGATGCGCACGTCGCCGCGGCGCTGCGGGAGCTGGAGACTGCGGCCGCCTGGTGCCGCGTGCTTGGGTCGTATCCCACGGCGATCCTGTAAACTTGCGACCTCCGTTCGGGAGGTTCCATGACAAATACTTTCCTCGAGCTGGCTGCGCCGGGAATCCGCGGCCTTAAGCCGTACCAGCCGGGCAAGCCGATTGCCGAGCTGGAGCGCGAATATGGCGTTACCGACATCGTCAAGCTGGCGTCCAACGAGAATCCGCTCGGGCCTGCACCCCGCGCACTGACCGCGATTGCGGCGGCGGCGGTCGAACTGGCGCGTTACCCGGATGCCAACGGTTTTGATCTCAAGCGTGCGTTGGCCGCCCGCCATGGCGTGGGTCCCGAGTGCGTGACGCTCGGGAACGGCTCGAACGAGGTGCTGGTGCTGCTGGCGGAAAGCTTTCTCGGGCCAGAGGCCGAGGCGGTGTATTCGCGGCATGCCTTTGCCGTGTACGCGCTCGCGGTGCAGGCGACGGGCGCCATCCACCGCGTTGCCGACGCGCTGCCGGCCGACGACCCGCAGCCCTTTGGACATGATCTGGACGCCATGGCCGCGCTGGTGGGGCCGCAAACCCGCATGGTGTTCGTCGCCAATCCGAACAACCCAACCGGTACCTGGTGCGACGCGCAGGCGCTGGAGCGCTTCGTCGCGGGGCTGCCGCGCGACGTCATCGCGGTCGTCGACGAGGCTTATTTCGAATACGTGAGCGAACCGGGCTATCCGGATGCAACCCGCTGGGTGGAGCGCTTCCCGAACCTGGTCGTCACCCGCACGTTCTCCAAGGCCTACGGGCTGGCCGGACTGCGCATCGGCTACGGCATTTCCAGTCCGGCCATCGCCGACATCCTCAATCGAATTCGCCAGCCGTTTAACACCAGTTCCCTTGCACAGGTGGCGGCGCTGGCCGCGCTCGAGGACACGGCACATCTTGCGCGCAGCGTGGAGCTGAATGCAGTGGAAATGGAAAGGGTCGGCGAGGCCTGCCGGGCGCTGGGACTTGCAGTGAACCCCTCGGTCGGCAATTTCCTGCTGGTGGACATGGCGACGCCGGTGCAGTCGCTGTTCGATGCCCTGCTGCGCGAGGGTGTCATCGTCCGGCCCGTGGGTAACTACGGCCTGCCGAATCACCTGCGCATCAGCATCGGCTTGCCGGCCGAGAATGACCGGCTGATCACGGCGCTCGAGAAGGTGACGCGGCGATGAGCGCATCGGCATGGCGGGTGAGTCCGGGCGGGCCGCTTGCCGGCCATGTGCAGGTTCCCGGCGACAAGTCCGTTTCGCATCGCGTGATGCTGCTGGGCGCCATCGGCACGGCGCCGCTGGAGGCCCACGGGTTCCTGCGCAGCGAGGACTGCCTGGCCACCTGGCGAGCAGTCGGAGCGCTAGGCGCCGCGGTCGAGGACCTGCCCGACGGCGGCGTGCGCGTGACGCCCCCCGCGGCGCTCCGGTCACCGGAAAAGCCCCTGGACTTCGGCAACTCCGGCACGGGGATCCGGCTGGCCACCGGGTTGCTGGCGGGGCGCCGGATCGATGCGGTGCTCACGGGCGACGATTCACTGTGCCGCCGGCCGATGGAGCGGGTCGCCGCGCCGCTGCGCCGGATGGGCGCGTTGCTGGAGACGAGCGAGGGATGCCCGCCGATTCGCATTGCGGCGGCCGGCCCGCTGCGGCCGCTTGACTACACCATGCCGGTCGCCAGCGCACAGGTGAAGTCTGCCGTGCTGCTGGCGGGTCTCGCCGCGCAGGGACGCACCGTGGTCCGGCAGCCGGCCGTCTGCCGGGACCACACCGAGCGCCTGTTGGCGGCGCTCGGCTGCCCGGTGGAGAGCGGCGACTGGGGAGCTGCCGTCACCGGCCCTGCGCAACCGCGCGGCGGGCGCGTGACCGTGCCGGGTGACTTTTCCTCGGCGGCATTCTTCATCGTCGGCGGGCTGCTGGCGGCCGGCGACGCGCCGCTGGAGCTGCGTGGCGTGGGCATGAACCCCACCCGTACCGGGTTGCTGGATATTCTCACCATGATGGGCGGCCGCATCGAGATCACCCACCTGCGGGAGGAATGCGGTGAGCCGGTGGCTGACCTGCGCGTCTGGCGCAGTGAGCTCAACGGCATCGACGTGCCGCCGGGGCTCGTGCCCCTGGCCATCGACGAGTTCCCGGCGTTGTTCGTGGCGGCAGCGCTGGCGCGGGGTACGACGCGCGTACGCGGTGCAGAGGAGCTGCGCGTCAAGGAGTCCGACCGCATCGCGGTGATGGCGCGCGGCCTGGCGGCGATGGGGGTGCACGTGGCGGAACGGCCCGATGGACTGCTGGTCGAGGGTGGCCGGCTCCGCGGCGGCACGGTGGACAGCGGCGGCGATCATCGCGTCGCCATGTCATTTGCCGTGGCGGCGGCCCGCGCCGAGCAGGCGGTGGAAATCCTCGATGTGGCCAACGTGGCGACCTCGTTTCCGGGGTTCGAGGCGGCGGCAGTGTCGCTGGGGCTGCGGATCGAAGTGCTGGCCCCGGGAGCAGCGGCATGAGCGGCGCGCCAGTGCTGGCAGTGGACGGGCCCGGCGGCGCCGGCAAGGGGACATTGTGCCGGCGCGTCGCCGAGCGGCTGGGCTGGCAGCTGCTGGACAGCGGCGCGCTGTACCGGCTGGTGGCGCTGGCTGCGGCCGACGCTGGCACCGCCCTCGATGACGAACCAGGGCTGGCGGCGCTCGCGCGCGACCTGCCGGTGCGCTTTACCGGCGCGCGGGTGCTGCTGGGCGGCCGTGACGTGAGCGAGGAAATTCGCAGCGAGGCCTGCGGCGAGCGCGCCTCGCGAGTGGCGGCGCTGCCGGCGGTGCGCACCGCGCTGGTCGGGCTGCAGCGTGGCTTCCGGCGTCCCCCGGGGCTGGTCGCCGACGGGCGCGATATGGGCACCGTGATCTTTCCGGACGCCGAGTTGAAGGTCTTCCTCACCGCGGCCGCGGAGGAGCGGGCCATGCGCCGGTATAAGCAGTTGAAGGAAAAGGGGTTTGATGTTAATCTTCGCGACCTTTCCGCAGAGGTGGCGGCCCGGGACAGGCGGGACGCGGAGCGAGCGGTGGCGCCGTTGCGGCCCGCGCCCGACGCGTGCGTGCTGGACAGCACTGAAATGAGCATCGACGAAGTGGTCGAGGCGGTGCTGGACGAGTTGCGGCGGCGCGGCCTGATGCCGGAAAGCTGAAGGCAGGTTTCGAATGCGGTCCCGATGGAGCGGGGGCCTTTTTTATTGATAGCCCGACGAGGCAAGGATGCATTGTCGGAGTACCACTGGTCGGCCTGCGGGCCGTTGGATCAACAACTCATGTCAGAAAGTTTCGCAGAGCTCTTCGAGCAAAGTTTCGCCAGTCAGCAGATTCGCCCCGGCGCCATCCTCATGGGCCGCGTGGTCGAGATCAACGATGACGTCGTCATCGTCTCGGCCGGACTCAAGTCGGAGTCCGTCATTCCCGCCGAGCAGTTCAAGAACGAGAAAGGCGAGTGGGAAGTCGCCGTGGGCGACGAGGTCGAAGTCGCGCTGGACGCCGTCGAGGACGGCTTCGGGGAGACCCGCCTGTCCCGCGACAAGGCCAAGCGCTCGCGCACCTGGACCGTCCTCGAGGAGGCCTTCGAGAAGGGCGAGATCGTGGAAGGAATGATCACCGGGCGGGTCAAGGGCGGATTCACCGTCGAACTCGAGCTGGTGCGCGCCTTCCTGCCGGGCTCCCTGGTCGACGTCCGGCCGGTGCGCGACCCGAGCTATCTCGAGAACAAGATGCTCGAGTTCAAGGTCATCAAGCTCGATCGCAAGCGCAACAACGTGGTCGTCTCCCGTCGCGCGGTGGTCGAGGCCGAGAGCAGCGTCGAGCGCGAGGAGCTGCTGAAGAACCTCACCGAGGGCGCAGTGCTCCCGGGCATCGTCAAGAACCTGACCGACTACGGCGCCTTCGTGGACCTGGGCGGAATCGACGGCCTGCTGCACATCACCGACATGGCCTGGCGCCGCGTCAAGAATCCCTCCGAGGTTGTGAACGTCGGTGACGAGATCCAGGTGAAAGTGCTGAAGTTCGACCGCGAGCGCAACCGCGTATCGCTCGGCCTGAAGCAGCTCGGCGAGGATCCGTGGCAGGACATCGCGCGTCGCTACCCGACCGGCACCCGCCTGTTCGGCAAGGTCACGAACCTGGCCGATTACGGCGCCTTCGTGGAGATCGAAGACGGCGTCGAAGGCCTGGTCCACGTGTCCGAGATGGACTGGACCAACAAGAACGTCAACCCGTCCAAGATCGTGCAGAACGGCGACGAGATGGAGGTAATGGTGCTGGAGATCGACGAGGAGCGCCGTCGCGTGTCCCTCGGCATCAAGCAGTGCATGCCGAACCCGTGGAACGAGTTCGCCACCAGCTTCA
>CBDDRR010000103.1:0-2506 GCA_965233095.1 uncultured bacterium
CGAGGGGCTCCGCCCCCTGGCCGGGAACGCGCTGTTGTTTGCCGCCGTCGCGGCGGTCTGGCTGTTCGTCGCCGGGCTCGTGGCCGGCTTCTTCGACAATCGCAGCGCATACCTCGACCTGCCCGCGCGCCTGAGATCCCATCCGCTGCTCTGCAAGCTGCTGCCCGAGGGTCAACGCCATCGCCTCGCGGACTACCTGGGCGCGCACTACGGGGCGCTTGCCGGCAACTTCATCTTCGGCCTGCTGCTGGGCGGCACGGCCTGGCTGGGCGGATTGCTGGGCATCAAGCTCGACATCCGGCACGTCGCGTTCTCGTCCGCCGATTTCGGCTACGCACTGGCGGCACAGCTGCCGGGGCTGGCCGAAGGCATGCTGTTCTTCGGCTTCGTGCTGCTGATCGGTGTGGTGAACCTGTGGGTGAGCTTCGGGCTGGCCATGTACGTGGCCCTGCGCGCCAGGGAGACGCGCATCGGGAGCATTCCCGGCCTGGTGCGTGCATACTTCCTGAAGCTCAAAGAAAATCCGGCGGGGTTCCTGTTGCCACCGCCTGAGCCTCCGCGAGAGGGGCGCTGATCGAAACCTGGGGGTGGTGCATTGAGAAACTTGCCGATCAATGAAGGCGCATTCACCGTGCTGTGCGTGTTCGACTGCAATCCGGGCGAGAGCGAGCGTCTCGCGCGGGAAATTGCGGAGTGGGTCGAGGCGCGGATGCGGTTCCATGCCGGTTTCCTATCTTCGATGATCTACCTGAGCGAGGACGGTGGGCGGGTCGTCGAGTTCTTCCAGTGGGCGCGTGGCGAGGACTGGGAGGCCTACCGGGCCAGCGAGGACGGCCGCGCCGCGATCGCCCAGCTCGCGGGGCGCAGCCCCCGGATCGAGTTCCTCGAGATGATCCGGGCGGTCGGAGCGCCCCCGCCGGGCCAGGTCGCCGCCCCGGCGTGAGCATGCCGCCGCACAACCTCGTGTCCGACATTCGCGGCGCCAGCCGCCTGGTGTTCGACGCCGGTTTCCACGTGACCGAGTTGGTGGAGTCCATGCATGGCACCATCGCCGGGCTCGCGGGGTTGTTACCCGGATCGAGCACTACCCGCACACGCGGCATCACGGGCTTTGTGTACCGCTGTGTGGGCGGTGGCATGCGCCTCGTCGGCGGCGGGCTCGACCGGGCGCTGGGACCCGTCGCCGCGCTGGCGGGGACGCGGGAGCGGCCCGCGACGCACGAGACCACGCTGGCCGTGCTCAACGGCGTGCTCGGCGATCACCTGGCCGCCACCGGCAACCCGCTGGCCATCAGCATGAGCCTGCGCCGCGAAGGCGCGCGGCTCGAGCTGAACCCGGATGCCATTCGCAGGGCGATTCCGGCGGCCCGGGGCAGGGTGATGATCCAGGCCCACGGGCTGTGCATGCATCCCCTGCAGTGGGCGCGCGGCGGGCAGGACCAGGTCGCCGCGCTTGGACATGACCTCGGCTACACCAACCTGCACCTGCACTACAACACCGGGCAGCACATCGCCGCCAATGGCCGCGCGCTCGCCGACCTGCTGGAGACCCTGGTGGCAGCCTGGCCGGTGGCCCTGGAAGAGCTGGCGATCGTCGGGCACAGCATGGGCGGGCTGGTGGCGCGCAGCGCGCACCACTATGCCGGCATCGCGGGCCACGCGTGGCCGGCGCGCCTGCGCAAGCTGGTGTTTCTAGGCACGCCACACCACGGCTCGCCCCTGGAGCGCGTCGGCAATGGCTTCGACTCGCTGCTCGGATTGAGTCCGTACACGCGGCCGTTCACGCGCCTCGGCCGGACCCGCAGCCACGGCATTACGGACCTGCGTTTCGGCATCCTGCTGGAAGAAAACTGGCAGGCCCGCGATCGCTACGCGCCGATGCGGAAGGCCCCCCGCACACCGCTGCCGCTGCCGGCCGGCGTGGCATGCTACGCGGCCGCGGCGGTGCGTGCGGAGCGCCATGACGCGCGGACTGCGCGCCTGCTGGGCGACGGCCTGGTGCCGCTGGCGAGTGCGCTCGGTGAACATGAGGAGGCGCGCTTTGCGCTGGATTTCCCGGCTGGCCATCGCTGGGTAGGATCGGGCCTCGGCCACCTCGACCTGTTGTCGAGTCCGCAGGTGTTCGCCCAGGTCGGACGCTGGCTGGCGCGCTAGGCTGGCCGTGCCTGGTGCCAGCCGCCTGTTGCGCGATCTGCTCTGCCTGATCGGCGTAGCGGCCCTTTGCTGGGTCTATCACCTGTTTGCGCGGGTCCTGCCGACCGCGGGGCTGGTGGCGGCCTGGGTGGTGTTCGCCGCGCTGATCAGCACGGCCCTGTTGCACCGCGCCCGCATCCGCCGGCGCGCGTTCCTGGCGGTGTACGTCGCGGAGACCAGCCCCCTGCAACACTGGTTGCGAGGCGGCGCGCTGCTGGCCTTGCGGCCGGTGCTGCTCGGCCTGCTGCTGGGCTTGCTGCTGATGATTGCGCTGGCACGAAGCGGCAATCCGTGGACCTGGGCGGGATTGATC
>CBDDRR010000104.1:0-6359 GCA_965233095.1 uncultured bacterium
GAAGCCGGTCGGCTCGACGGTGCGCACCACGCCTTCCAGCGTCCCCGGACCGCCCCAGCGCTCGAACAGCACGCGGCCGCCCGGCTCGATGCGGACCGCATCCCGGGACAGCACCTCGACCTCGACCTCGAGTCGCCGCGGATCGCCGACCTCGAGCAGCGGCTGCCCGGCCGCCACTACGCCCGCGCTTTCCTGCAACAGTTTCAGCACGCGCCCGTCCACCGGCGAACGCACCGGCACGGTCTCGACCGGCTCGTCGCCGTCCTTCGCCGCCGAATAGCGCAGCGCGGCCAGCGCGGCCTCGAGATCGAAACGCGCGACCTCCACCGCCGACCCGGCCGCGGCGCGCGCCGCGACCATGGCGTTCATGCGGCTGCGGGCCTGGTCGAACTCCGAGCGGGAGATCAGCTCCCTGGCCAGCATGTCCTCGCGCCGGCGAAATTCTTCGGCGGCCAGTTCCGCCTCGGCCTCCACCTGGCGCAACGCGGCCTCGGCACGTGCCAGGCCGGCACGAGCCGCGGCGACCCGCGCCTCCGCCTCGGCCCGCGCTCGTGGGTCCAGCACGCTCGGCCGCAAGGGGTCGAGCACTGCAAGCGTGTCGCCGAGTGCAACGGCATCGCCCACGTCGAGCTCGACGCGACGCAGGTAGCCGGCTACCGGCGCGTGCAGCACGTAGCGGTCGACGACCCGCGTGCGCGCTTCTTCCTCAACCGTAATCTGCAATGGCCGGCGCGCCACCTCGCCGGTCTCGATGAGCACCGGCCGCGGCCAGAATCCCCAGGCAATGGCCAGCGCGACCAGCGCCGTGACGATGAATATCCCCTTGAAGCGTCCTGCGGGCACGATCTACTCCCTGGTCTTCAGCACCTCGACGAGGTCGAGTTGCGCGAGCTTGCGCCAGATCAGCATGCCGGTCACCCCGAACGATACCAGCACGATGGAGGCGGACAGCGCATAGGTGGCGGGTTCGACGATCAGCGCGATGCGGTAAAGGTCCGACGAAAAGGCCACCGTCAGGTATCCGGACAAGCCGTAACCGAACAGGAATCCCAGCGGGATGGCGCCGAGCGTCAGCAGCCCGATCTCGCCGAGCAGGATGTAGCCTACTTCGCCGCGGGTGAAGCCGAGCACCCGCAGTGAGGCCAGTTCCCTGCTGCGCTCCGACAGCGCGATGCGCGCCGAGTTGTACACCACGCCGAAGGCGATGAAGCCGCCCAGCAGCGCGGTGATGAACGAAAAGTACAGGATGGTCTCCTCCATCATCTCGTTGAACTGCTCGATGGAAGTGTCCCGGATCACCGTGCCGGCGACCCGCGGCATGCGCCTAAGGTCGCGGTAGATATCCACCTGGCGTGCGTCGTCCACGGCCAGGCGCGCGCCGGAAATCGCCGGGCCCTCGCCCATCAGGCGGTTCAGCGCCTCGCGGCTCATGTAGGCATTGACGCCCAGATACTGGCGCGTGGTGCCGACCACCGGCACGCGCAGGACCGGCCGGCTGCCCTCCAGCACCTCCAACGTAAGCACCTGGCCCGGCTCGATGTGCAATATCTCTCGCGCCAGGTACTCGGTCAGCACAACGCCCTCGGCCGGGATATCGACCGGCTGCAGGTCGGCATCGAGAACCCGCAGCAGCTCGGTACCAGGCTCCAGCCCGTCCACCGACAGGCGCTGGCTGCGGTGACCGTGCACCAGGCGGGCAGGCACAGAGCGGAACCCCTCCACGTGCTCGACCCCCTCGACGTCCCGCAGCGAGTAAAGCGCCCGCCGCGGCGTGGGATCGGTGAACATCACCGTCAGGTCCTCGCGGCTGCTGAGGCCGTACTGCACGCCGAGCATCCAGCCGATCGCGTCACGCTGGAAGTTGGTCACCATCAGAATGCCGCTGGCCGCGGCAATGCCCAGCATGGTCAGCGCCGCCTTGAAGGGCTTGCGCGCGATGTGGCGGACGATCATGCGGGAGGGCTCCGCCAGGCGCCGCTGCAGCCCCACCCGCTCCAGAAGGGTCGCGCGATAGACCGGCGGCGGCTCGGGTCGCATGGCCTCGGCCGGCGGCAGCGCCGCCGCGCGCCGCACGGCGAACACCGTGCCGGCGAGGACCGCAACGGTAGTCACTGTCACCGCCTGCAGCAGGATCAGGGGATTCAGCTCGAAGTGCAGGTAGGGAAAGCTGTAGAACACCTGGTAGATACCGCCGAGTCCCTTGGCGAACCACAGGCCGAGCGCGATGCCGGCCAGCAGTCCGCAGGCGGTGATGGCGAGCACCAGCTTGGTGTAGTGCAGGCCGACCTGCCAGGTCGAGTAGCCGAAAGCCTTCAGTGTGCCGATCTGCTCGCGCTCGGTCGCCACCAGGCGGCTGATGACGACGTTGAGCAGGAAGGCGGCGACACCGAGAAAGATAACCGGAAAGATCGTGGCCATGGTCTCGAGGCCGCGCAGCTCCTCGGTGATGAAGCGATGACTGAACTGGTCCTCGCGTGCGTAAGCGCCCAGCCCGCCGTAGCGGGCCAGCAGCAGGTCCACGCGCTCCACCAGCTCGCGTTCCGAGGCGCCTCGCTGCAGCGAGAAGCTGACGTCGTTGAAGGCCCCGTCCATGTCGAAGGCGGTCGCCAGCGCCCTGCGATTCATCCACAGGATGCCGTAGCGCTGGTAGTCGGGGAACAGCGCACCCGGCGGAATCGCATACATGAACTCCGGCGACAGCGCGATGCCGACGATATCCAGGCGCTTGCGGTGGCCCTTGATGACAGCCACGATCCGGTCGCCCGGCTGGAAGCCGTGCGCCGCCGCGAAATCTTCGCTGATCGCGACCTCGCTGTCCGCGCCCGACCCTGGCAGGCGGCCGAGTCGCACCAGCGGCACGTTGAGTCGCGGCGTGCCGAACTCCGGCAACGACAGGATCTTGCCGGTCACGGGGTCGTCGAAATCGTCGAGCTCGATGTTCACCGGCGCCACCACGCGGGTCTCCACCTGGTTGACGCCCGGCAACTCGGTGAACTGCTCGGCCACCGACTCCGGGGCCCGCACCAGGTTGGCGAACACGTCGGCAAAGCGCTGGTCGATGTAGTACCTCGTCTGGGTAACCAGCAACGACTCGTAGGTGACGCGCGACATCACGAAAGTGGAGATGCCGCCGATCATCACCAGCGAGATCGCGAACGCCATGCCGCGCATGTGCCAGAGGTCCCGCAGCAACTTGCGATCGAGGATGCGCACTACCAGTGCAGCTCCCGCGGCGCCTTGCGCGCCGTGTTTTGCTCGCTGCCGGCGATGCGGCCATCCGCCATGCGGATGACGCGGTCCGCCATCTCGGCGATCACCATGTTGTGGGTGATGATCACGGTGGTGGTGCCGAGTTCGCGATTGGCCCGCTCGAGCGCCTCGAGCACCACCACCCCGGTGGCCGAGTCGAGCGCGCCGGTCGGCTCGTCGCACAGCAGCACTGCGGGATTCTTGGCGATCGCCCGGGCGATCGCTACGCGTTGCTGCTCGCCGCCGGACAGCTGGGCCGGGAAGTGATTCAGCCGCTTGCCCATGTCCACGATCTCCAGCGCGTCCTCGGGGCGCATCGGCCGGGTGGCGATCTCGGTCACCGCCGCAACGTTCTCGCGGGCCGTCAGGCTGGGGATGAGATTATAGAATTGGAAGACGAAGCCAACATGATCGCGTCTAAATGCCGTCAGTTCGCGCTCGTTCGCCGCAGTCAGGTCCGTGCCGCTGTACCACACCTCGCCGGAGGTGGCACTGTCGAGCCCGCCAAGGATGTTCAACAGGGTGGACTTGCCGCTGCCGGACGGGCCGAGCAGAACGACGAACTCGCCCCGATACAGGTCGAGGTCGAGATCCCGCAGGGCCACGACCTCGACTTCGCCCATACGATAGATCTTGGTCAGCCCGCGAGCGCGGAACACGACCTCTCGTTCGGTGGGCGCGTCATCGGGGGCCGGAATCATGCACGAAGAATACGCCCAGGGCCGCCGCGCCGCCGTCCGGGAAACCCCACATAGGTGACCAGCGGGGATATTCCCGGCCTGCCGGCCCGGCGCTACACTCGCCGCCAGTGAACACGATCAAGGCCCGGCTGCTCTTGCTCGTGGCCGCCCTCGCCGCAGGGGGCTGCGCCACGCTCGACACACTCGCCACGGCGCGGACCGACCGTCTCGGCGAGCCGCCCTTCGTGCTGCGCTTCGAGCCACCGCGGGCGCCGGCGGATGTCGTGGTGCTGGGCCCCGTGCGGCTCGATCGCCTCACCCTGGAGACGGGCGTCGTCCCTGCGACCGCCGCGGCGCTCGAGCCCCTCGCTGCGGCGATGGACGCGCGCCTGGCGGCGATGGACTGCTGCACGCCTGTCTTGGTGCCGGCTGCGGACGACGGCGAGCCGTGGGTGTACGTCGGCAGCGCCGGGGGAGAGGCCGCGCCGCCCGAGGCGCAAGAGCTCATCGAGGACTACGACAAGTTCCCGCCCATGGTGATGCACGTCGAGTACCCCACCGCCGCCTGGCAGGCCACGCTCGCCGCCCGGCCGGCGGCGAGCGCCTACCTCTGGATTCGCCTCGCGCTGGTGGATTACCCGGGAGCGGACGAGGGCCTGTTCGGGAAGAAGGTCGTCCTCGGCGAGGGCCACGAGGTGAAGCGCCCTTTCCTCAGGGCGGAGCTGCAACCCATCCAGGTGCTGCAGGTCACCGGCGCATTGCTGGCGCCGGATGGCCACGTCATCGCCGCCGGGGCCGAGGGCATTCACGCCGTCGACACCCCGTTCAAGGCGCAGATTTTCGGCCTGCAGAGAGAAATCGAACCCGGGGAGATCGAGGCCATCACCCATGAACTGCGGCGCGACGATCTTCCCGGCCGGCCGCTGAAGTGGGAAGCCGCCCTGGATAACCTGGTGTACCGCCTGCTGCACGGCCGCTGACCCGGCTCCCCGAGGCCTCCGCCCGATGTCCGTCCGGTGCCGGCGCAACGCGCGATTGCCCTGGTCACTGACCTTGGGCTACCGTCGGCACATGGTGAGTCTTCGCGAACAAGTCGAAGCGCTGCTCCCCGACTGGGAAAGCTGGTACCCGAGCCTCTTCGATGCGGCTCGGGATCTCGGCGTGATCCGCGCACGGGTCTGCGACCCCGGTTCCCTGCTGCTGTCCAACCGCCATGCGGGCGTCAACAGCGAGGCGGCCCGCGCCTACCGCGAACAATGGAGCATCGAGGACGAGCCGGGCCAGGCCGGGCCGCCGCGCAAGATGCCCGTTGCCTCGCCAGGCCGCCGGCGCCGACGCTGAGCCGCTGCGCGCAAGCGCTGATGCCGAGACTCCGCGTTTCCTCCACAATTCCGCCATAGGCTGGTTGCCGGCCGTTGCAGTCGGACAAACTTCATGCGCCTCGGCATCACCGCCAAGCTGTTTCTCAGCGTGCTCGCCACCAGTGTGCTGGTGGCGCTGGTCATGGCTGTCACCGGCCAGCTCGGCTTCCAGCGTGACTTCCGCAGGTACGTGGAGGCAGCCGAGGCGCGGCGCAGCGAGGCCCTGGCCGAAACCGTCGCCGCCTTGTACGCCGACAACGGCAGCTGGGCGGCGCTGGCCGGGTCCGAGCGCCGCTGGCGCGCCCTGCTCCGGGCCCAACCCCGTCCGGCCGAGAACAGCCGTGCGGAGCCGCGGCGCGGGCCGGGGCGCGGCTGGCCGCGCGTGGCGCTCTACGATGCGAGCGGCAAGCTCGTGGTCGGCAACCCGCCCGAGGGGGGCGAGGTTTCGCGGCATGCCGTCGAGGTGGATGGCGAGACGGTCGGCTGGGTCGTGAGGACGCGATCGATGCAGCCCACCGATGCCGCTGACCTGCGCTTCCAGCGGGCGCAGGTCCGCAACCTGGCGGTGGCCACGTTGGCCGCCGTGCTGTTCGCGGCGCTTGCCGCAGCACTGTTGTCGCGCGCCTTCCTGGCGCCGGCGCGCGCCATCGGGCACGCCACGCACCGGCTGGCCGCGGGGGACTTCACCGCCCGGGCACGCGCCGAATCAAGCGACGAGTTCGGCCGGCTGGCAGCCGACTTCAACCTGCTGGCGCGCACGCTGGAGCGCAACGAGGCGATGCGCCGGCGCATGATGGCCGACGTTGCGCACGAGCTGCGCACACCGCTGGCGGTCGTACAGGGCGAGCTCGCCGCGGTCGAGGACGGCATCCGGCAGTTCGGCCCGGAAACCCTGGCCTCGCTGCAGGCCGAGACGCGCGCCCTCGGCAAGCTCATCGACGACCTCTACCAGCTCTCGTTGTCCGACCTTGGCGCGCTCGACTACCGCCGCCGTGACCTCGACCTGCGTGCCCAGGTGGCCGAGGCGCTCCAGCCGCTGCGCGAGCGCTGCACCTCAGCGGGACTCCGG
>CBDDRR010000105.1:0-6599 GCA_965233095.1 uncultured bacterium
CCGCTTGCTGGTCGCCAGGTAAGCCTCGAACAAGGCCTCGGGCGTGTCGTAGTAGAAGCTGGGGTCGGTGCGCAGGTGCTCGAAAAAGGCAGGCAGGTCGCCCTCGAAGCCGACCTGTTCGCGAATGGCCTCCATCTCGGCGCGGATGCGCGCGACTTCGCCCAGCCCGATGTCGTGGATCTCGCGCGGCGTCAGCTCCGTGGTGGTGAAATGCCGCGCGCGCGCCGCGTAATATTCGCGCCCCTCCGGCTGGTCCCAGATGCCCACGCTGTCACGCGTTGCCGGCAGGTAGCGCTCGCGAAAAAAGTCGTCCAGCCGCCTGATGGCCGGCAGCACCACGTCGCGCACCGCCGCCAGCCCCTCGCGGGACAGCCGCTCGCGCTCGACAGCCGGCAGCTCCGCCGGGATCTCCAGGAATGCCTTGGCCCACGGGCTTTGCTCGGTGTCGAGGGCGGCCTGGGCCTCAAGCTGCGCCGCGATGCGCTCGGCAATGATCCGCGGGTGCACGACGCCGGCCTCGACTCCCTCGGCGAGCAACGCCAGGTTCTGGTCCGCGAGGCGCCCGAAGGCCCGCACCCGCGCCAGCCAGTCCTCGTAGTCCTTAACCGTGGTGAGGTGCAGCCGCTCGACGGTCTCGTAGGCGTTCTGCGGGCCGCCCCGCTGGTTGAACGGCACCAGGTGGCGGCGATAGCGATGGTGCTGAATGCTCTCGTCCAGCACCCGCCGATACATTTCCTTGTCCAGGCGCCGGGTGGTCGACAGTGCGCCGGAGTCGACGGCCTCGAGGCGCGCAAGCGCCGCCAGGTCGGCCTGGTGGTCGGCGGCGATGGCCTCGAGTGAGAGGTCCGGCCAGCGGTCGTTCCAGCGGCGATCGCCGAGCGACGAGGCCCAGGTCGGGTTGGCCTCGAGCGTGCGCTGCCACTCGGCTTCCAGGAAGGCCTCCAATTCGGCGTCGGCGGATGCGCCGGCGGCCGCGATCGGCAGGCATAGGAGCAGGGTGGTCGTGAACACGCGCAGCAGCGTCATGGCGGACTCCGGCGGATGGGTCGGCGGGGGGGCAATGATCACCGCCCCGACCCGGACTCGCAAGGGAGGCCGGGCCTCGGGTATCATCCGCCCTCCAACGCATAGTCCCCGGCGGAGAGACCCCGGCCGAACCAGCCCGGGGCGCCGAAGGCGCAAGTACCGCCCGGAAACGCTCAGGCAAAAGGACGCCGGGGATGAGTTGGCTCTGGAGAGCGGCCGCACGCAGGGCCCACCGAAGGTGACCGGCTTCGCAGGCGCGCAGCGCAGCGGGGCTGAATCTCTCAGGTTCCCGGACAGAGAGGCGGCAGGCGGCGCCTGCCGTCGTGCTGTTTTGACCTTTGGGAGACGCGCGCTATGGGCGACAAGACACCTCTTCACGGCGAGCACGAGCGTCTCGACGCGCGCATCGTGGATTTTGGCGGCTGGGACATGCCGTTGCACTACGGCTCGCAGGTCGAGGAGCACCACGCCGTGCGCACCGACGCCGGGCTGTTCGACGTCTCGCACATGACCGTCGTGGATCTCGAGGGCGAAGGGGTGCGCGCCTGGCTGAGCCGCCTGCTGGCCAACGACGTGGCCCGGCTGCAGGCCCCGGGCAAGGCGTTGTACAGCTGCATGCTCAACGAGGACGGCGGCGTCATCGACGATTTGATCGTCTATTTCCTGGCGGAGGATCGCTTCCGCATGGTGGTCAACGCGGCGACCCGCGCCAGGGACCTGGCCTGGATCGAGCGCCAGGCCGCCGGGTCGGGCGTCGTGGTCCGCGAGCGGCCGGAGCTGGCGATGATTGCCGTGCAGGGCCCGGATGCGCGACACAAGGCGGCGCAGCTGCTGCCGGAGGATGCCCGTGGCGCCGCCCTCGAGCTGGCGCCGTTCACCGCCGCGCAGTTCGGCGACCTGTTTGTCGCGCGCACCGGTTATACGGGTGAGGACGGCTGGGAAATTATTCTGCCCGGCGCGCAGGCGGAGACGTTCTGGCGCCGGCTGGTGGCTGCCGGGCTGCGTCCCTGCGGGCTCGGGCGCGCGACACGCTGCGCCTCGAGGCCGGCATGAACCTTTACGGCCAGGACATGGACGAAAGCACCAGCCCGCTGGAGTCCGGCCTCGGCTGGACAGTGGCCTGGGAGCCCGCCGAGCGCGATTTCATCGGCCGCGCGGCCCTCGAGGCGCAGCGCGGGGCCGGCCCGGCGCGCAAGCTCGTCGGCCTGCTGCTGGAGGACCGGGGCGTGCTGCGGGCGCACCAGCGCGTGGTTACCCCGGCCGGTGACGGCGAGGTCACCAGCGGCAGCTTTTCGCCGACGCTCGGGCGGTCCATCGGTTTCGCGCGCGTGCCGCGGGATGCCGGCGACCGTCTCAAGGTGGAGGTGCGGGGCCGGTTGCTCGAAGCCCGCGTGGTACGACCGCCCTTCGTGCGCAACGGCAAGCCCCGCATTCAACTCGACTGAAGTATTTCACCAGACCCAGCACTCGAGAGGCCCGTGATGAGCAAGATTCCCGCCGAACTGAAGTACGCCCGCACGCACGAATGGCTGCGGCAAGAAGATGACGGCAGCGTCACGGTCGGCATTTCCGACCACGCCCAGGCCGCGCTCGGTGACCTCGTGTTCGTCGAGACGCCGGAAGCCGGGCGCAGCGTCACTGCCGGTGAGGCCTGTGCTGTGGTGGAGTCCGTGAAGGCGGCTTCGGACGTGTACAGCCCGGTCGGCGGCGAGGTCATCGCGGGGAACGAGGCGCTCGCCACCCAGCCCGAGCTGCTCAACAGCGATCCGTACGGCGAGGGCTGGATCATGAAGATCCGGCCCGCCGGCGATGCCGAAACCTCTACGCTGCTGGATGCGAAAGCGTACGAAGCGACCCTCGAGGACTGAATTCGAGATGCCCTTCATACCGCACACGCCGGACGACATACGCGAGATGCTCGACGCCATCGGCGTGACAGGCATCGAGCAGCTGTTCGACGAAATTCCCCAGGGCCTGAAGGTCGAGGCGCTGGCCGGCGTGCCGCCGGCGCTCGGCGAGATGGAAATCCAGCGCCTGATGCGCGAGCGTGCCGCGCTCGACGCCGGCCACCTGAACTTCATCGGCGCCGGTGCCTACGAGCACCATATTCCGGCAGCGGTGTGGGAGATCACCACCCGGGGTGAGTTCTACAGCGCCTACACGCCATACCAGGCGGAGGCGAGCCAGGGAACGCTGCAGCTCATTTACGAGTACCAGTCCATGATGGCGGCGCTGACCGGCATGGACGTCTCCAATGCCTCGCTGTACGACGGCGCCTCGGCGATGGCCGAGGCCGCCCTGATGGCGGTGCGCGGCAACCGGGTCTCGAAGTCCGCGAGGATCCTGGTGCCGGCGACCGTCAATCCGGCCTATCGCCGCGTGGCCACCAGCATCGCGAGTGGGCAGGGCCTGCAGTTCGAGACCGTGCCGTACTGCGCGGAGAGCGGCACCATCCTGCCGGAAGCCCTGCGCCGCTGGGACGACGAGGATGTCACGGCGCTGGTCATCCAGCAGCCCAACTTCTTTGGCAGCTACGAGGATGTCGCCGCGCTGACCGACTGGGCACGGGCCAAGGGCACGCTGGTAATTGCCGTGGTCAACCCGATCAGCCTCGCGCTGCTGACGCCGCCGGGCGAATGGGGCGAGGGCGGCGCAGACATCGCTTGCGGCGAGGGCCAGCCGCTGGGCGTGCCGCTCAGCTCTGGCGGCCCGTACTTCGGTTTCCTCGCCTGCCGCAACGCGCTGGTGCGGCAGATGCCGGGGCGCATCGTTGGCCGCACCGTGGACCTGGACGGCCGCGACGGCTTCGCGCTCACGTTGCAGGCGCGCGAGCAGCACATCCGCCGTTCCAAGGCGACCTCGAACATCTGCACCAACCAGGGCCTGCTGGTCACCGCGGCGACAATCTACATGAGCCTGCTGGGCGCCGAGGGCCTCGCGCGGGTCGCCTCGGCGTGCGTGCGAAACGCGGCCGAGCTGGTCGGCCAGCTGGAATCCATCGAGGGCGTGCGCCGGGTTTTCTCGGGGCCATTCTTCCACGAGTCGGTGCTGCGTCTCGACCGGCCCGTGGGGCCGCTGCTCGAAGCGCACGCCGAGCGCGGCATCCTGGGCGGGTATGACCTGTCGCACGACTATCCCGAGCTCGGCAATGCACTGCTGGTGTGCGCCACGGAGACTCGCACGGCCAGTGACATCGAGACCTACTTCCAGGCGCTGAACGAAGTTCTGCGCCAAGCGCGAGTGGCCTGACGGCCCCGCATCACACGCTTCCAACCCGGAGTTATCCCATGGCCACCATTACCCTGCAGGGCAACGAAATCCATACCGCCGGCGAGTTTCCGCGCGTCGGCAGCAAGGCGCCCGATTTCACGCTGACAGACCGCGATCTGAATGATGTTTCTTTGTCCCGCTGGATGGGCAAGAAGAAGTTGGTGTCCATTTTTCCGAGCATCGACACGCCGGTCTGCGCCGCCTCGACCCGGAAGTTCAATGATTACGCCCGCACTCACGAGGATACCGTCATGCTGATGGTATCGGCCGACCTGCCGTTCGCCCACAAGCGCTTCTGCGGCGACGAAGGGCTGTCCAACGTGGTGACGCTGTCGACCATGCGTTCCGGCGATTTCGCACGCAGCTACGGAGTGCTGATCGCCGACGGGCCACTGTCCGGGCTCACCGCCCGGGCGATCGTGGTGCTGGACGAGAACGACACCGTGGTGCACTCCGAACTGGTACCCGAGATCGGCCAGGAGCCCGACTACGAAGCCGCGCTCAAGGCGCTGGGCTGACATGGCCGAGCCGCTGATCTTCGAGCATTCCCGGCCGGGTCGCCGGGCGGTGGCGCAGGCGCCCGGCGCCATCGCGCATGCCGATGTGCCGGCGGCGTTTCGCCGGCGTCAGCCGCCTTGCCTGCCGGAAGTCTCCGAGCTCGGCGCGGTGCGCCACTACACGCGGCTGTCGCGGCTGAATTTCTCCATCGACACGAACTTCTACCCGCTCGGTTCGTGCACCATGAAGTACAACCCGCGCGCCTGTAACACCCTCGCGATGCTGCCGGGCTTCCTCAACCGTCATCCGCTGGCGCCTGATTCCACCGGCCAGGGCTTTTTGTCCTGCATGTGGGAGCTGCAGGAGATCCTGCGCGAGGTCACCGGCATGAAGGCGGTTTCGCTGACGCCCATGGCGGGCGCCCAGGGCGAGTTCGCCGGAGTCGCCATGATCCGTGCTTACCACGTGTCCCGCGGCGAAACGCATCGCGACGAGATCATCGTTCCCGACGCGGCACACGGCACCAACCCGGCGACCGCCACCATGTGCGGCTGCAAGGTAATCGAAATTCCCACCGGGCCGGACGGCGACGTGGACCTCGCTGCGCTGAAGTCCGCCGTGGGACCGAACACCGCCGGTATCATGCTGACCAACCCGTCCACGGTGGGCGTATTCGACCGCAAGATCCTCGAGATGTCGAAGGTCGTGCATGCCGCGGGTGGCCTGCTGTACTACGACGGCGCCAACCTCAACGCCATTCTCGGCAAGGTCCGTCCGGGCGACATGGGCTTCGACGTCATTCACATGAACCTGCACAAGACTTTCTCCACGCCGCACGGCGGCGGCGGCCCGGGCTCCGGCGCTGTCGGCGTGAGCGAGCGGCTGGTGCCGTTCCTGCCGGTGCCGGTGGTTGCGAAGGACGGTGAGCGCTATCGCTGGGTCACGGAGGGGGAACGGCCCCTGTCGATCGGCCGGCTGTCGGCCTTCATGGGGAATGCCGGTGTGCTGCTGCGCGCATACGTCTACATGCGCATGCTCGGCCACGACGGCATGCGGCGCATCGCTGAGTTCGCGACGTTGAATGCGAACTACCTGATGGCGCGTCTCGAGAAAGCGGGTTTCGAGTTGGCGTATCCCGGACGCCGCGCGAGTCACGAATTCATCATTACCATGAAGCGCCAGGCGAAAACGCTGAACATCACCGCCATGGACGTCGCCAAAGCGCTGCTCGATCATGGCTACCATGCGCCGACGACGTATTTTCCATTACTGGTCCCGGAGTGCCTGTTGATCGAGCCAACGGAGACCGAAACCAGGGAAATGATGGACCGATTCGCGGACGCGATGGTGGCCATCATCGAGGAGGCGAGTGTCGATATCGGCCGGCTCAAGGGCGCGCCCTATACGACGCCGGTGCGGCGCCTCGACGATGTGAAGGCCGCGCGCAACCTGGACCTCGCCTACAAACCGGCCTGAATGCTTTGCGACCCTGGCGGCCGGAGGCCGGGAGTCGGGCGTCAATTCCTTGTAACGCAAGGTAAAGCTAAGGTAAACAACGCCGATCCGGCGTACAGTGCTTCATTAATGGCGAAGCCTTCGAGGGAACCGGCGGCTATCCCGCGGGTCCAGTAAACGTGAAGATTCGCGAACGCGACGACTCCCGAACG
Organism: uncultured bacterium; assembly: GCA_965233095.1. Classification (GTDB taxonomy): domain Bacteria; phylum Pseudomonadota; class Gammaproteobacteria; order Steroidobacterales; family XN24; genus XN24. The sequence continues at coordinate 6,462 of CBDDRR010000105.1, forward strand.
TGACGCCCTCCCCAGCGTAGACCTACGAATGGCCGACAATAGAATGACCGACACTCGCAGGGAAGCCAATTGACCAAAGTGACCAGGCATTACATGCGACATACTTCGAGCCGACTGCTCTTTCTGATCTGTTTCGGC
>CBDDRR010000106.1:0-2772 GCA_965233095.1 uncultured bacterium
GCGGCCAGCACGGCCTCGAATTCCTGCCAGGAACCGAATCCCATGGCGAAGGCGAGCCGCAGGCGGCCGGGGGCGTCGCCGGGCAGTTCGTGGGTCTGGCGATCCTGCCAGGCCTGCAGCCGGTTCTCCGTGCGCCGCAGGAAGCGCCAAGCCTCGCGAAGTTCCTCGACCGCCTCCGGGGGCAGCTGGCCCGTCTCCGCCAGCCGCGCCAGCGCCGCTGGCAGACCGGGCTCGCGCAGCCGCGGGTCGGCGCCGCCGCGCAGCAGCTGCAGGCATTGAACGATGAACTCGATCTCGCGGATGCCGCCTCGCCCCAGCTTGATGTTGCCGCGCAGCTCGCGCCGCTCCACCTCGGCCGAGATCTTGCTCTTCATGTCGCGCAGGGCGTCGAACAGGCCGAAGTCGAGATAGCGGCGAAACACGAAGGGACGCAGTACGTCGCGATACAGTCCCATGCCGGCGCGATGCCCCGTCACCGCGCGCGCCTTGACGTAGGCGTAGCGTTCCCAGGTGCGGCCGTGCTGCTGGAGATAGTTGGCAAATGCCGCCAGGCTCATGGCCAGCGGGCCGCTCTCGCCGAAGGGCCGCAAGCGCATATCGACGCGGAACACGAACCCGTCCGGCGTGCCCTCGTCGAGCAGCCGGATCAACTGGCGGCCGGCGCGGGTGAAGAACTGCTCGTTGCTCAGTGCGCGGTCGCCGTCCGTCTCGCCGGACTCGGGATAGAGGAATACCAGGTCGATGTCCGACGAGAAATTCAGCTCTCCCCCGCCCAGCTTGCCCATGGCGATCACCAGCAGGCGCTGGGGCGCGCCATCGACGGAGCGCGGCTCGCCATGGCGGGCGACCATGTCACGGTGGACCCATTCGTCCGCCGCCCGCAGGCATACCTCGGCCAGCTCGCTGAGGTGGCCGAGGGTCTCCTCCAGCACCGCCAATCCCGCCAGGTCGCGCCAGGCGATACGCAGCATCTCGCGCCGCCTGAACAGGCGCAGCTCGCGCATGACCGCGGCCTCGTCATTCGCGCCGTCGAGCAGTTCCGGCGCGGCGGCCAGCAATTCCCCCGGCGTCCAGCGGCGCTGCACGGCCGCGGCGAGCCCGGGCAGATCCTCGTCGCCGCGCAGGCAGTGCTCGGCGACGAACTCGCTGACGGCCCATACCGCCGGCGCCGAGCGTGCGAAAGCCTCGTCGGCACTCACCGCCGCGGCGGCTGCGGGCGCGGCCGCGGCGAAACGGCGCCAGCGTTCCGGCAGGTCGCCGCGCAAGGCCTCGGGCAGGGCCTCGAGACCGGCGCCGAGAGCATCTCCGGGAGCCGCGTCGTTCATGGCCCGCAAGCATATCAGCCGCCGGAAAAAACGAAGCCCCGCTCGTGGCGGGGCTTCGCTCCCGGCTTGTGCCGGGCCGACGGGAAGGCCTTTCGGCTCAACCCACTGCGTAGGATGCAGCGACTACATCATGTCGCCCATGTCGGGCATGCCGGGCGCCTTGTCTTCCTTCCGCGGCAGCTCGGCCACCATCACCTCGGTGGTCAGCAGCAGGCCGGAGACGGGGGAGGCGTTCTGCAACGCGAGACGGGTGACCTTGGTCGGGTCCAGGATGCCCATCTTGATCAGGTCGCCGTACTCGCCGGTGGCGGCGTTATAACCGTAGTTGCCGTCGCCCTCGCGCACCTTGTTGAGCACCACCGAGCCGTCCTCGCCCGCGTTGGCGACGATCTGGCGCAGCGGCTCCTCGGCGGACCGCAGCAGGATCTGGATGCCCATGTCCTGGTCGTGGTTGTCGCCCTTGAGCTTCGAGATGCCGGCCACGGCGCGCACCAGCGCAACACCGCCGCCCGGCACCACGCCTTCCTCGACCGCCGCGCGCGTGGCGTGCAGCGCGTCCTCGACGCGGGCCTTCTTCTCCTTCATCTCGATCTCGGTGGCCGCGCCGACCTTGATCACAGCGACGCCGCCGGCGAGCTTGGCAACCCGCTCCTGCAGCTTCTCCTTGTCGTAGTCGGAGGTGGCGTCCTCGATCTGGGCACGGATCTGCTCGATGCGTCCCTTGATGTCCTCGGGCTTGCCGTGGCCGTCGATGATGGTGGTGTTCTCCTTGGTGACCTGGACCTTCTTGGCCTCACCCAGGTCGGCCAGCGAGGCCTTCTCGAGCTGCAGGCCGACTTCCTCGGAGATCACGGTGCCGCCCGTCAGGATGGCGATGTCCTGCAGCATGGCCTTGCGGCGGTCGCCGAAGCCCGGGGCCTTGACGGCCGCGACCTTGACGATGCCGCGGATGGTGTTGACCACCAGCGTCGCCAGCGCCTCGCCCTCGACGTCCTCGGCCACGATCAGCAGCGGCCGGCCCGACTTGGCGACGGCCTCGAGCAGCGGCAGCATCTCGCGGATGTTCGAGACCTTCTTGTCGTGCAGCAGGATGTACGGGTTCTCGAGCACGGCGGACTGGGTCTGCTGCTCGTTGATGAAGTACGGCGACAGGTAGCCGCGGTCGAACTGCATGCCCTCGACGACGTCCAGCTCGCTCTCCAGGCCCGAGCCGTCCTCGACGGTGATCACGCCTTCCTTGCCGACCTTGTCCATCGCCTCGGCGATGCGATCGCCTATGTCGCTGTCGCCGTTGGCGGAGATCGTACCCACCTGCGCGATGGCCTTGCGGTCCTCGCAGGGCTTCGACAGCTTCTTCAGCTCGGCGACGATGGCCGCGGAGGCCTTGTCGATGCCGCGCTTCAGGTCCATCGGGTTCATGCCGGCGGCCACAGACTTCAGGCCCTCG
>CBDDRR010000107.1:0-2510 GCA_965233095.1 uncultured bacterium
GGGAGCAAGCCGGATTTCGGTCCCGCGCGGGAATGAACATGAGCTACGGACAGGAAGCGCCGGCCAAAGGCAAGGGCAAGCGCATTGCGCTGGTGCTGGGCAGCGGCGGTGCCCGCGGCCTGGCGCACGTCGGCATCATCCAGCACCTCGAATCGCTCGGCCACGAAATCGTCTACATCTCTGGCTGCTCGATGGGGGCGCTGGTGGGTGGCATCTACGCGGCGGGCCAGCTCGAGCCCTACGCCGAATGGGCGCGGAAGCTCGAGAAACGCGACATGTTCAGCCTGCTCGACCTGGCCTTCGGCTGGACCGGGCTCTTCAAGGGAGACCGCCTGATGGGGGTCCTCAAGGAGCTGGTGGGCGACCATGTCATCGAAGAGCTGCCGATTGGTTTCACCGCGGTGGCGACCGACCTGACGGAGCAGCGCGAGATCTGGCTGAACAAGGGGCCGCTGTTCGATGCGATTCGCGCCTCGATCGCAATCCCCACGGTGTTCACACCCCACGTCTACCTGGGCCGTGTGCTGGTGGACGGCGGCCTGTTGAACCCGATTCCCATCGCGCCGGCGCTGAACAAGGACGCGGACTTGATCGTCGCAGTGAACCTCAACGCCCATTCCCGCCGGTCGCGCCGGCGCGCCAGCGAGCTGGCGAAGCGGGAGGGCGGGGCAAACTCGCCGGACGCTGCGGAGAGCGCTCCCGACGACCCGGACCCGAAGATCCCGGGCCTGATCGATGTCGTGACCGCTTCGCTCGACCTGATGCAGAACTCGATCGCGCGCATGAAGCTGGCGTCATACACGCCCGACATCGTCATCGACGTGCCGCGCGACGCCTGTCTTTTCTACGAGTTCTACCGGGCGGAGGAAATGATCGAGCTGGGCCGGGAGTGCGCCCGGGTGGCGCTGACTCCCCGCAGCGGCTAGCTGCCGGCCCGATTCGACATGGTCAGTTTGCGGGCGGCGTCATGGTAGGCCAGGCGCCGCGCAGCACGGCCTGGCCGCCGTCCTGGTAGCTCCGGAATTCCTGCACCGTCATGCAGCTCGTGCGGCGGAAGTGCGTGCCGACGGTCTGCTCGCGGCGGCAGATGACCTGGTACTTTGGATCGCCGATGAACACCGCCTGCAGCTCTTCGTGCAGGTTGAACACCTTGATCTGCTGCTCATGGCTCAGCTGGTCGATGTTCTCGACCCCCGCCAGGCTGGCGCGCAGCTCGCTCTCGATGCGGCGATACTCCCGGAGCTCGCGCGCGTTGAACACCCTCGGCTTCTCGCTTTCGACCGACTGCGTCAGCTCGTCAAGGAAGGCGAGGTACTCGGGGACGGCCACGCGCTCGGGGGCAGGCGCGACGGACTTCGGCGCCAGCTCGTCGTCGGCCGAGGTTGTGCGGGAGGTCTGGCCGGAGGCGCAGGCGGCGCAGGCGAGCGCGGCAAGGATGATCGCAAGATGACGAAACAGCATGAGGCCTCAATCAGTTTGTGGTGAATCAAGGCGCGAATTATAACAATTTATTTGTACGGCTTGTTGCCGTCGGCGGAGCGCGCGGCATTCAGCCCTTGGCCTGGTTCGCCACCGCCTCCGCGGCCCGCCTGGCGGCCTCAGGATCGCCGAGGTACCGGCTGCCCAGCGAGCGCAGCTGGTCGTCGAGCTCGTAGACCAGCGGGATACCCGTGGGAATGTTGACCTTGAGGATCTGCTCCTCGGTGAGCTCGTCGAGCATCTTCACCAGCGCGCGCAGGCTGTTGCCGTGTGCCACGATGATCACCTGGCGACCAGCCAATACCTGCGGTGCAATGTGCTGCTCCCAATAGGGCTGGACTCTCGCCAGGGTGTCTTTCAGCGACTCCGCCGCGGGCAGTCGCGACGGGTCCACGCCGACGTAGCGCGGCTCGAAGCGCGGGTGGCGCTCATCGTTCTCGTCCAGCGGCGGCGGCGGGATGTCGTAGCTGCGGCGCCAGAGCAGCACCTGGTCCTCGCCATGTCGCCGCACAGTCTCAGCCTTGTCCAGGCCCTGCAGGGCGCCGTAGCTGCGCTCGTTCAACTCCCAGGCGCGCGTCACCGGCACCCACATGCGATCCATGCCGTCCATCACGATCCACAGGGTGCGGATAGCGCGCTTGAGCACCGAGGTGAATGCCAGGTCGAAACCCAGGCCCTCTGCCTCGAGCAGTCGCGCGGCCTCCGCGGCCTCGGCGCGGCCCTGCTCGGTGAGATCGACGTCGACCCACCCGGTGAACAGGTTTTTCAGGTTCCACTCACTCTGGCCATGGCGCAGCAGGATCAGCTTGTGTCCCATATCAGGCTCCGTTTAACCGTGGGCGCGGCGCGTCCTAGCGCGCGGTGGCACTGACGAGGTAGTTGCCGCGCTTCTCATCGTACTCCAGCCGGATCAGGCCGCGGGCCTCGGCGTCCTTGAGCAGGTCGGAGAAGCTGTTGTAACCGTAGTAGCTCTCGCTGAAGCCGGGGTGGACGCGGCGGATGGTCTGCTTGACCATCGAGCCCCACAGCTG
>CBDDRR010000108.1:0-4261 GCA_965233095.1 uncultured bacterium
CCGCCATCATCGCCGACCTGGGCTGCTTCTCGGCCCGGCTGCTGTTCGGCGTGGCCGGCAGCGGCAAGGCCGAGGTCTACCTCGCGGCCGCCGCCGAGTGCCTGCGTCGCGGGCTGCAGGTGCTGGTGCTGGTGCCCGAGATCGGCCTGACGCCACAGCTGGTGCAGCGCTTTGCCGCGCGGCTGGCGGCGCCGGTCGCCGTGCTGCACTCCGGGCTTTCCGCCGGTGACCGGCTGACGGCCTGGACCGACGCCCGGAGCGGCCGCGCCGCAGTGGTCATTGGCACGCGTTCCGCAGTGTTCGTGCCCCTCGCGCGCCCCGGCCTGGTCATCGTTGACGAGGAGCACGACCCCTCGCTGCGGCAGCACGAGGGACTGCGCTATTCGGGTCGCGATGTGGCCGTCATGCGCGCCAGCATCTCCGGCATGCCGATCGTGCTCGGGTCCGCCACGCCTTCGCTGGAGACCCTGAAACATGCGCACGACGGCCGCTACAGCCTGGCGCGGCTCCCCGAGCGACCGGGCGCATCCACGCACCCGCGCGTCGCGGTGATCGACCTGCGTCGCCATCCCGCCACCGAGGGCCTGTCGGCACCATTGCTCGGCGCGCTGCGCTCGCACCTCGAGGCGGGCGGCCAGGCGATGCTGTTCCTCAACCGGCGCGGTTATGCGCCGGCACTGTTCTGCAATTCGTGCGGCTGGGCGGCCGAATGCCGCCACTGCGACGCGCGCTACACCCTGCACCGGCGTATCGGCCGCCTGCGCTGCCACCATTGCGGGCACGACACGGCGCTGCCGCCGGCCTGCCCGGCCTGCGGTGCCGACCTGCGCCCGGCAGGCGAGGGTACGGAGCGGCTCGAGGGCGCGCTCGCCAGGCACTTTCCCGACGTCACCATCGCGCGGATAGATCGCGACGCTACGCGACAGCGTGGTTCGGTCGAAAAAATCCTCGACGATGTGCGCGAGGGCCATACCCGCATCCTCGTCGGCACGCAGATGATGGCCAAGGGGCACGATTTCCCGGGCGTCACGCTGGTCGGCGTCATCAATGCCGACCAGGGGCTGTTCGGTACCGATTTCCGCGCCGGCGAGCGACTCGCCCAGACGCTGGTGCAGGTCTCGGGCAGGGCGGGGCGCGCCGACCGGCCCGGCGAAGTGCTGGTGCAGACCTCCTATCCGGAGCATCCGCTGCTGCAGCGCCTGCTGAGCGGCGGTTACGAGGCTTTCGCCGACGCCGCCCTCGAGGAACGGCGCGGCGCCGCCTGGCCGCCATACAGTTACCTGGCCATGCTGCGTGCCGAGGCCACGAAGCCCGGCGCCGCGATGCGTTTCCTCGCCGCCTGCCGGGCCGCCCTGCCGGCACCCGCAGGCCTGGTCGTGCTCGGCCCGGCCCCGGCGCCGATGGAGAAGCGTGGCGGCCGCTGGCGGGCGCAACTGCTGCTGCAATCAGGCGCCCGGCCAGCCCTGCACGGCGCGCTGACCGAGCTCAAGGGCATCGCACAGGACCTTGCCGAGAGCCGCGGCGTGCGCTGGTTTTTCGAGGTGGATCCGCAGGATCTCTTCTAGCGCGCGGGGTCTTCCACGGGGTCTGAACAGCGCGACCATGGAACGGTACAATGGGCGGCCAACTGCCCACCCAACCCGGGACTCCCGCCTTGAAGAAACAGATCGAAGGCCTGCTGGCCGATGCGTTGTCGGCGCTGTGCGAACAGCTTTCGCTCGCCGACATCCCGGACGCGCGTGTCGAGCGCGCGCGGGACCCGCGCCACGGCGATTTCGCCTCCAATGCGGCGCTGCTGCTGGCCAAGCCGGCCGGCATGAACCCGCGCGAACTGGCCGACCGCATCGTCAGCCTGCTGCCCTCCTCCGAGCTGGTAGAGAGCGTTTCGATCGCCGGGCCGGGCTTCATCAACTTCCGCCTCAGCCAGCGCGCCTTCGAACAGGAAACGGCAGGCATCCTCGCCGCGGGCGAAGCGTACGGCCGCTCGGACTCGGGTGCGGGACAGCGCGTGCTGGTGGAGTTCGTCTCGGCCAACCCGACCGGGCCGCTGCACGTCGGCCACGGCCGGCATGCCGCCTACGGCGCCTCGGTCGCGAACCTGCTCGAGGCCACCGGCCACAGGGTGCACCGCGAGTACTACGTGAACGACGCCGGCCGGCAGATGGACATCCTCGCGGCCAGCGTTTGGCTCAGGTATCTCGAGGCGCTCGGCGAACAGTTCGCATTCCCGGCCAATGGCTATCGCGGCGGCTACATCCAGCCGATCGCCGACAAGCTGGTGGCGCGCGAGCATGCGCGGCTGCGCCGCCCGGCCGCCGAAGTATTCGCCGACCTGCCCCCCGACGCGCCGGAGGGTGACAAGGACGAGTACATCGACGCGGTGGTGACGCGGATGCGCGAGCTGCTCGGCGAAGCGGACTACCGGGCCGTGCACAAGCTTGGCCTGGACGAGATTCTCGCCGACATCCGCGACGACCTGGCCGAGTTCGGCGTCACCTACGACGCGTGGTTCTCGGAGCGCAGCCTCACCGAGCTGGGCCTGGTGGCCGAATGCATCGACCGCCTGAAGTCGGACGGCCACGCCTACGAGCAGGACGGCGCGTTGTGGTTCCGCGCCAGCGCGCTGGGCGACGAAAAGGATCGCGTCGTGGTGCGCGACAACGGCCAGACGACCTATATCGCATCCGACATCGCCTACCACCTCGGCAAGCGGCAACGCGGCCACGACCACCTGCTCGACATCCTCGGTGCCGACCACCACGGTTACGTGGCGCGCGTGCGCGCGGGACTCGAGGCCATGGGCGAACCGGGTGACAGCCTCGAGGTCCGCCTGGTGCAATTCGCCATCCTGTACCGGGGCGGCGAGAAGGTGCAGATGTCGACGCGCTCCGGCGAGTTCGTCACGCTGCGTGAGCTGCGCGACGAGGTCGGCAACGACGCGGCACGGCTGTTCTACGTGCTGCGCTCCAACGACCAGCACCTGGATTTCGACCTAGAGCTGGCGAAGTCGCGCAGCAACGAGAATCCGGTCTATTACATCCAGTATGCGCACGCGCGGGTGCGCAGCGTGTTTCGCCAGCTGGTCGAAAAGGGGCTGGAATGGTCCGCCGACGACGGCGTCGGCAACATGCGCCTGCTGAAGACCGACCAGGAGCGTGTCCTCATGGCAAGCCTCGGGCGCTATCCCGAAGTCGTCGAGCTGGCGGCCGCGAACCGCGCACCGCAAAACATCGTTCACTACTTGCGCGAGCTCGCCCAGGATTTCCACACCTGGTACAACGCCGAGACCTTCCTGGTGGACGAGGCGCCACTGCGCGCCGCCCGGCTGGCGCTCGCCGAGGCGACCCGCGTGGTGATCGCGAACGGGCTGGCGCTGGTCGGAGTCAGCGCGCCGGAGTCGATGTAGGCATGCCGCGCGATTACAAGCGGCGGCGACCCCGCAAGCAGCCGACGCCTGGCTGGGCCTGGCTGCTGACTGGACTGGCGCTGGGGCTGTCCGTCGCGCTGATCGTACACCTGCGCCACACGGCGACGACGCCCGACGAGCCGGTCGCCGCCCGGGTCGCGAAGCCCGCTTCACAGCAGGCCGACGAGGAGGCCGAGATCGAGCCCGCGCCGGAATCGGGTTTCGATTTCTACACCATGCTGCCCGGTCTCGAGGTCGTGGTTCCCGAGGAAGAAATCCGCCCCCGTGGCGCCGGGCCGTCCGCCCCCGTACCGGAGCTGGCGCCGGGCCGCTACTGGATCCAGGCCGGCTCGTTCCAACGCTACCAGGATGCTGACCGACGCAAGGCGGAACTGGCCCTGCTCGGCCTCGGCTCCGGCATCCAGGCCGTGAGCATCGACGGGCAGACCTGGCACCGGGTGCGCATCGGCCCGCTGCCCGACGCCGCCCAGGCGGAGGCCACCCGCCGCCGCCTCGCCGATGCCGGCATCGGCGCCCTCGCGGTGCGCGAGCGCGACTAGCTCGCTTGCTCCCAGGCCGGTGGCGTCGCGCCGCCAAGCATGCTGGTCGCCACGATCCCGGCAATCCCGGCAGCGACCAGCATGAGCCCGAAGGCCGGGAACAACATGGCGAGCGGCAACCCGAACGCGACTCCGGCCATCGACCAGGCCAGCCGGTCGGCACGCGGCGCCTCCGCGCCGGGCTGAACCAAGCGCCCCAGCAGGTGGTCGACGCTGAGCTTGCCCGCTCCGTTCAGCACCAGCGGCAGCAGCATCAGCGCGAACAGCAGCGGCAGCTTGAAGTTGCCCGCGCCCT
>CBDDRR010000109.1:0-4948 GCA_965233095.1 uncultured bacterium
CGCAGCGCAGCTACCAACCGCCCTCGGGCAAGCGGCGCGCGATATCCGGGTGCCTGGAAATTTCGAACACCGGCTCGACATGCACCGCAAGCTGCGCGTTGTAGTCACGCATCACCTTGATGACCAGCCCGGAAAGCAGCAACACCGCCGCAAGGTTGACGATGGTCATGAAGGCCATCGAGAGGTCCGCCATCGCCCATACGAGCGGGAGGTCGAGCTGCGAGCCGGTGAAGATCCCGGCCAGCACCACGCAGCGGTAGGTGGTGAGCAATCTGCTGTCGGGATGGATGAACGCAAGGCTGGTCTCGCCATAATAGGTGTTGGCCATGATCGAGGTGAACGCAAAAAACAACAGCGCCACGGCCATGAAGCCCGCACCCCAGTCCCCGACCAGCGCACTCATGGCGGCTTGGGTGAGCGCCATGCCGGTCACGCCGGCGCCCGCCTCGAACTGGCCCGACACCAGGATGATGGCCGCGGTGCAGGAGCAGATGACGATGGTATCGGTGAACACCCCCAGCATCTGCACGTAGCCCTGGCTCGCCGGGTGGCGCACGTCGGCGGTGGCGGCCGCGATGGGTGCACTTCCGGAGCCTGCCTCGTTGGAGAACAGCCCGCGCCGCACACCGTTGATGAGCGCCTGCGCGATACCGTAACCAAGCACGCCACCCGCCGCCTGGCCGATCCCGAAGGCGCTCTCGAACACCAGGCGAATGACCCCCGGCATACGGTCGAGGTGGCTGAACACGAGCCACAGCGAGACGCCGAGGTAGGCGATCGCCATGAAGGGCACGATGATCTCCGCGACCCGCGCGATCCGCCTGATGCCGCCGAAGATCACCAAACCGACAAAGAACGCGGTCACCAGGCCGGTCCACCCGGCGTCGATCCCGGTCACCTGCTCAACCGCCGCCGACATGGAATTCGACTGGACGCCGTTGAAGGCGATCGGGTAGGACACGATGAGAAACACCGAGAAGAGGATGCCCATCCAGCGCTTGCCGAGCCCGTATTGCATATAGAACGCAGGGCCGCCCCGATAACTGCCGTCGCCGTTGGGAACCTTGAAGAGCTGCGCGAGGGTGGACTCGAAGAAACTCGTCGCCATGCCGAGCATGGCGGTAACCCACATCCAGAACACCGCACCCGGCCCGCCGAGTTCAAGGGCGACCGCCACGCCCGCCAGGTTGCCCGTGCCGACGCGCGCACCCAGGCTGGTGCAATAGGCCTCGAACGAAGAAATGCCGCCATGCTCGCGCCGGAAGCTGCGCTTCATCACGCCGAAGGTATGCCCGAAATGGCGCACCTGGATGAAGCCGGACATCACAGTGAACAACAGCCCCGCACCCAGCAGCAGCCAGATCAGCAGCGAGCCCCACATCAGCTGGTTGGCGGCGTCGACGAACTCCTGCATGCTCAGTCGCCGCGATCCGGCGCAGGGTAGGCGAAACGCCTGAAGGCATGCCGCGCGAACGGCCGCCACGCATCTTCGGGCTGCGCCAGGCGGTCCGCGATCGCCCACAGCGCCATGGGGTTGTGGCCGAGGCCGCAGTGACTGCCGTGGACGCGGATGTTCTCCGTCGTCGGCGAGGGATGCTCCAGCGAGCAGCGCCAGTGCACCACGCCGTCGGTACGCGTGTAGATGGAAGTGGCCGGCACCGGCGGCGGCTGCGAGAGCCGCGCCAGCAGGCGCGGATCCATGGTGGCCTCGCGCTGTCCGCTCACGTCCTCGTACAACAGCGTCACTGTGGTGCCCTTGTGGTGACGGAACGGCGTGCCGAGCGTAATGACCAGCCGGACGTCCTCGGTCGCCAGCCACGACAGTTCGCGGGCGTACATGCCGCCAAGGCTCCAGCCGATCACGCTCACCTTGCGACCATAGCGCCGCCTGAGCTCCCGCAAGCGTGCCAGAAGCCGCTCTTCGGTTTCACCCACGCCGCCGAGATTGCGGCCGAGCTTCCAGCGATGCGCCGCATAGCCGAGCGACTTGAGGAACTGGCGCAGTGGGAACGTCGAGGTGCCGCTGGCGAGGAACCCGGGCAGCACCAGCACCGGGTGACCGTCGCCCGCCGGCGCCTGTCGCAGCAGCGGATAGAGCCATGCCATGGCGCCGAGTTCCACGACCGCCCGGCCCTCCAGCAGCTGCCAGATCAGCGGCGGCGGCCCGAGCTCCTCTTCAGCCTGCACCTTGGGCTCGCTTGACCCGTGGACGACGCGCTTGGCCGCGGGCCGCCTTGCGGGCTACCCGCGCAGCCACGGCGTCCCGGAGCTCTGCATGGCTCTCGCGTATGGCCTCGACCAGGCGCTCGATGTCGGGCGCTGCCTCGTGCGCGGCCGTCGCGCTCACCGACAGAGTATCCATGTAGCTGGTGACCACCAGGATCAGGCCGAGCCCGTCAAGCACCGGCGCCGTGCCGAATCCCTCGATGAGCTTCGCGGTGCCGAGGTACAGCGGCTCGCGCGGTCCCGGCACGTTGGTGATGACCAGGTTGAAGGGCGGCCGGTGGTAGCGCGCCAGGTGCAAGCCCGAGTACAGCCCCGCTGCCGCGGTGGCGAGCGAGTATGGGACGAAGCGCGACGTGTCCGCGAGGGTCGCGGCGCCGATGGCCTCGGTGTAGGCCTTGCTGTCCACCGCATGCCCATGAATGCGGCGCAGCCGCTCCACCGGGTCGCGGGCGCCGACCTCGAGCGGAATCAGCATCGCGGAAACGCGGTTGCCGCCCCTCTCCGTCTTCTGCCGGATGGAGATCGGCGCCATGGCGACCAGGTCCTTCTCCGGCAGGCTCCCGTAGGCCTGCAGGTAGCGCCGCAGGCCGCCGCTGCAGACTGCCAGCACCACGTCGTTGACGGTGGACCCCGGTACCGCGGCGCGGATCCCGCGGATCTCGTCCAGCGGCAGCTTGGCCGCGTCGAAGCAGCGCCGCGAGCTGATCGGCACATTGAACGGACTGCGCGGCGCCCGGAACAACATCGGCGGAGCGTGGTGATCCCGGGCGATGAATTCCCGCCCGGCGCCGAGGCCGCCGCGCAACAGGCTGGCCGCCCAGCTGAGGGTTTCGCCCGGTTGCCGGAACACGCCGCCGAAGCTGCGCTTCAGCAGGCCGATCGCGCCCGGTACCGCCTCCACCGGCGCCCGTCGAACGCCGGCCGGCTTGCGCTTGCGGCGCCGCGGTTCCGCGCTCCAGACGGCGCTGAACATGTCCAGCGTGCCAAGACCATCAGCCGCCGCATGGTGCACGCGGGAAATCACCGCGAAGCTGCCCGGCGGAAACTCGCCGGACACGTCCAGCCCGGAGACAAAAGTCAGGTGCCAAAGCGGTCGCTCGGGATCCAGTGGCCGCGAAAACATGCGGGCCGCAAGCTCGCGCAGCCGCGCCCAGTTTGCCGGCCGCGGCAGCGCGGAGTGTTGCAGGTGCAGGTCCAGGTCGAAGTACGGGTCCGCCGCCCAGAATGGCCGTCCGAGGTGCAGGGGCACCTGCACGAGGCGGCGCCGGAACAACGGCGAGCCCTCGATGCACGCGGCGATGTGGGCCTGGAAATCCTCGAAGTCGAAACTGCCTGTCTCGGGCTGGTAAATATGCAGGCCACCGACATGCATCGGCGCATTGCGCGAGTCGAGGTAGACAAAGGCGGCATCGAGGCCGGAGAGCTGCTCCATGTTCTGTTTCCCTTGCATCGGACCGCAATTATGCGCGGCGCGGGCGGCAGCGCAAGGAACGGCGACATATCGGCCGGTTCACGCCGGCCGTGACGGCGCCGTCATCGGCCGGCGCCACGCTCCAGGGCGGACACGATAGCGGTGTCCTGGTCTTCATAGCCGCTGCGGAACGATACCGTGCCATCGGGCTCGACCCAGCCGGTCCATGGCCCGAACAGCACCGGCACCGGGAGTCCGAGCGGCAAAGTGCGCGGAGTGCCCGCCACCAGCGCCGCCGACAGGTCGTCGCCGGTCCAGCCGGCGGGCGGTCCTGCCAGGGCGCGCGCCAGGCCGCCTGCATCCCGGAGCCGGACCGAGCCCGCCAGCGCCTCGCCTTGCTCCGGGCCGCCGTGCAGGAAGATGCCGGCTTCGTTGGGCATGGGAAACCTCAGCTCGCCAAGAAAGCTGCGGCTGCCGGGCAGCTGTCGCACGATCAGGCTGCGCGGCGACGACCAGTCGGCCTGCGCCGCATCCAGCGATTCGCCCGCGGCGTTGAACACCTGCAGCCCGCGCGCCTGCAACTCGGCCGGCGCGCGGCGCGCCAGCGGCGCGACCTGAGCTTCCACCAGCCGTGGCGAAAGGATCCAGTCGGGATTCACGACCAGGTAGCGCAGCTCCGAGCGAAACACCGGGGTGGCACGGGCCGCAGCAGAAAACTCTGCCGGAATCTCCATGACCGCCCTGCTGTTGTCCAGCAACACAATGCGGCGTCCAGCGGGATCCGCCAGCACGAAGCGCCCTCGAACGTCCCGCAGCAACCAGCGTGCCCTTTCCAGGTTGGCATTCAGCTGATCCTGCCGGACCTCGAGGGGAACGTTGAGAACGCGCAAGGTGGCGGGCCCGAAAATTCCGTCCGGCTCAAGTCCGTGCCGTGCCTGGAAACGCCCCACCGCCTCCTCGAGGGCGGCGTCGAAGCGCGGCGAGTCGACCACGATTCCCCGGAAGTCTCCGGTGGCGGCAAGCCGCCGCCGCAAGGCCGGCACTCGCGGGTCCTCGATGCCGGCCTGCAGCACGCGCCCGGAAGCGACCGGCGCCCAGCCGCCCTGCTGCTCGATCAACCGGTAGCGGGCCAGCGCTGACTTGAGCCGGCCGTACATCGGCTGCACCGGGCGAAGCTCGCCGAGCTGCAGCCCAACGGCCCCGCCGGCGGCAATGCGCGCGGCAAGCGCGGCGCCCGTTTCGCCACGCACCGGCCCGACCAGGTCCCAGCGCGGTCGCCCGGTGGCCGGATCGACCTTGCCGAGGTGGAGG
>CBDDRR010000110.1:0-3166 GCA_965233095.1 uncultured bacterium
CACCGACCAGGGCTGGTTCGCCGCGCGGCCATCCGGGACAGAAGCGGTGCTCAAGATATACGCCGAAAGCTTCAAAGACCTGGCTCACCTGCGCCGTATTCAGGAGGAAGCGTATGCCATCATCCAAACCGCCGTCGCGACGGAAGCCCCGGCCTGAGCCGCCCGGAAGATCGCCGCCGCCCGGCGTGGAGTCCCTCATGGAGCTCGCCCTGGATCTGCACTGGGCGTGGAATCCCGGCACCGATGAGCTCTGGGCGCTGCTCGATCCGGATCTCTGGGCCGCGACGCACAATCCTTGGGTCGTTGCAGACGATGTCGAAGGCGAAGCTGGAGGCCTTCCTCGGGCGGCCAAAGTACCGGAAGCGGGTCGAGACGCTCCTCGATCACCGGCGCCGGCACCTGGCCGCGACAGCGTGGTTCCAGCAGAGCCATCCGAGGCCCCGCTGACTAGGGTCGCGTACTTCAGCATGGAATTCGCCCTCAGCGAGGCGCTGCCCATCTACTCCGGCGGACTCGGCAACGTGGCCGGGGACCAGCTCAAGCCCGCGTGCGACCCTGGGGTTCCGGTGTCGGCATCGGCCTCCTCCTCTGGCACCGATGACCACGGTGACAGGCACCGCAATGACCATGAGATGACCACCACGACGACGGGAATGATGGCCGATGGGCCACTGTTACGGGTTTGAGAACTCACATCAAACCTCGAAAACGGCCAGCTTGCGAGTGATTAAGGAGGCACGATGAAGACGAGCGTTATTGAAGTGCGCGAGATGCTGTCGGTATTGAGCGTGGACGAAGTGGAAACGCGGATTGGCGAGGTGCCGGGTGTCGAAAGCGCTACAGTGAATTACGCTGCGAAACGCCACAGTGCGCTACGACGAAACCCGACTCGCGATCGCCGATATCAGGTCGGCCGTGCGCCAGCGCAGGTATGAGTCCGCCGCGCCCGCTACCGCTTCGGCGGGCGACGGTGACGAAGGCCACACAGCACCGGATGCGCCGCGTGCATCCCCACACCCGCTGCGCCGAAATCAGCCCCGGACGCCGCTGCCGCCGCGCCCGCCGCTCCTGCAGGCGACGGACAACAATACAAAGCGGCGCTGGACAAGAGTTCGGCCGACTCGTTCGGAGATGTCACGTCACAAGACATATCGAAGAAGAAGCAGAAGACGAAGGAGGCGCAATGAAAACGAGTGTCATCGAAGTAGGCGGGATGCTGTCGGCGTTGAGCGCGCACGGAGTGGAAAAGCAGCTGCGCAAATTGCGCGGGGTCGAACGTGCTGGGGTGAATTATGTCTCGGGCAGCGCGACGGTGGTCTATGACGAGAGGGTGATCGACCTGAAAGCGATCAAGGCCAGGGTGCATAAGTGGGGTTACCACTGCAGCGGCGAACTCGTGCCCAGGCACCTGTGCAAGGCTGAGGATCCGCCCTCCGAAGGTTAGCGACGATGCCACCGCCTGCGCGGGAGACACGATGAAGACCAGCGTTATTGAAGTGCACGCCTTGCTGTCAGTATTGAGTGTGGACGAAGTGGAAAGGCGGATTGGCGAGGTGCCGGGTGTCGAAAGCGTTACCGTGAATTTCGCTGCGGGAAGCGCCACCGTGCGCTATGACGAAACCCGACTCGAGGTAGCCGATATCAAGTCGGCCGTGCGCCAACGCGGGTATGAGTCCGCTGCGCCGGAAACCGCCCCGGCACCTGCTGTCGCACCCGCGCCCACCTCCGCTGCGTCGAAACCGACCGCGGACGCCGCTGCCGCCGCACCCGCACCCGACGCCGCGGCTCCCGCAGGCAAGGGCCACGAGGGCCACGCAGCGCAGGGCCCGATGCCAGGGAATATGGCGCGTGAGATGGGCCACGGTGGCAAGGACCTGCCGGCCATGGTGCGCGACATGCGCAACCGTTTCTGGATCTGCCTGATCTTTACCGTGCCCATCTTTGTCTACGCGCCGATGGGAGCCTTCTTCGAACCGCCGGCGCCCCCGTTCGGGCTGGAGCTCAACCTGTGGCTGTTCTTCTTCGCCAGCGCCGCGATTCTCTATCCGAGCTGGCCGTTCTTCGTCTCCGCCTGGCGCGCACTCAGGACGGGCACCCTGAGCATGGCAGTGCTGGTCGTGTTGAGTGTCGGCACCGGGTATCTCTTCAGTGTCGGCAGCACGTTCTTCTTCCAGGCGGGCGGCCAGTTCTTCGAGGCCGCAGCCGTCCTTCTGGTGTTCATCCTGCTCGGCCACTGGCTGGAAATGCGTGCTCGTGCGGGTGCCTCGTCCGCTATCATGGCGCTGATGGATCTCACTCCGGCAAAAGCCTCGGTCATCCGCAACGGCGCCGAGGTTGAAGTTCCGACGGCGGAGGTCTTGGCGGGCGAGATTATCGTGATCCGGCCGGGCAACAAGATTCCGGTCGATGGCACGGTGGAGACTGGCGAATCGCTGGTCGACGAGTCCATGCTCACCGGCGAGTCGATGCCGGTCCAGAAGGGGCCGGGCGCCACGGTCATCGGTGCGACCATCAACAAGAGCGGCAGCTTTCGCTACAAGGCGACGAAGGTCGGGGCCGACACGGCACTGGCGCAGATCGTGAAGCTGGTACAGGAGGCGCAGAACTCAAAGGCGCCGGCGCAACTCCTGGCGGACAAGGCCGCGCAGTGGCTGGTGATTGCCGCGATCGTCATCGGTCTTGCGACCTTTGCGGTGTGGTTCTGGTGGATCGGCCAGCCGCTGCTGTTCGCGGTGACGCTGACCATCACGGTCTTCGTGATCGCCTGCCCGGATGCACTGGGGCTCGCCACGCCCATGGCGGTGATGGTGGGAACGGGCCTCGGCGCGATGAAGGGCATTCTGTTCAAGAACGCCTCGGCGCTCGAAGACGCCACCAGGCTCAACACTATCGTCTTCGACAAAACCGGTACGCTCACTATCGGCCAGCCGGAGGTCGTGGAGATCGTGACGGCGGACGGGGTCACCGAGAACCTGGTGCTGACCGCCGCCGCGGCCGTCGAGCAGGGGTCCGACCATCCCCTGGCCCAGGCCATCGTGCGCCGGGCAGCGAACCTCACCGTCGCGGCACCGACTGGATTCGCAAGCCTCGACGGCATGGGCGCGCGCGCCGAGACCGCCGGCGGAACGGTGTTCCTCGGCAACCGGCTGCTGATGGATACGCAAAA
>CBDDRR010000111.1:0-9229 GCA_965233095.1 uncultured bacterium
CCGCGGCAGCCGAACCGCAGGCTGACGCCAGAATCGCGCTGAACAGCAACAACAGAATTCGCATGGCCCTCACCAGGATGCTTTCGGGGGATGGGGCTGCAACAATACCGGCCGCGACCTCGAGGCTTGCCAACGAACGCCGCGGAGCATGCCCCGTCTTCTATAGAGTCCGGACCCGTCATGAAGTTTCTCAAGCTCCTGCTGCCCTGGCTTGCAGCCACCCTGGTCACTGCGGCTGCCGGCAGCGTCATCCAGACACAGTTCAACCTCGCGGCCATCACGGCCCTCGGCGTGCCGG
Organism: uncultured bacterium; assembly: GCA_965233095.1. Classification (GTDB taxonomy): domain Bacteria; phylum Pseudomonadota; class Gammaproteobacteria; order Steroidobacterales; family XN24; genus XN24. The sequence continues at coordinate 299 of CBDDRR010000111.1, forward strand.
TGCCTCCCGCGCTGCGGCTGCGGACGACCCTGCAGGACCTGGCCGGCTTTGCGCCCTTGCTTGCTGCTGTCGCCGGCGCCGGTTTGCTGATCGCCCTGCCGGCTGCGGCCTGGCTGGTCCGGCGCCTGCAACGTCCGGGCTTGTTGTACACGCTGGCGGGCGCGGTCGCCGTCGCCACGGCAATCCTGCTGATGAACGCGCTGCTGTCGGTCACCGCCATCGGCGCTACACGCTCCCTCGCGGGATTCCTCGCGCTGGCGGCCTGTGGGGCGCTCGGCGGGTGGACGTTCAGTTGCCTGGCGCCCGGGCGCCGGCGCGCCATGGCGTGAATCCCCGGAGGCTTGCTATCCTTCATGGCCATCATCCGCGCCCCGCGCGGTCCCCGCAGGATTCCGGGAGCAAGGCTCCCCCAGAGGTGCAGTCGTGAGAAAAATTGCAGCGGTGCTTTCCCTGGCGGCCATGGCCCCCGCCCCCGCGGTACTTGCCAGTGAAGTGATCCGCCTCTCCGAGCCGGTGCAGACCGGCGAGGGCTACGAGGTGTTCGGCGCGCCGGTCGAAGGCGCGGCCGAAGCGCAGCGGCTCGGCGAGATCGTCGCGGCCAGCGAGGAATATGCCGGCAAGCAGGTCAAAGCGACCGCCACGGTGGCGCAGGTCTGCCAGAAGAAGGGCTGCTTCTTCGTGGCCCAGGACGGTGAGGCGGTGGCCCGCGTGACCTTCGTGGATTACAGCTTCTTCGTGCCCACCGATTCCGGCGGCAAGGATGTGACCATCGTCGGCACCTTCAATCGCAAGGTGATCTCCGAGGCCCAGGCGAAGCACTTCGCCGAAGACGCCGGCCAGGATCCCGCCGCCATCTCCGGACCGCGCGAGGAGTACTCGATCGTCGCGACGTCGGTGGTCGTGCCGACGTCCTGACGGAGATGGGCGGGGCCGCTGGTCGGCCGCGGTGGGCCGCGAGTGGGCCGCGAGTGGGCCAGCGACACAGGCCCCCCTCGCTTAGAAATCTTTATGCGCTCGGTGGGCCTGTGTCACCGACCCGCTCGCTATGCTTTGGCCAGACCCCACGCCGACGGGCACCGCCCGGCGTGGCGGCAAGCGCATCGGCGCGCCCCCCGGCAACGGAGCAGCGGGGGTGGGGCGTCATAGGCCCGCGAGGGGCATAAAGATTTCTAAGCCGAGCGGGCCTATGACGGCCCGCCCCCGCGGGGTCCTGGACGCAGAGCGGGCCTATGATGGCCCACCCCCGCGGGGCCCAGCGAACCCGGGCTAGGCAACCAGGCGCTCGAGGCGCAGGCGCTCGCGCTCGTCGAACAGGCGCCGGCTGGCGGCGAGCACCGCTGCGACGGTGCCGAAACCGGTGCCCACAGCGATCAGCAGGAACACCAGCACCTGGTACTTGACCGCCAGGGCCGGCGGACTGCCGGCAAGAATCTGGCCGGTCATCATGCCGGGCAGGCTGACGATGCCGGCCGCCGCCATGCCGTTGATGATCGGGATCATGCCGCTGCGCATCGCGTCGCGCCGCAGGTCGCCGATGGCCTGGCCCCAGCTCATGCCGAGCATCAGCCGCCCCTCGATCACCTGGCGCTGGCGCCAGGCGCTGTCGGTCAACCGGTCCATGCCGAGCGCTACGCCGGTCATGGTGTTGCCAAGCATCATGCCCAGCAGCGGGATGGCGTATTGCGGCGTGTACCAGGGCGCCGGCCCGATCACCACCACCAGCGCGAACACCGTCACCGCAAAGGCCGAGATGAACATCGATACGGTGCCGATCGCGAAGGCCCAGCCGCCGGTCATGCGACGCTTCTGGCGCGACATCACCTCGCGGCCGGCCAGCAGCAGCATGACCACGGCCATCAGAGCCACCCAGTGCAGCGCCGCCAGCGAGAACAGGGTCTCCAGCACCACGCCGATGATGGCAAGCTGGATGACCATGCGGGTCGCCGCCACCAGCAGGTCACGGCTCAATCCGAGCCGGCCGAGGTGGGTCACCCCCGCGAGCGCGACTACCAGCGCGGCGCCGATGGCAAGCTGCCACCAGGCCAGGTCGATCAGTGGTTCCGACACGGCTGCTCCCTGAGGTAACCGTCCTCGATGGCGAAGTGCCGGTCGGCCACGCGCTCGATCTGGGCGCGGTCGTGCGCGACCCAGAGCACCGGCATTTGATGGCGCCGGACGTAGTCCCGCAACCAGGCTTCCACCCGCCGTGCCAGCTCCGGGTCGAGGTTGGCGGTCGGCTCGTCCAGCAGCAGCGCGCGCGGCTCGTGCGACAGCGCCCGCAGCACCGCAAGGCGCTGCTTCTCGCCGGACGACAGGCGGCTGATCTCCCAGCCCAGCGCTTCCTCGGCCAGGCCGAAGGCCGCCAGGCTGCCCGGCACCGGGTCGAGGAAATGTTCCAGCACGGTGTCCGCCCACCAGCTGCTCTCGGCCGGCACCAGCATCACCCAGCCGCGCCAGCAATGCGCGGCGACAGAAGCGCGCCGGTCGGCGCCGATCTGCACTTCGCCGGCATGGGGATCCAGGTCTGCGATCGCGCGCAACAGCCGGCTCTTGCCGGAGCCGGATTCCCCCGAGATGCAGACGATCTCGCCGGGCTCGACGGCCAGCGAAACGTCGTTCAACGGGCCGATCGAGACGCCGCTCAGCAGCAGGCGGTCAGCGCCGGCCTCGCTGCGACCGGCCAGCCGATCTTGTGTTGACGGCAAGGTGCCTGCTCCCGTGGTCGGCGAAAGCGCCATGTTAACGGCTGCCCGGCTCCCCGGCACCAGGACCGGTGGGCGCGGCGCAAAAGGTGTCGTCGCCGCGCGACGCCGCTATCATTCACCGCTGGATTTTCCGCGCCGCCCCGCCAGGCGGCCTGCCGCGAAGGATATTTTGCATGATTCGAATCGCCCCCCTGCTCGCCCTGCTGCTCGCGCCCGCCTTTGCGTCGGCCGCCGACGCCGACAAGAATGCCGACAACAACGACAAGGCCTGGACGGTCAACGAGCCCCCCGGCGACTGGCGGAGCATAACGATCGACACCCGCGAATTCAGCTGGGCAGACGTGGACGTCAGCCCGGACGGCAAGCACCTCGTGTTCCACATGCTCGGCGACATTTATCGCGTCGGCATCGATGGCGGTGACGCCGAAGCACTGACTGCGGACATCGCGTGGAACTTCCAGCCGCGCTTCAGCCCGGACGGCCGCAGCATCGCCTTCGTCAGTGACCGCGACGGCGCGGAAAACCTCTGGATCATGGACGCCGACGGCGCCAACCCGGTGCAGGTCAGCAAGGAGCGGGAGCACCTGCTGCACAACCCGGCCTGGTCGCCCGACGGCGACTACCTCGCAGCGCGCAAGGGCTACGTATCCCGCCGCAGCATCCCGGCCGGCTCCATCTGGCTGTACCACCGCGGCGGCGGCGGCGGCGTGGAGCTGGTCGAGCGCCTGCACGGGGCGCAGTCGCAGAAGAACATCGCCGAGCCGAATTTCTCGCCGGACGGCCGCTACCTGTACTTCAGCCAGGATATGACTTCCGGCCAGCAGTGGGAGTACAACAAGGACGCCAACACCGGCATCTTTGCCATCCGCCGACTCGACCGTGAAACGGGCGAAGTGGAAACCGTTGTTTCCGGGCCGGGCGGCGCGATCCGCCCCGTGGTCTCGCCCGACGGCCGCCAGATCGCCTTCGTGCGCCGCAACTCCGAAACGCTCAGCAGCCGCCTGATGGTGAAGGATCTCCGTTCCGGGATCGAGCGCACCGTGTTCGACGGGCTGGACCGCGACAAGCAGGAAACCAGCGGCGACATGGGCAATTACCCCGCCTATGACTGGCTGCCCGACGGCAGCGGTCTGGTGTTCTGGTCGGGCGGCGGCTTCCACCGCATCGGGCTCGACGGCAGCCACCGACCGATCGAAGTGCGGGTGCGCGCGGAGAAGCAGGTCCACCCGGCGCTGCAGCGCAAGGTACAGGTGGACGCCGACGAGTTCGACGTGCGCATGCTGCGCTGGTCGCAGCTGAGCCCCGACGGCCGCACGGCCGTCTACCAGGCGCTGGGCTACCTCTGGGTGCACGACCTGCAGCGCGACGAGCGCCGGCGGCTCACCCGCCAGACCGACCACTGGGAGTTCCATCCTTCCTTCTCGCCGGACGGCCGCCAGATCGTCTACACCACCTTCGACGACGATGCGCTCGGTTCGGTGCGCATCGCGCCCGTGGGCCGCGGTCGCGCGCAAATATTGACTGGGGAGCCAGGACACTATGTCGAGCCGGCCTTCTCGCCAGACGGCAAGCGGGTGGCCTTCCGCAAGATCACCGGCGGCTACCTGACGTCGCCGAACTGGTCACAGGATCCCGGCCTGTACGTGGTGGACAGCGACGGCGGCAACCTGCGGCGCGTGCTCGACAAGGGCGCCCGGCCGCAGTTCTCACCTGATGGCGCGCGGCTGATGCACTCGCGCGGCAACGAGCAGGGTCACCTTGCGCTCTACAGCACCGACCTCGGCGGCCGCGACGAGCGGCAGCACCTGTCCGGTGAGTGGATCACCGAGTACCAGGTATCGCCGGACGGCCGCTGGGTGGCGTTTGCCGAGCATTACAATACCTACGTGGCGCCGTTCTTCCCGGCTGGCAAACCAGTCACCCTCGGCGGCGGCGCCAAGGCATTCCCGGTGCGCCAGGTTTCGGCGCGCGGCGGCGAGGTCCTGCACTGGTCGGGCGACAGCGCCACGCTGCGCTGGTCCTACGGTCCGAAGGTGTTCGAGCGCAAGCTCACCGACGCGTTTGCCTTCTTCGCCGGCGCACCGGAGGAGTTGCCGGAGCCGGTCACTACCGGCCGCGACCTGTCGTTCCGCGCGCCCGCGGATCGCCACGACGCACGTATCGCGCTGGTCGGCGGCCGCATCGTCACCATGCGCGACGCCTACCAGCAGGAAGAGATCATCGATGGCGGCGTGGTGCTCATCGAGGGCCATCGCATTCGCGCGGTGGGGCCGGCTGACGAGATCGAGGTACCGGCGGGCTTCGAGGTGTTCGACGCCTCCGGCAAGACCATCATTCCGGGGCTGGTGGACGCGCATGCCCATGGCGGCATGAGCAACAACCAGCTGCAGCCGCGCCAGAACTGGATGCAGTACGCCAACCTCGCGTTCGGCGTCACCACCATCCACGATCCGTCCAACGACAACTGGGGCTTTTTCTCCGCCGCCGAGCTGCAGCGCGCCGGGCGGATGCTGGCCCCGCGCATGTTCTCCACCGGGCGGATCCTCTATGGCGCGCTGGCCGCCGGCGTGACCGCGAAGATCGACGGTTACGAGGACGCCGAATTCCACGTGCGCCGCCAGCAGGCGCAGGGCGCGATCTCTGTGAAGAGCTACAACTACCTGCGCCGCGACCAGCGCCAGCAGGTGCTAAAGGCCGGCCGCGAGCTTGACGTGCTGGTGGTGCCGGAGGGCGGCATGCGCCTCGAGCAGAACCTCAGCCAGATCGTCGACGGCCACACCGGCATCGAGCACGCCCTCCCCATCCAGCCGATTTACGAGGATATCCTGCAGCTCTGGAGCCAGACCGATGTCGTCTACTCGCCAACTTTCGGCGTGGCCTACGGCGGCCTCTGGGGCGAAGAGTACTGGTACGACCGCACGGAGGTGTGGAAGAACGCACGGCTGATGGCCTACACCCCGGAGTCGCTGGTCCACCCACGCGCCATCCGTCGTCCCACGGCGCCCGACGAGCACTACAACCACGTACACGTGGCCGAGATGGCGAAGAAGCTAAACGACCGCGGCGTGCCGGTGGTCATCGGCGCGCACGGCCAGCGTGCAGGACTCGCCGCGCACTGGGAGATCTGGATGATGGCCCAGGGCGGCTTCTCGCCCTTCGCCGCACTGCGCGGCGCCACCATCGACGGCGCGCGCTATTTCGGCATGGACGCCGAGATCGGCTCCATCGAGGCCGGCAAGCTGGCAGACCTGGTGGTCATCGACGGCAATCCGCTCGAGGACATTCGCGACAGCGAGAAAGTCGCCTGGACCATGCTCAACGGCCGGCTCTACGATGCCGCGACCATGCGCCAGGTGGCGCCGGCCAGGACCGAGCGGCGGCCGTTCTTCTTTGAGCAGGAGGGCGGCGACGCCTGGCAACCCGCGACCATGCAGTACTTCCACGAGATGGGCGACGTGCTGGGGTGGCATTGCCGGCACTGAGCGTCGGCCGGGCGGCCCTTATTCGTTCGGAATCAGCGTGAAATCTACGCGGTTGTTCAGCGCCGCGATGCGGTTCCATTCGCCGGCGGTGCGGAGATCCAGCGGGAAAGGATACCGCCGCGTCGAATCACGGCTGCCGTGGGCCACCAGCCGTACCGTGATGCCCGTTTCGTCCAGCAGCGGCGAGGTGGCGATGAAATTCGCGAAGCCGACCGACAGGCGTTCGCGCAGTGATTCCGAGCCGCCCAGCGGGTGGCCCACCAAGTCGCACTCACCGACCGCCGTATCCGGGTCGGCCAGCCGGTAGCCGCCGGCGCCGTCATCGCCAAGGCAGAACTCACCGAGGTGCGCTTCGAGCTGCACCGTCCCGGTGAAGCCGATGGCCGTGAGGCGCTCCAGCAGGTCCCTCAGCGAGTCGATCTGCGCGTCGCTGAAGGGAATCTCCTCGTAGCCGAAGTGGTTGCCCTGATTGGCCGCCCACTGCAGCGCTTCCAGGACCGCGAGATAGCGCGAGTCCGCCGAGAACTGCTCATCGTCGCGGCTGGCCGACAGCTCGCTGCGCAGCGACTCCAGCAGCATCGACTGCTGCTCCATGGCGGCAGTGAGCTGCGTGTTCTCCCGCACCGCGGCGTCCCGTTCCCCTGCCGCCTGTGCGTAGAACACGTACAGGATCAGCGCCGGCAACAGGCCGACCAGGAGTCCAAGCCCGATGCCGAGGCCGGCGGGCACCGCCGGGCGCGGCGGCTCCACCTTGGCCAGCTCGGCTTCCGCCTGCTGCCTGGCATGGATCTCCTCGGCGACACGCTTGGCAAAATCGCGGTTGCTGGCCAGCACGTCGGAGCGCAGCTCGAGGTGCTGGTCCTGCAGGATGCGGGTGATCAGGGCCTGGATCGACATGCCCAGCGCCTGCCGCTCGAGCTGCAGCTCGGCCTCGTCCGCCAACGGAGTCGCCGCCCTGGCCCGGCGCTCGTCGTCGCTGCTGCGCCGGCGGGTGCCGGCACGCCGCTCCTTGACCAGCCCGAGTTTCAGGAGCATCTCGAACAGCACGCCGGGCTGCACCTGCTTAGGCAAGACGTCGATCGCGCCGAGGGCCCGCGCCTGGCCGACGTAGACCTCCCCTTCCTTGGCCGTGTACATCATCACCGGGATCATGGCGGTGCGCGGATCGGCCTTGATGACGGAGACCGCCTCGAGGCCGTCCATGCCCGGCATGCTGTGGTCCATGAAGATGACGTCGACGGCCTGGTGCTTCAGAAAATCGATGGCTTCCTCGCCTGATTCCGCGAAACAGACCTCAATACCATGCTGCTCGAGCAGCCGTTGCAGGGCCACCCGGGCGGACTTGGAATCATCGACAACGAGGGCACGCTTGAGCGCCATGGCGACACTTTGTTGCACTTCGCGCTCTTAGTCCAGACCCCCGCGGCCTGATACTCTGCCGACATGCACCGGCGCGAGTTCGAACGGCTGATCGACGAGGTACTCGACACCCTGCCCGACTGGGCCGTGGCGGGTGTCGAGAACCTGCGCGTGGTAGTCGAGGAATGGCCCAGCGAGGAGCAGGACCCGGATGACGAGGGGCTGCTGGGGCTGTACGAAGGCATCACCCTGCCGGAGCGCGGCCTCGACTACGTGGACGTCTTGCCGGACACCATCTGGATTTTCCGCCAGCCGCACCTCGAGCTCGGGCTGTCTCCGGACGAACTGCACGAGGAGATCCGCCGCACGGTGCTGCACGAGCTGGCGCACTATTTCGGCCTGGACGACGACTATCTCGACGAGATCGGCTGGGGCTGAGCTACCAGCCGCCGCCCCCGCCACCGCCGCCGCCGCCGCCCGAAGAGCCACCACCGCCCCCGCCCGAGCTCGAGCCCGGCGCGGTCGAGGCCGAGGAGATGGCCGAGGTCAGCGAGCTGCCGACGCTCGAGGTGAACGTGCCGATATTGTTCACGTTGAAGTCCCCCCGGTACCAGGCCGGCTGGTAGCGTGCACCGTCCCGCCCGTCGAGGCGGGCGAAAACCGCGGCGAACTTTTCGGCCCATTTCTGCTCGACGCCCAGCGCCAGGGCAAACGGCAGGTAGCGCTCGAACAGCTCCGGCGTCTTTTCCGGCGGATTGCGCAGGTTGAGCTCGTCCTTCTCGGCGATTTCCAGGTAACTGCGGAACCCTTCCAGCTTGTCCATCAGCAACCGGCCGCGCGTGGTCGGCGCGCGCAGCAGCCAGGCAAACACGATGTGCGCCAGCACGATCACGCCGAGCACCACGAACACCAGCGGCCGGAAAGCGCCCAGCAGCCCGATGGCCAGCGCCAGCGCAGCGGTGGCCCCCAGCGACGGCAGCAGCAGGTTCGAATTGGTGTGGAAATAGATCTTCCGGTAGTCGCGCTTGAGGGACTGCTCGTGCGCCTGCCTGGCGCGGCTCATCAGCGCATGGTTCTTGTTGTCGAGTTCGACCACGTTGTCCGTTGCGAACAGGGCGTCCCGCAGCGCCTGCTCGCCGGCCGCCAGCGGCTGGTTGGAGTCCAGCTTCACCAGCGTGTACTTCCCGTCGTGCTCGTCGATCTCGACATGGCCCTTGACCGCCAGGCTGATGATCGCCGCGGTGAAGGCCCGGTGGTCGTAGCCCATGCGCATGATGTAGCGGGAGGATGCCGGCGAGTATTTCTCCGGCGGCGCATAGTGCGGGAAAATCACGCCCGGGTGCGGATCGCGGCCGTAGCGCATCCAGGCCCAGGTGAGATACCCC
>CBDDRR010000112.1:0-43523 GCA_965233095.1 uncultured bacterium
CGCAGGATGTGACGCGCGAGGATCAGTGGGAAGCGGTCGTCGCGCAGACCGTGGCGCGCCTGGGCGGACTGGACGTGCTGGTCAACAACGCCGGCGTGGAGTCGATGAGCTTCGTCACCGACACCACGATTGAGGAATTCCGCCGGATCATGGCGGTGAACGTTGACGGTGTGTTCCTCGGCATCAAGCACGGCGTACGCGCCATGCGTCCGGGCGGGCGCGCCGGGCGCGGCGGCAGCATCGTCAACCTGTCGTCGGCGGCTGGTTTAATCGGCTTTCCCGGACTCTCCGCGTACTGCGCGTCCAAAGGCGCGGTGCGCCTGCTGACCAAGGCCACGGCGGTGGAATGCGCGGCGCTCAAGACCGGCATCCGCATCAATTCCGTGCACCCCGGCATCGTCAAGACGCCGATGGGGGACAGCGTGATGGGCGGCATGGTGCGCCTGGGCATGGTGGCGGATGCGGCCACGGCGGATGCCGCGATGGCCATGGCGCATCCCATCGGCACCTCCGAGCCGCGCGACGTGGCGAACGCGGTGCTGTTCCTGGCAAGCGATGCCTCGCGCAAGACCACCGGCTCCGAGCAGATGGTGGACTCGGGCATGACCGCGCAGTGAGTGCCTCGCGCACGACCAATCCAAGGTGCAAGAACGACATGAACCGGATGGACAACAAGGTGTGCCTGGTCACGGGCGCGGCACAGGGCATTGGCCTGGCCACGGCGGAGCGGCTGATCGAGACCGGGGCACGGGTGATGCTGACCGACGTCAATGCGCAGGCCGGCGAAGCGCAGGCCAAACGGCTGGGCGAGCGAGCAGCCTTTATGCCGCAGGACGTGACCGATGTGGCGCGCTGGGACGCGGTGCTCGACGCGATCCATGCGCGCTGGGGCGGCCTGGACGTGACGGTGAACAACGCCGGCATCGTGCAGATGGGCGACATCGAGACCTGCACCGCCAAGGACTGGGCGCGCACCATCGAGATCAATCTCACCGCCGTGATGACGGGCACGCAGAAGTCGGTCGAACGCATGAAGTCGCGTGGCGGCGGCTCCATCATCAACCTCGCCTCCATCGAGGGCCTGATCGGCGAGTCGTTCGCGCTGGCCTACAACGCGTCCAAGGGTGGCGTGCGCATCTTTTCCAAGTCGGCCGCCATCCACTGCGCCCGCGCCGGGTATGGCATCCGCATCAACTGCGTCTGCCCGGGCTTCATCGAGACGCCGATGGTGGGCAACGCGATTGGCGGCCTTGGCGCGGAGATGGCGCAGCAGTTCCACCAGGCGCTGATGGCGCGCGTGCCGATGGGCCGGCTCGGCCAGCCGCGCGAGATCGCCAACGCCATCCTGTTCCTGGCATCGGACGAATCCAGTTTCATCACTGGCGCCGATCTGGTCGTGGATGGTGGACATACCGCCTGCTGAGGCCGGCGCAGGTCTGAAGTTGTTCTCAAGTTGTTTCCAACAGAGTTTCCAACAGAGGAGGATTTCGCATGAAAAAGATTGCCAACCGAATCGCGGTGGTCACCGGAGCCGGCAGCGGCATCGGGCGTGCCACCAGCCTGGCCCTCGCGGCCAAGGGCGCGCGTCTGGTGCTGGCCGACATCGACAAGGCCGGTATGGAGCAGACCGCGCAGCAGATTGCGCAGGCCGGCGGCAAGGCCAGTTGCCATGTGGTGAACGTAGGCGACGCGGCGGCGATGCAGGCTTTTGCCGCCGAGGTCGAAGCCCTGCAAGGTCGCGTCCACATCGTGGTCAACAACGCCGGCATCGGCATCCTGGACGATTTCGTCGACAGTAAACTCGAAGATTTCCGCAAGGTCGTCGACATCAACCTCTGGGGCGTGGTGTACGGGTCCAAGTTCTTCCTGCCGCTGATGCTCAAGGCGGGCGAGGGGCACATTGTCAACATCTCCAGCCTCGCGGGCATCATCTCCACGCCAGGCATGGTGTCCTACGGCACCACCAAGTTTGCGGTGCGCGGGTTTTCGGAGTCGCTGCGGGCAGAGCTGGCGGGACGCAACATCGGCGTCACCTCCGTGCATCCGGGCATGATCCGCACCAATATCGCCAAGGCGAGCAAGGTCGTGGATACCGCCTTGCAGGGCCGCATGGTCGAATGGTTCGAGCGTTACGGCCGTCCGCCCTCGCTGGTGGCCAACAAGATCGTCGCCGCCATCGAGTCAAACAAGATGCGCGTGCTGGTTACGCCGGAAACCTATGTCATGGATGCGTTCAAGCGCACCGCACCTGCACTGGCAGAAGCCTTCAACGCGCAGGTGATGAACCGATTCCGAAAGGCGATCAACCCGCAGTACGGCAATCGCCAGGCCGCCAAGTCGAACTCTGGCGGACCGAAAATCGCGGCCAGCGCGCCCGCATCGAATACCGAGGAATCGGATCTGGCCGCCTGACGTCGGGACGGCAAGCTCGCAGCCGGGACGTCGCGTCGCTTTGCGGCGTCCCGGCAGAGGCTGGGGTCAGTGCGGCATGAGCCGGTCCGCGGCGTCGCGCTCGGCCTGGAGGCGTAATTCCAATTCCTTGGCCGCAATGCGCTCCAGCGGGGCACTGACCAGCGGAATCCGGATGTGGACCGTCCAGTCCGAAATCACGGCGCAATGCTCGCCATCGGCCTCCACGCGGAAGCGCGATTCCGCTCGAAAGGGAATCTGGGACGATGTCACCACCATCTGTCCCCTGCGTTCGCTGCTGTTCCAGATCACGGTCTGCTCGATGCGGATCGCGCCGTTGATGAACTTGCGCGCAAAGCCCGGCAGCGGCATCAACGGGTCCAGCTGCATGCGCAACTGCGTCTGCATGATGCCGTCGCGCGCCTGCGCCTGAAGCACGTCGACGCTGGTGCCGCCGATGGTTTCTGCCATGGCGCGGAAATAGTCGGAATCGGAGTAGCGGCGGGTGACCTGGAGATCCGACCGCGGGAACAGGAACCGGAAACTCGTCTGCAGAGGCAAGGCTCAATCTCCCCGAAAGCCAAAAAATGGGCGCCCCTTTCGGACCGCCCACAATCCGCCAGCTGGCCGTGGAGGGCTTTCAGGCGGCCAGAGGAACAGAGGAACCGCGACGGCGGCCACTCGCGGCCTCGCCCGAGTGACGGAACGCCTGGTAGGCTTTGTCCGTATCCCCGGTGGCTGCGAACACGTCCTTCCACTTGCGGATCTGGCCGCGGTTGTCGTCGTCCCAGGGATGAAACTTCGGGCTGAAGTACGGCAGGTAGTAGCTGGAGAACAGGCGGGTGAGCAGCCCCTCTCGTCCGATCTGCAGCTTCAGGCACTTGAGCATCGACCGCAGGTTGAACAGCTGTTTCTCCTTGTACAGCAGGTAGAGCATGTGGCCTTCGACCATCGGCAGGAAGATCGCGCTGGCGATCAGCATGCCGGCCATGCGCTGCGGATAGCTTCCCACCGCGTCGTTGAACACGTCGTAGGTGACCGACTTGTGCTCGGTCTCTTCCACGAAGTGCCAGTACAGCATCGCGGCGACCTTCTTGTCCGACTGGTCGAGCATGTCCGGGTGATCGATGAACACCGAAGCGAAGGTCGCCGTGAAGTGTTCGAACGCGGCCATCATCGACAGGTGCATGTCCGGCGGCGTGAGGCGCTCCAGGGTGGCGCGGATGCGTCGGAAGTTACGCTCGACCTGGTCGAGCGGAACGCCCTGCTCGATCAGCGCATGGTTCATGTCATCGTGCTCGCGCGCGTGGTAGTGCTCCTGCTTGATGAACGCGATCGCGGCCTTGCGAATAGTCTCGTCCTGCAACCGTGTGAGACTTTTGCGAACGCACTGCATGACCCAGCGCTCGCCATCCGGCACCGCAGCGAGGATGGAGTTGAAGAATGCAGTGCTCCAAGGGTCTCCGTTCATCCAGTGGCGGGGCACGCTGTCCTTATTGAGGCTGAAGCGAAGATCCCGCGCTTCGACTTCGTCGTAACCGATGCTGCGGTTGGCTAGGGCCATGGCAAATGCTCCTGTGAGTTGAGGGTGATGCGGCGGCAAGCTGCCGCGACAAGTGGTCGGACATTAAGTACTACCTAAATCACAGCGTAGTGCGGTCTACCACTACGCGCAACGCAAAATCGATGGAAGGTCGCCCGGTCGATATGATGTGCAAGTCCGGCCGAGGTTCCCGACTTGCGGGTTGCTCGGCCGGCGCTCGGTGTCAGAACTGGTACTTGATGAAGAAGCCGAGATTGTCGCGATCAGCCAGCAGATTGTTCGTCCCGGCACCGCCGAACAGGTTGTGCACGACGTTGAAGGAGAACGCCTTCTCGTATCGGATTTCGACGATCGACGTCAGGGAGTAACGCCCTTCCACGAAGTTGAAGTTGGGCGCGGGGGAGTTGCCATAGATGTCGTGCTGCCACAGGAACAGCGGGGCGACACTGATCGAGGGGAACACCGACTCGTAGAGCAAGCGCCCGACCACACGGTACCCGCCCGAGAACGCTGTTGCGAAGGAATCGCGCGAGGCCTGGAACGGGTTGAAGCGGATGCCGTCTGGACCAATGGTGCAGGCCGGGTTGCTTGAGCACGCGAGTCTGGAGCCGTCGGCGCCGGAGCCTTCTGCGCCAGCGCTTGCATGGGTGTAAGCGGTCAACGGGCCCTCGATCTGCAGCTCGTCAAAGTCAGGAAAGTCGAGGACGTGCATCGCGGACACTTCGTAGGCCAGCAGCAACTGGTCGGCGCCGAGCCAGTTCTCGGAAGCGCCGTACAACCGGGTGGCTCCAAGGGTGTACTGCAAAGTATCGCGACGGATATATCCCTTGATTCGACTGTTGGGAGGATTCTCGCCGAGTACCCCGCCGCGGAAAGGAATGATGAAGCTGGGAAACGCGCGCGCCGAGTTGGGGACGCCAGCGAGAAGCAGGAACACCGTATCTTCATAGGGAACGTTGCCGTCCGCATCGGTATGATCGCCGATGTCGTACACCACGTACTCTCCGGATGTGTTCTGCCCGTTCCCTCCGGGCGAGCCTGCGCTGTTCTCATTGAAACTATAGGCGGCTGACGTGCCGAAGCACTGCACGGAGTCGCGAGTGCAGCTTGCGAGCGTCGGCCCCTGGGCGGCAAAACCCAAGTCGACTACGGAAACTTGCAGCGGAAGGTTGGGTCGGTATGCCACCTCACCCTGGAACGAGTACTCGCCGTAGGTGGTGTTGAAGCTCAGCCCATAGAGCTGGATGTTGCGGGGGTAGGTCAGCTGAACCTTGGAGGTATCGAAGGGAATGATCTCGCTGAGCGGCCTGCCAGGCTGGAACACTAGCAGGTTGGCCACGCCGGACACTATGTCAAGCGGGGTTCCGTCGATGCCGATATCCCCGGCCAGCGCAGGACGCTGCGCCAGCACGCCGGCGAAATCCAGCACCGCCTGCGTGACGCCCGGGGTATATTCGGTCAGCGACAGATTAGGGCACAGCGTAAGGATCTCGAAGGTGTTGAGCGCGTCGCGTCCTTCCGGGTTGCCGGCGGCGCGCATGCAACTGGCGTTCGATGAATAGACGTCCACATACGGCAGACGCGAGTGGTAATTCATGAAGTAGGCGCCGAACTGCGTCCCGTTGTTGAGTTCTTCTGCGTAGTACTCGAAGTTGACGCCGAACTGCCCGCCACTGGCGGGTTCGTTGTCGGGCTCACGCCCGATCGTCAGCGTGGTGCGCGCCACCAGGCCGAGCGGGTTGGCCAGCCGCCGGCCGAGCTTGTCGAAATCGTCGGGCGTCTGACCGAAGCCCGCGTTGAGAATGTCGCCGCCGAGGTCGTTGACGCCTAGGTCGATGAAAGACATGTACGAACCCGGCGGCGGAATTTCCACCGGTTTCCACTCCAGCTGGTAGAACGCGCTGACATTGGTAGTGGTGGAAAAGGCCGCTGCCACGCTGACCATGTTGATCGGCACGTAAAGGTCTTCAAGTAGCGCGTTGCCGAGTCGGAAAATGTTGTTCGCGTTGACCGGATTCGCCTGACTTAGGCTGTTGAGAATGGTGACGGTGCTCTCTCCCCAGTTCACCACTTGGCGACCGACCCTTACCAGAAATTCCTGGTCACCGATTTCGAAGGGCTTGGTGATGTGAAGGTCGAGTAGATCGTAGAAGCGGAACTCCTTCGAGACCTCGTTGGAACGCTTCTGGCGAACAAGGGCGCCGCGTCCGAGGGTGGCAGGAAAATAGCGGTTGGCGAACGGATCGCCGCGCGTGAGTACGGACTCGAAGTTTTCCGGCGTGACCTTGTTCGGGTGGGTTTCGACGAAATCATAGTTGACCGGGTCGTAGACACCGCGACCTCGCACGAATAGCTCGTAATCCCGCCAGCGAAACTTGGCGTCCGTCGTGAACACGAAAGGGGACTGAGTGATGTCGCCCTTCTCGTAGTTGAGGTTGCCGTCGTCGAAGTTTAGCGATGCCTGCCCGGGGGATTCGCGCAACCTCCTGGCTGGATAATCCTGCTCACGGATCACGCCCTGGCAGAGCTGCCAGATGCCCGCGCAAACGTCCGGGTTCAGGTTGCTCTTGCCCACCAGGTAGTCGGCCTGGTCGTGCAGCCGGAACTGCACGCCGGCAGTCAGGGTGTTGTTGACGATGGCCTGAAAGTCCTCGCCAAACAGATCGAAGCGATAGTCCCCTGCGGCCACCCGCGCGGCCTGAAACGCAAGCGCCATCGCCGCCACGGCACGGATCGTGTTGCTCATTGTCTCCTCCTGTTTCCTATGCCCCTTCTTCGGGGGCACTTCGGGATGTGCGGGCGGGGCCGCTGGGCTGGCGGCTCTCAGGCCCCGATCATGCGACTGCGATCACTTGGCGGCGCGCTTCTGAACCGTGGTGGCTTCGAAGTAGGCATCGTCGAACTTGATCGACGCGTCGTAGGGTTGGTCTTCGTTGGCCATCGCGGTGACGAAGTAGCGGCCGCTGGTGAAGTGATAGACCACTTCCGGAACTGCCGTGGTGGTCAGCACGTTGCTGGCCGAGACCAGATGCCCTTCCTGCAACTGCATGAGCTGGTCCTGGTGGTCGTAGTTGTCGCGGGCAAAGATCGCCCAGCTGTCCTCGTCGATATAGAACCGGATCTTCTTGAAGGTGTGGCGCAAATCGGGCTTGTTTTCAGCCTCCACCACCCACGCGCGGTGGAGTTCATAGCGGGCGAGGTCGGGATTGACGTGCTTGGGACGGGCGATATCGGCGTACTTGACGGTATTGCCGGATATCTTGTGCGAGTTGTAGGGGATGTACATTTCCCGCTTGCCGACCAGCTTCCAGGTGAATCGCTCGAGCACCCCGTTGAACATGTCGACCTGGTCGTAGAACTGGTGACCGTCGGTGCCCTCGTAGGGGTTGTCGCAGCACACGGCCGGTGCGCGGCGGATGCGCTTGAGCGCCGGCGCGTAGATCCACGCGGCACGACCTTCAGGCCCGGTGCCGGCTTTTTCGTGGGCGACGATGAAGGTGCCGGCCAGGCGCGGCGGCGCCAGCGTTTCCGACACGTACTTGATCAGCGGTACGCCGGGGCTGAGCGTGACCGGCGGACTGATCGCCGTGTTGCCGTAGTAGAAGTTCACGTCCTCGACAATCTTGGTCAGGGTCATCTTGCCGTCGAGCTGCACGATCATCTGGTTGTTGTACCGGCGTGCGCTCGCGCCGCGATACTTCATTTTGTGATTCCAGATCGGCTCGGCACCCGATTGCGGGATCGGGAACGGAATGCCGATGGTGGCGCCGGAGGGAAAATCGACCCCTTCGAGTACCGCGGAGCCGGCGTTGGCAATGGTCGCGTCCAGCACCGCTTGTGGGAAGGTGGCCACGCGGTGGGAGGGGTAGACGTTCATCCGGTAGCTTTCTGGATAGCGCTTGAGCAGCTCCTTGTGACCCTCCGTCAGCTTGTCGGCGTACTTCGCCATGTTGGCGGCGGTGATCGTGAACAGCGGCTTCTCGCCGTCAATCGCCGGGTTGCTGGCCCAGAAGCCCTTGAGCGGACCGGACTGCTTCATCGGCGTCCACTCCGTGATGCTGCCGTCGGCGTTGCGCCCGCGCTCCGCGCCCACCGGCGTCAGTTCCTTGCCGAGCTTGGCCACCTGATCAGGCGGAGCCTTGGCCCCGAGCAAAGGGCTAAAGCCGCCTATGGCCAGGGCGACGACGGGCAGCGCAATGCTGAAAATGTTCACGGTGGATCTCCTCTGTTTTTTTATCGAAGGCGGGTCCGTCGGCGGCACCGTGCCGAAGGCCACTCTGGTCTACCGCAGGTTCTGCTCGATGAAGCTCACGAAGCGCCGCATGTCGGCGCGCGCTTCGGACACCATGGGATAGAAGATGGGCCAGGCGTGCGGCGTGTCGGGGCGCATCAGCAACTCGATTTCTCCGCCCGCGGCCCTGACCTTGGTGGCGATGGAGTAGGCGTCGTCGCGCAGGCATTCCTGGTGACTCATGCTGACCAGCATCGGCGGCAGCCCGGCGAAGTCACCCCGGATCGGTGAGGCCCGGGGATCGGTCGGGTCGTGACCTTGCAGGTAAGCCTCTCCGATCAGTTCGATGACCTGCCGGGAGAGCATGACATCGCTGCGGTCATTCTCGGTCCAGCTCGCCGCCTTGCCGGAAATATCCGCCCCCGGTGAAATGAGCACCGCACAACGCGGCAAGCTCAGGCCTTGCGCGCGTGCGCTCTGCAGCGTTACTAGCGCGAGATTTCCGCCGGCCGAATCTCCGGTGATCACCAGCCGATCCGGTTCGACGCCGTATTCAAGCAGTGCCTTGTAGACGGCCAGGCAGTCCTCAGGTGCGGCGGGAAACGGATGCTCGGGCGCCAGGCGGTAGTTGGGAAGCACCACGTCTGCGTGCAGACGCTTGGCGAGCGCGCTGCAGAACGGATGGTAGGTGGACAGCTTGCCGCCGACGAACGCGCCGCCGTGCAGATGCAGGATGGTCAGCCGCGGTCGGTTCACCGACAGCAGCTCGCACGGGACGTTGGCATAGTTCAGCGCCCGTGCCGAGACGCCCGGAAAACGGAACGAGGGAAACGGCGCATCCAGCACGCGCCGGAAATGGCGTACCGCGTCGTCCCGCGACGAGAACTCGCGCTTAAGGACGCCGCGGAACAGCGTCTTGGTGGCTACCGCGCTCAGGCTGGCCATGGGCAGCCCCCTCAGCCCGCGGCCACGCGATAGCCCAGGCCGAGGGCGCGCGCATAGAGATCGGGGAACAGGCGCTTGGCGCGCCACATCAGCCGCCCGTCCCACTGCGGCAGCACGTAGAGCTGATTGCGGTCCATGGCATCGAGCGTGAGCCGCGCGACCTCGCCGCTGTTGGTGAAGGCCCACTTTTCCATCGCCTTGGCGGCGAAGGACTTGCGGTCGTTGGGGAAGCGGCTCTCGTTGATGATGTTGGTGGGCACAATGGTCGGGCACAGCGCGGACACATGCACACCGGTTCCGGAGAGTTCGGCCGAGAGCGTCTCGGACAGCGACAGCACCGCCGACTTGGTGACGTTGTAGGTGCTCATCTCGGGCGCAGCGGCAAAGCCGGCGGCCGATGCGGTGTTGATGATCCCACCGTAGCCGAGCTTGCGGAACCGCGGCGCAAACTCATGACAGCCGTGGATCACGCCCCACAAATTCACCGACAGGCACCAGCGCCAGTCTTCGAGCGGGACATCGCCGATGCGTCCGCCTACGCCGACGCCGGCGTTGTTGACCACGACGGTCACTGGACGGCCGAGCAGGCCATCGGCCTTGGCTGACATCTCAGCGAACCGCGCGGCGTCGCCGACGTCGCAGGTGTACGCGACGCCTCGGCCACCCAAGTCATCGACCTGCGAGGCCGTCTGTTCGGCGCGATCAGGATGGATGTCGACACACAGTACCGTGCCGCCGCGACGCGCGAGTTCGAGCGCGAAGCTGCGGCCGATGCCGCTGCCGGCGCCGGTGACGATCGCCGCGGCGCTGCGGCTGAGGGGTAGGCTCTTCGGACGGCTCATAGGATAGCAATGGGCAAATGAAAAGTGAGAGGTGCACCGCCCCGGGACGGCCCAAGGCCCCCACGGGACGACGCAGGGTGCTACGCCGGCTTCAGGCGGCCGCTTTCTTCTGCACGACCGGGCCAGTGCCGATGAACGCCTGGAAGGCTTTCATGGTGTCGCCGGTGGCTTCGAAGGTGTCCTTCCACGCGCGCATCTGAGCGCGGTTGTCGTGGTCCCAAGGGTGGAAAGTTGGCAGGTAATAAGGCAGGTAATGCTTGACCAGCAGGCGCATGAAGCCCGGCTTGCCAAACTGGAAGTTGAGCGACTTGAGCATCGAGCGCCAGTTGAATAGTTGCCCATCTTTGGCAACCAGTACCAGGCGCTGGTACTCGCTGATGGCGAAGAAAATACCGGTCATCAGGATCATGCCGGCGATGCGCTTCGGATAGCTGCCCACCGCGTCCTGATAGACGTCGTAGGAAACCGACTTGTGCTCGGTCTCCTCGATCATGTGCCAGGCGATCATCGCGCCGAGCGAGGGATCGAAATCGCGGAAGATCTCGGGGTTTTCCACGAACACTGCCGAGATGGTGCCAGTGAAGTGCTCGCCGGCCGCCATCACCGAGAGCTGCATGTCATCGCTGAGAACCTTCTGTAGCAGTGTGCGGATGCGCTTGAAGGCGGCCTCCACCTTGTCCACCTCCACGCCATGCGCCATCACGGCCTTGTTCATGATGTCGTGCTCGCGGGCGTGGTAGTGCTCCTGCTTGATGAAATCGATGCCCGCCTTGCGCACGCTCTCGTCGGAGAGTTTCACCAGCTGCTTGCGCACGCATTGCATGACCCATCGCTCGCCATCGGGAACCGCGGCAAGCAGGGCGTTCCACCAGTGGGTGGACCACGGATCGTTGTTCATCCAGTACTTGGGAACCTGCGTCATGTCGAAGTGCAGGTCGCGAGGCTTGACCTCGTCGTATCCGATCTTGCGATTTGCCAGTGCCATGTTAGTTGTCCTTACGTTTACTGAGCTGAGGAAACGCGATGCCGTAGTCGACGGGCATCGCCGGGATTGCGAGCGCTTCAGGCCTCCGTGCCGGCAGCGACTTCCGCTCGCGTGAAGCGGTAATGCGACAGCGGTGAAGTCTTGGCACGCCACTGCGCCTCGATGGAGGTGGAGGGGCGGAGCATCGGCGCGTCACCGTTCACGTCGAAGTAGTAGCTGTTCGAGTTGGAGCAGGTAGGGTTCACGAACACCGTGTTCTGCTGGCGGCGCAGAATGTCCTTGAAGTAGGCCTCGTGCGGCCCCTGCCGGACCTCTACGCAGGTGGCTCCCGTGCGGTGTGCCTGCTTGATGCAGCGCACGGCATGTAGCGCGTGGTTCTCCACCATCTTGAAGTACGAGGTGCCGATCAGCGCGTAGGGCCCGAGCATCCCGAAATAGTTCGGGAAGTTGGGCACCGTGGTGCCCTCGTAGGCCTGGTAGCGGTTCTCCTCCCAGAACTGGCCCAGTTCGAGGCCGCCGCGTCCGTAGACTTCGAACGACGGCAGGTTGCCCTTTTCGAACACCTTGTAGCCGGTGGCCGTGATCAGCACATCGATCTCGCGCTCCTTCCCGTCGCGGGTGCGAACCCCGTTCTCCGTGATGCATTCGATGGGGTCGGTGACCAGCTCGACGTGCGGCAGGGTGTAGGTCTTGAAGTATTCATTGGAGAAGGTTGGCCGCTTGCAGCCGAATCCGTACTTGGGCGTGAGCTTCTCGCGCAGTTCGGGGTCGTCGGGAATCTGCTGCAGGAGGTTGCTCTTGCCACCGGCCTCGGCCCAGCGCACCAGGCCCGGGATCTGCCGGTAATAAAGCACCGCGCCGACCATCAGCGATTCTGTCATCACGTCGACTACGGCGCGTACCGCCTTCTGTACGGGCGGCACGACGCGGAAGGTCGCCTTGACCCAGTTCGGAATCTCGGCATCGGGCTTCTTCAGTACCCAGATCGGCGTGCGCTGGTAGACGTCGAGCCGCGCGACTTTGCGGGCGAGCTCGGGGACCATCTGCACGGCGGTGGCGCCCGTTCCGATTACGGCCACGCGCTTGCCGGTGAAGTCGAACTTGTCGTCCCAATATCCCGTGTGGATCACGCGACCCTTGAAACTGTCAAGGCCGGCGATCTCGGGCTTTTTCGGCGCGATGAGCCCGCCGCTGGCGCTGACGACATAGCGGCCGCGCAGCAGTTGACCGCCCTTGAGGTGCACGTTCCAGATGTGCGTGTCCTCATCGAAGACGGCTTTTTCGACATCGACCCCAAAACGTGTCTTGGGGTAGATCCCATACTTGGCGGCTACGCGCTGCGCGTAGGCTTGCAGCTCCGAACCGGGTGCGAACACGCGCGACCAGTTCGGGTTTTGCTCGAAGGAGAACGAGTACACAAACGAACTGATATCCACCGCGATGCCGGGATAGCGGTTGTCGCGCCAGGTGCCGCCGATGTCCGAGGCACGCTCCAGGATGACGAATGAATCGATTCCGTTCTTCTGCAACTCGATCGCCGCGCCTATGCCGGAAAAGCCGCCGCCGATGATGATGACCTCGAAGTCGGGTTTCGACCCGCGCCCGTGAACTGCGGCGTGCTCAATCTCGACGAGGCTCAGGTCCGAGCCTTGAGGTGCTTTGCCCTGCCTGCGCCGGGGTTTCAACGATCCATCTGCCATTTGTTCAACTCCAATGGTTATGTAGGGGCAAGCCTTACAGGTCGCCGGTAATTGCGGTTCGGGGATGCGTAATCAGCTCTTGGCCTCAGCCATCATGGGACTGAGCAGGGTGCCGGCCAGCCACTGATAGCGGATGCCGAGTAGACGCTGTAACAGGTCGATGGCCTTCGCGTCTGGCCCGACGAGGATGCGCGGGCGATTGGCCAGTACACCCGACACGATGATGCGCGCGGCCTTTTCCGGCGAGGTCAGCGTCAAGCGCGAGAACCATTTTTCGAAGCGGGCGCGGTCCGCATCCGCGCCCGGCATGGCGAGGCGCGAGGTCTTGGCGATGTTGGTGCGGATACCGCCAGGATGTACGCAACTCACCTGCACCGGCAGGCGTGCCGCCTTCATCTCGATCCTGAGCGACTCGGTATAGCCGCGCACGCCGAACTTCGCTGCGTTGTAGGCGCTCGTCAACGGACCCGAGATCATGCCGTAGACGCTGGACACGTTGACGACATGTCCGTCGCCCGACTCTATCAACTGCGGCAGGAACGCTTGGGTGCCGTAGCAGACACCCCAGAAGTTGATGCCCATCAGCCATTCGAAGTCGTCCCACTTCATCTCGCGCACCGTCGCGGCCAAACCGACACCGGCGTTGTTGATGACCAGGTTGGCGGGACTCTTAAAGTCCTTGCGAACGGCGGTGGCGTGGCCGTAGACCGCTTCCCGGTCGGCGACATCAAGACTGTAGGCGCGTGCTTCGCCTCCGGCTGCCTTGATGCCGCGAACGGTTTCTGCAGCCGCTTCGCGGTTGATGTCGGACGCGGCCACGCGGCAGCCGCGCTGCGCCAGGTTCAGCGCCAGCGCACGCCCAATGCCGCTGCCGGCCCCGGTGACGACGGCGAGCTTTCCTTTGAGTGACTTCATGAATGCCTTCAGTCAGCGGGTAGTTGGGTGCCTCAGGCCGCCTTGGCCAGAATCTGATGGGTTTCGGCGGCGGCCGGGCGCACGTCACCCGATTCGGCGTAAGCCTTCATCCACTGCTTGTAGGCCGTCAGGTCGCCATGGTTCCAGGGCTCGAAGCCGGGGCGGAACCACTGGACGTAGTGATCCATCAGGTCGAAGTAGAAGCCGCCCTTGACTGGCTTGAACATCCACCACAGGCCCTTGCGCCACAGCGAGATGCGCTCGCGCAGCGAGTAGCCGTCCACACGCAGGATGTGCTCGAGAATCGGAAACACCAGCGCGTGAAACACCAAGCTGATGTACGCCATCATCAGGACGCGCGGTACATAGCCGGTGCCCGTGGTGTTGCGCAGCAGGTCGACCGCCACCGACTTGTGCTCGATCTCCTCGGCGGCGTGCCAGTAGTACAGCGCGCGCACGCGCTCGTCGGCGCCATCGAACAGGTGGCTGGACTTGCCCAGGATGGCGTGCGCCATCGACGCGGTCAGATGCTCGGCGCAGGCGGTGAGCGTGAGTTGCATCTCCTTGGACAACACGCGCGTGTGCATGGTGAAGAACTTGCGCAGCAGTTCCGTGATCGCCTCGATGTTCACGCCCTGTCGGCCAAGTCGCTCGTTGTACGCGTTGTGCAGGATGCCGTGAACGCCTTCCTGTCGGATGAAATCCTTGAGTTCCTGCTGCACTGCGGGGTCTTCGATCTGCTCCTTGAAGTGCCGCAGCGAGACGATGAAGAACTTCTCGCCCTCGGGCAGCGTGGTGGAGAACGCGTCGAAGAAGCGCGAGCGGAAAACATCGCCGTCGGCCCAGTTCACCGGGATGTCGTCGCTGAAATCCAGCTCGCGCGGGTGTCGGGGAATGAGGGTTGGGCGGGAAGCGTTGTGGGGCATGGCCGTCTTGGAATCTCGCAGTCGAAGTGGGCTGAGCGTGCGCGTACCGCTAACTGATGGAATCTTTTGGTGTGCGTGCTTGTACAACGCACGAAGAGGTTCACGCATCCCTTCGCCGGCTGTCAACGGTGTGAAGGAGTGAGATGAGCTAACGCATTGATGCAATGCATCATAAAAATGTAAAAACGCCCTCCGACCGGGCTGTGTCGAGTCCAACCGTGCCGTGAAGATGCCTATCGCTCGCCGCACTATACGAATCAAACAAACGTTAGACTGCTGTCTCACTCGGATTGATAAGGATGAGGTGATTCCATGAGCGAGATGCGTTACGAAGGCAAGGTGGCGGTGGTGACCGGTGCCGGCCAGGGGCTGGGGCGCAGCCACGCGCTGTTTCTGGCTTCGCGCGGAGCGAAGGTCGTTGTCAACGATCTCGGCGGTACGACCGATGGCAGCGGCGCGTCGCAGTCACCCGCGCAGCAGGTCTGCGACGAGATTCGTGCCAAGGGCGGCCAGGCCATCCCCAACTACGACTCGGTGTCGAGCGAGGCGGGTGCCCGCGCGATCATCGGGTCTGGCGTCGATGCTTTCGGCCGCGTCGACATCCTGGTCAACAACGCCGGCATCCTGCGCGACAAGGCGCTCAAGAACGCCGGTGAGGCCGAGATCCGG
The DNA here is from genome assembly GCA_965233095.1 of uncultured bacterium. GTDB lineage: Bacteria > Pseudomonadota > Gammaproteobacteria > Steroidobacterales > XN24 > XN24. Next base: position 15,166 of record CBDDRR010000112.1, read on the forward strand.
CCGGTCATCGACGTGCATCTCTACGGCACCATCTGGTGCACGCTGGCCGCGTGGAACGGCATGCTGGAACGCGGTTACGGGCGAGTGGTCAACACCACCTCCGCCGCCGGGCTGTTCGGCAACTTCGGCCAGACCAATTACGGCGCGGCCAAGATGGGCATCGTCGGGTTCTCGCACGTCGCGGCCATTGAAGGGGCCAAGGCCAACGTGAAGGTCAACGTGATCGCGCCTGCTGCGCGCACGCGCATGACCGAGCAGCTGCTCGGCCCGATGGCGGACAAGCTCAACCCCGAGCAGGTCACGCCGGTGGTGGGCTATCTGGCGCACGAGGGCTGCGAAGTCAGCGGCGAGATCTACAGCTGCGGCGGTGGCCGCGTGGGCCGTGTGTTCGTCGGCGTGGTGCCGGGATACTACAAGCCGCAACTGTCGGCCGAGGATGTGCGCGACAACCTCGCCGCCATCCGCGACACGAGCAAGTTCGTGCTGCCGAAAAACGCGATGGAGGAAATCGGTCTGCTCATGAAGGTGGCAGCCGGCAAATGAATGCACGCACGGTGGAACTGAGTCCGCTGAGTCTCACGGCGGTGGCGATGAAAGTCGCGACCCGGGCGACCTTCAAACCCGTGTTCAATCCGCGCCTGCCGCTGCTGGTGCAGCGCAGTGCCATCGCCGGCGTCTCGCAGGTGCTGCCGCGCCCCCGGGGCCTGCGCAACGTGGAGACCTTTCTGGACGGCGTGCTCGCGCGGCGCCTGATCCCGGAGGGCGTGCCGGTGGGCAAGGCCGTGCTCTACCTGCATGGCGGCGGCTATGTGCTGGGTTCGCCGGCCACGCACTTCGGCATGGCCGGCCGGCTCGCACTGGCAGCGGGTTGCGAGGTGTTTGTCATCGACTACCGTCTGGCGCCGGAGCATCCGGCACCGGCGGCGCTTGAAGACGCGGTGAGTGCATGGTCCGCCCTGTGCAGGACGCACACGGCGATTGCGCTCGCCGGAGACTCGGCAGGCGGGGGACTTTGCGTCGCGCTCGCGGGGGCCGCACGCGATGCCGGACTTCCCGCGCCCAAGGGTCTCGCACTCATCTCGCCCTGGGTGGACCTGAGCCTGTCGGGTGAGTCGATGAAGCCGGGCGCGGTGGACGACCCGCTGCTGTCAAGGGCTTGGCTAGCCTGGGCCGCGGCCAAGTACGCAGGTTCGTGCGCGCTCGACGACCCGCGCCTGTCGCCCTTGTTCGCCTCGCTCGCGGGCCTGCCGCCCACGCGGATCCACACCGGCAGCGACGAAGTGCTGCTGTCGGATACCCATCGTCTGGAGGCGGCGCTGGGCAAGGCAGGCGTGCCGGTGGATGCGAGCATCTACGAAGGGCTGTGGCACGATTTCCAGCTTCAGGGTGGCGTGATGCCCGAGTCGGACGAATCGCTCCATGCGCTCGGCACGTTCCTGCGCGAAGCGCTGGATGTCGCCGTCTGACCCGCACCGAGGATCGTTTCGATGAATGCAGAACTGAATTCGCCGCTGGTCCCCGACCTGTCAGCCGGCGCGCGCAAGCCGCGCGTGCTGATCCTCGGTGCCGGCATGTCGGGAATGCTGATGGCCATCCAGCTCAAACGCATGGGCGTGGAGGACTTCACGATTTATGAGAAAGGTCGCGAGGTCGGCGGCACCTGGCGCGAGAATCGCTACCCCGGTCTTGCCTGCGACGTCCCCGCGCATTACTACACCTACAGCTTCGAGCCCAACCCGGAGTGGCACCACCGCTTCGCGCGCGGCCCGGAGATCCAGAACTACATGCGGCACATCGCCGACAAGTACGATCTGCGCCGCCACATCGTGTTCGGCGAGGAGGGGGCGGACGCGCGGTTCGACGGTCGTCGCTGGCAGCTCACGCTCAAGAGCGGCCGGCAGGACCAGGGCGAGTTCCTGATCTCGGCCTGCGGCTTTCTGCACCATCCGAAAGAGCCGGACATCGTCGGCTTGAGCACCTTTGCAGGCAAGCGTTTCCACTCCGCGCGCTGGGACATGAGCGTGGATCTGCATGGCAAGCGCATCGGCCTGATCGGCACCGGCTCCACCGGCGTGCAGATCACCTGCGCGGTCGCCAAGCTGCCCTGCGAGCTGAACGTCTTCCAGCGAACGCCGCAGTGGGTGTTCCCGCTGCCCGACCGCGACTACCCGCTGGTCGAGCGCGAGCTGCTGTGGCGCTTCCCGAAGATCGCCAGGCTCGCCTACGCGGCCTACGACCGCATGTTCGACCGCGTCTTTGCGCGCGCCATGATCCAGCCCGGCTGGCAGCGGCGCGGCATCGAGGCGCTATGCCAGTGGAACCTGGACCGCGTCCGCGACCCGGTGCTGCGGCGCAAGCTCACGCCGGAATACCAGCCGATGTGCAAGCGCATCATCATGTCCTGGGACTACTACGAGGACATGCAGCGCCCGAACGTGACCCTGGTGACTGACGGCATCGAGCGCATCGAGCCGGAGGGCATCCGCACGAGGGACGGACGGCTGCATCCGCTCGACGTGCTGGTGCTGGCCACCGGCTTCAACACGCACGAGTACATGCGTCCGCTGGAACTCACCAATGCAGCCGGCCAGACCCTGGGCAAGACCTGGGACGAGCGCGGCCCGCACGCGTACTACAGCCTGGCGATACCCGGATTCCCGAACTTCTTCCTGCTCGGCGGGCCGCACAGCCCGCTCGCGAACGGGTCGGTCATCCGCTACACCGAGGCATTGGTGTCCTATGTGACCCAGTGCATTGGCCATTACGTGGCCGGGCGGTTCAACACGCTGGCGCCGACCCTCGCCGCCACCGATGCGTTCTACGCCGAGTTGCGCGAAGGGATGCGCGATACGGTCTGGGTCAGCGGCTGCCAGAACTGGTACATCGGCAAGGACGGGCTGCCCGAGGTCTGGCCGCGGCGGCCCAGCGAGTTCAACCGGGCGATCGCGACGCCGGACCTGGATGCGTTCGAACTGAACTGAAGGCGCGGCGTTCGAGACCGGGGAAACTGAAAAAAGTGGGCCGGCGGACTCGCCGGCCCACTCGCAACCTGATCGTTAGCGGGGTGGATGCACCCCGAGCGCGGCCAAGCCTATCGGACCTAGACCACGAGGCCCAGCACTGTCGTAAGCAGCGTTTCCAGCAGGCCGAGGACGGGCGCAAGCGCGTTATTCACGGAAGTCAGGACCACGCCCAGGGGCCCGAGTCCGGCGGCGAGCGAGTCGACCAGATTCGTCACACTGCCCAGCAGGTCCTGAACGAAGAGTTGCTCGTTGCCGTCGGCGAGCGCGGACATGGAGCCGCTGATCTCGATCAGCAGGGCGGACACCGGCTGCAGCACCGTGCCCAGCACTTGTCCGCCCGGCAGCGTGGTCAGACCCAGCGGGCTGGCGAGCACGCCACCCAGGGTATTCGTGACCTGCTGCAACACCAGGGCCAGAGCGGGCACCGTGCCGCCATTTGAGAGTTGACCCAGCGCAGACTGCAGCGTGGTCTGCAACGCAACGACTGTGTTGAGCAGCCCGTTCAGTTCCAGGCGGTCGGCGACGGGCGTGGTGGCGGCCAGCGTCAGCGATAGCAGTGTTTCGCCGACAGCAGCCGTGGTGCAGAGCGCCTGGTCGAGGACCGGTTCGAGCAGGGCGGCATCAGGATTGGTCGCGTTCGGGTTCAGGGTGCCAGCAGCTTGGGCGAGCGAGTCCACCAGATCGAGGGAGTCGATGACCAACGTGACCAGTTCGCCCGCGACGGCGACGGTGTCGGGAATATTCTGCAGGCCGGATGTCAGAGTCGCCGACAGCGGGTTCTGCAAGGCATCCAGCGGACCGGCGATGGCAACGCAGCCGAGTTCGGCCCGAGTCTGGATGTCCGGCGGGGTATCGGAGCCTGAGGCAGACGAAGGCGGGGAGCCGGAGCCGCACGCGGCCAAGCCGAGCGTGCCCGCGGCGAGCAGGCCGAGCATGAAAGGGCGAAGAGAGATCGGAAGTGACATCGAGAACCTCGGTTTTGGCGGGAGTGAAACTTCTCGTAGGGGTTTTTCGTGTACTGCAGTGCACGTTCAGTGCACGTTGCGAAGTCAGCAATAAGTAAAAGGACGCACAACGTAGAAAGTAAGTGTATACGTTCTATGACAACGCAATAAATGACAGCCGCTGGCAGGCGGTAGCAACGGACCGGCAAACGGATTGGACACTCCGCTTTCAGCCCGCCAAGGGGTTCTGGACAGGAGCCGCCCGGCGCGATGACAGCAGCAGGATGCCGCCCGTGACCAGCGCGGTGCCGGCGAGCTGGACCAGCGTGATCGGCTCGTCGAGCAGCCAGGCGGCGAGCAGTAGCGTGCTGGCCGGGCCGATCATCCCGGCCTGAGAGGCGGGTCCGGCACCGATGTCGCGCACCGCCGCCATGGTCATGAAGATCGGCAGCGCCGTGCACACGGTGCCGTTGGCCAGCGACAGCCACCACACCGTTGCCGGGAAATCGGCGAGGGTGGCCAGTGGCCGGAGCAGCGGGTACTGGACCAGGCAGAACACGGTCGAGGCGCACATGGCCAGCGCCACCATGCGCAGCATCCCGAGCCGCCGCATCAGCCCTTCGCTCACCAGCAGATAGGTGGCGTACAGGATCGCGCTGAGCGCGATCAGGGCACCGCCGAACCCGATGTTCGGCCGGTCGAAGGTGCCGATCTCGTGCCCGAACACCAGCACGATGCCGGCGTAAGCGATGCCCAGCGACGCCCACTGCAGCGGCCGCACGCGGCGCTTGAGAAAGAACAGGCCCAGCAGCAGCACGAAGCTGGGCGTCAGAAACAGGATCAGCCGCTCCAGCCCGGCGCTGACGTACTGCAAGCCGATCAGGTCCATCATGCTCGACGCGTAGTAGCCCATGAAGCCAAGGCCCGCCACGCGCAGCAGATCGCCCCGGCTCGGCCGCGGCGACTGGTTCCAGGTCCACCACGCCACGGCCAGGAACAGCGGCCCCGCCGTGAGCATGCGCAGCGTGATCACGTCCACCGCGTCCAGCCCGTGGGTGTAGAGCAGCTTGACGAAGATCACCTTGCCGGAGAGCAGGATGGCGGCGGCGGCGGCCAGCGCCAGGCCAGCACGGTGAAGCGCGACCTCCGGAGCGGTGGCCGCAGGAACGGGATTCATCGGATGGAAGGGGTCGTCGCGCCTTTGGCGCAGTGCGCCCGGGGCGTCAGCGGCGACCGGGCACCAGGCAGGAGTGGATGGATTCGTCGCCGGGGATCTGCCGCGCCAGGGTCTTGATGGCGAGCTCGGCGTCCACCAGATCGAAGTCGTGGGTGTGCATCTTCGCGATCGGCGAGGTGCCGGATTCGATCAGGTCGATGGCGCTGCGATAGCCGCTGGAGGTGACGCCGATGGCGCCCTTGATGGTGATCTCGCGGATCACGATGTGGTCGGACACGAAGTCGGGAATCGGCTTGAAGCCCTTGATCCCAGCCAGCACCACCGTGCCGCCGGAGCGCACGAAGTGCAGGGAGTCGATGACCGGCTGGGTGGAATAGGACGACACGTCCACGACCACGTCCGCGCCCTTGCCGTCCGTGAGTTCGGTCACGCGTGCGCGGGCGTTTTCGTTGCTTACGTCGATGGTGTGGTCGGCGCCGAACTCGCGCGCCAGCGCCATTTTCTTGGCATCCGCTTCAAGGCCGGTGACGATGATTTTCTTCGCCCCCGCCTTGCGCGCCGCGAGCACGCTGGACAGGCCGCGCTGGCCGGGGCCCATGATCACCACGGTGTCGCCCGGCTTGGTGCGCGGGATCTCCACCGCCCAGCGGAAGCCCGCGCCGAGCGGGTTGAACATCACCGCCACCTCGGGCCGCAGCGACTTGCTCATCTTGTGCACGATGGCGTTGGGATGCAGGTACATGTACTCGGCGTAAGCCCCCCACAGGCCGGGGGCATCACTCAGGGGGATGTACGAATAGATCTTGCGGTCACCGCAGAGGTGGTAGTGACCGGACAGGCAGGTGTTGCAGCAGTGGCAGGCGATCATCGTCTCCACCGCCACGCGGTCGCCCACGTCGACCTTCCAGCGCCTGGCGGCGCGGTCGCCGATCTTCTCGATGATGCCCAGCGGCTCGTGGCCCGGCACCACGGGCATCGGCATGCCGAGCACGTCCTCGTACTGCTCGTAGTCGCTGCCGCAGATGCCGCAGACCTCCACCCGCAGGATGGCGGAATCGTCGTCGATGTCCGGCAGCGGCAGGTCCATCTTCTCCAAACGGCGCTTGGCGGTCTGCACCATGGCAAGGCTGGTCTTGGGCAGCATGGGATTCTCTGCGATCGGGTTGAAGTTTGCTCCGGTCGAGAATACTGTCTAACAATTGTTAGGGAAAGTGCCGGGCGTCGTCGTTGCCCGCGCGCGATCACGGAAATTTCGGCCATCCGAGGAGATCCACCATGTCGGCTTCCCCCGTTCGCGGCACCGCGCTGCGCATCCCCATGCTCTCGGTCGAGGAGGCCCGCGCCATCGCCGCACGCGAGGGCCTGCCGGAAATCATGGCGCCGCTGAGCGTGTTCCGCGTGCTGCTGCATCACCCGGCGCTCGCGCGCGTGCTCGGCAACGTGCTCAAGATGCTGCTGCTGGAAGGTAACTACCTGGACGGGCGTCTGCGCGAGCTGATCATCATGCGCATCGGCTGGCTCACCGGTTCCAACTACGAGTGGACGCAGCACTGGAAGTTCGCGCGCGACATGAACATCCCCGAGGACGTGCTGCTGGCCTGCCGCTCCTGGGAGAGTTCGGACGCACTGACGCCGGCTGACCGCGCCATCCTGCGCGCCACCGACGAGACCATGGAAACCGGCCGCATCTCCGCGACGACCTGGGCCGAATGCGAGCGCCACGTCACCAGCACGGAGGCTCGGCTGGAACTGGTGGTGGCCATCGGCAACTGGCGCATGTTCTCGCAACTGCTGCTCACGCTCGGCATCCCGCTGGAAGACGGCGTAGGCGACTGGCTGCCGGACGGCCTGCGGCCGGCACGCGCGCCGCGCGATTTCTGAATCCGCCGCCACGGGGGGCGGTCACTCTTTCGAAAAAAAAGGATAACTCCATGGCCAAGGTCAAAGTTGAAACCGCCGTGATCAACGGCGTGCGGACGCCGTACCGAGTCAGTGGACCCGACAATGCGTCGGAGGCCGTGGTGTTCGTGCACGGCAATCCGGGGTCCGGCGAGGATTGGGAACCGCTGATGGCGCAGGCCGGTGAATTCATGCGCGCCCTGGCGCCGGACATGCCGGGCTTCGGGCAAGCCGAGAAGCCCGAACATTTCGATTACACGGTCGCCGGTTACGCCCAGCACCTGGGCGACTTGCTCGATCAGGCCGGCGTGGAGCGGGCGCACCTGGTGTTGCATGACTTCGGCGGTCCCTGGGGCCTGGCCTGGGCCGCCGAGCACCCGCGCCAGGTGGCCAGCATGACCCTGATCAACACCGGGGCGCTGAAGGGCTATCGCTGGCATTTCGCGGCGCGCATCTGGCGCCTGCCGCTGGTGGGTGAGGTGTTCCAGCAGGCCATTACTGAAACGTCGTTCCGTGCGCTGGTGAATTTCCGCGCGCGCCGGCCGCTGCCGCCGGACTTCGTGCATCGCATGTATCGCGAGTACGACGCCGGCACGCGCCGCGCGGTGTTGCGGCTGTACCGCGCCACCAGCGACGTGGCCGGCCTGGCGCGACGCATCGGCGAGGCGCTGAGCAGCCTGCGCTGCCCGGCGCTTGTGATCTGGGGGGCGCAGGATGCATTCGTGCCTGTGCGATACGCCGCCACGCAGAGAGAGGTATTCCCGGGGGCGGAGATCCACGTGCTGCCGGACAGCGGCCACTTTCCCTATGCAGACGATCCAGAGGCGGTCGCTGCGCGCCTGATACCCTTCCTGCGACGGGTGTGCGCCCCGCCGGTGGCGACGAACGCGGCACCCGCGGGATCCTGAGCGTGCCGGCCGGCTTGGCAATCGAACGGCTGTCGGGCAGCATCGGCGCGCGCGTGTCGGGTGTGGATCTCGCGCACCTCGATGAGCCGGGGGCGATCGCCGCGCTGCGTACGGCGCTACTTGATCACCTGGTGATTTTTCTCGAAGCCCAGACCTTGAGTCCGCAGCGACTGGTGGAAGTCGCCTCGTGGTTCGGCGATCCGATGGCCTATCCGCAGCTCCCCGGCCTGCCCGAAGCACCGCTGGTGACCGTGGTGCTCAAGCGCGAAGACGAGCGCGAGGCCTTCGGCGGGGTCTGGCATTCGGACACCACCTACCTCGAACATCCGCCGCTCGGCACGCTGCTGTACGCGGTGGAGGTGCCGCCCCAGGGCGGCGACACGCTGTTCGCCAACCAGTACCTCGCGTACGAGACCCTTTCGCCGGCCCTGCGTCGCACGCTGCGTGGGCTGGGCGCGGTGAGTTCGTCGGTCAAGGCCGAAGTCTCGCGCACACGCGAGGACCGCCTGCGCGAGCATGGTACGCAGGCCAGGCAACTGGAGGCCGAGCACCCGGTGGTGAGGCGTCATCCGCAGACCGGGCGCGCGGCGCTCTACGTCAACCGTGCCCACACGGTCCGCTTTGCGGGCTGGAGCGAGGACGAGAGCCGCGGACTGCTCGACTTCCTGCACGCGCACCAGGTGCGTCCGGAATTCACCTGCCGCTGGCGCTGGAGCCCCGGCGCCCTGGCGATCTGGGACAACCGCTGCGTCCAGCACCTGCCCATCAACGATTACCACGGCCACCGCCGGCGGATGCACCGCGTGACCCTGCGCGGCGACGTGCCGGTGGCGGCCGACCACGGCGTCCTGCAGGACGCGTCATTACAACCCACATCCTGAACCCCGGAGAGACCATGCGACTCGGCAGTGTCCATTTCGAAAAGCGCGGCGCGGTGGCGCTGATCACCCTGCACGAACCTTCCAAGCTCAACGCGCTGTCCAGCGGCATCCGCCAGGGCGTGCGCGAGGCGCTGGCGATGATCGAGTCCGACGCGGAGATCCGCGTCGGCGTCATCACCGGCAGCGGCGAGAAGGCGTTCTGCGCCGGCGCCGATATCAGCGGCTTCGACTTCGACGCCACCGCGGTGCGCAACTTCATCGAGGACGTCGTCGGCTTCCTGGCCGCGCCGGAGTCGTGCAGCAAGCCGCTGATCGCCGCGGTCAACGGGCTGGCGCTCGGCGGCGGCTTTGAGCTGGCCATCGCCTGCGACTTCATTCTGGCCTCGGAGCGCGCGCGCTTCGGCGTGCCGGAAATCCAGCTCGGTCTGCTGCCGGGCTTTGCGGTGGTGCGCCTGGCCGAGATCGTCGGCCGGCCCAAGGCCAAGGAGATGTCCATCCTTGGCGAGCCGATCAGCGCCGACGAAGCGGTGCGCCTGGGCATCGCGCTGCGCACGGTGGCGCACGACAAGCTGCTCGACGAAGCCCTGGCCATGGCCGAGAAGATCGCGTCCAAGCCGGCGCTGGCCGTGCGCATGGCCAAGTCCTTCTACAACCGCGGCCTGGGCGGCGACGACCTGCGCACCGCGCGCGACGCCTTCCCCTTCCTGTTCATGACGCCCGACGCGCACGAGGGCATCACCGCCTTCCGCGAGAAGCGCAAGCCCAAGTTTTCCTGAAACACCGCGCGCCGCGCCCGCGGCGCGTAGCCCAGCGACTGGCCGCGCGCCGGTCGATATGCCATCCGTTGAAAGGAGTATTCGATGTCCAGCGACAAGCGCAAGCCCATCCGCACCGACATGGGTTTTTCCACGCCCGACCGCATCGTGGTCCGTGGCCGCGACCTGCCGAGCGAGCTGCTCGGCAAGATCAATCTCGGCGACATGGCCTTCCTGGAGATGATGGCGCGCGTGCCCACGCCGCAGGAATCGGCGCTGTTCAACGCGCTGGCGGTGACCCTGGTCGAGCACGGCCTGACGCCGAGCGCGCTGGCCGCACGCCTGACCTTCACCGGCGCGCCCGAGGCCATGCAGGGCGCCGTCGCCGCCGGCCTTGCCGGCCTGGGTACGGTATTCGTCGGCACCACCGAGGGCTCCGCCAAGCTGCTGCAGGAGGCGATTCCCGACCGCCGCAATCCCGGTGATCTCGATGCGCTGGCGCGCAGCATCGTCGCCGACTGGCACGGCCGCAAGGCCATCATTCCCGGCATCGGCCACCCGCTGCACAAGCCGATCGACCCACGCACGCCGCGGCTGTTCGCCATCGCCGCCGAAAACGGCTTCGACGGTCCCTACATCGCACTGATGACCAAGGTCGCCGACGAGGCCGCGCGCGTGTACGGCAAAGTGCTTCCAATCAATGCCACCGGCGCCATCGGCGCCTGCTGCTCGGAGCTGGGCATCGCCTGGAACGCCTGCCGCGGCATCGGCGTGTTCGCCCGCGCCATCGGCCTGGTCGGCCACATCATGGAAGAGATGCGCGCGCCAATTGCGCGCGAGATCTGGACCCGCGCCGAGGACGAGGCGCGCGACCACGCGCTGGGAACGGCGAAGTAGGGCAGACCGATCATGGGCCAGCCTTACCCGCACCTGCTCGCGCCGCTGGACCTGGGACGCACCGTGCTGCGCAACCGCGTGATCATGGGGTCGATGCATCTGCGCATCGACCTGCAGGATCGCGCGGTGGAACGCATGGCGGCGTTCTTCGCCGAGCGCGCCCGCGGCGGTGCAGCCCTGCTGATCACCGGCGGCTGCTCGCCCAATCTCGAGGGCCTGCTGGAACCGGGCGCGGCGCACTTGGTGGACGAAGCGCAGGCGGTTCGAGAGCACCGTCCCGTGACGGATGCCGTGCACGCCGCCGGTGGCAAGATTCTGCTGCAGATCCTGCACGCGGGCCGCAATGCCAAGATCGAGGCGCTGGTAGCGCCCTCGGCGATCCGCACGCGGATCAATCCGCGCCAGGCCCGGGTGCTGGGCACCGAAGAGGTGGAGCGGACGGTCGAGGATTTCGTGCGCTGCGCGCGCCTGGCGGAATTCGCCGGCTACGACGGCGTCGAGATCATGGGGTCCGAGGGTTACTTGATTCACCAGTTCGTCTCCACGCGCACCAACGACCGCAGCGACATCTGGGGTGGCAGCGCGGAGAACCGCCACCGTTTTCCGGTCGAGATCGTGCGCCGCACGCGGGCCGCGGTCGGCGCCGCATTCCTGATCGACTATCGCCTCTCGGTGCTCGACCTCGCCGAAGGCGGATTGCCGTTCCACGAAACCGCCGCGCTGGCGCGCGCCCTCGAGGAAACCGGTGCGGACCTGCTCAACACCGGCATCGGCTGGCACGACTCGGTGGTGCCGACCATCGCCTACCCGGTGCCGCGCGGCGCCTTCCGCTTCGCCGCCGCCCGCCTCAAGCGGGAGGTGCGGATCCCGGTCGTGGCCTCCAACCGCATCAACACGCCGGAACTGGCCGAGGACATTCTCGCCAGCGGCGAAGCCGACCTGGTATCGCTGGCGCGCGGCCTGCTCGCCGACCCGCACTTCGTCCGCAAGGCCGCCGCGGGCCGGCCGGAGGCGATCAACACCTGCATCGCCTGCAACCAGGCCTGCCTGGATCATGCGTTTGCCGGCAAGTGGGGCACTTGCCTGGTCAATCCGCGCGCCGGCCACGAGATCGAGTTCGACGAGTCGCGCGCGCTGCGCGCGCTGCGGGTGGCGGTCGTCGGCGCGGGGCCTGCGGGGCTGGCCGCTGCGCTCGAAGCGGCGCGGCGCGGGCATACCGTCACCTTGTATGAGGCCTCGGAGCGCATCGGAGGCCAGATGAATCTGGCCGTGCGCGCGGGCAAGCACGAGTTCGAGGAGACGATGCGCTACTTCCGCGAAGCTCTGGACGAGCACGGCGTTGACCTGCGCCTCGGTCGTGCGGCGACCGCCGACGAACTGGTCGCCAGCGGTTTCGATCGCGTGATCGTCGCTACCGGCATCCTGCCGCGCCCGCTCGCCATCGATGGCGCCGATCACCCCAAGGCGCTCGGTTACTTGGAGGTCCTGCGCGGGGAGGCCACGCCGGGGCGTCGCGTCGCCATCGTCGGCATGGGTGGTATCGGCTATGACATGGCCGAGGTCCTCAGCGCGCCGGTGCCGGTATCTCACGTGGAGACGGTGGCGGAGTTCCACCGCGCCTGGGGCGTGGACGTTTCGCCGGAATCGGGCACCTCGCTCGTGGAGATGCCTGCGCAAGCGCCGCCCCGCGACGTCACCATGCTGCAGCGCTCAACTCAGGTACCGGGCGCGCGCCTGGGCATGAGCACCGGCTGGATACACCGCAGTCGGCTCGCGCGACGCAAGGTCGCCATGCTCTCGGGCAGCCGCTACGAGCGGATTGACGATGCCGGTCTGCACGTCACGGTCGAGGGCCGGCCCGCGCTGCTGCCGGTGGACAGCGTGGTGGTCTGCGCGGGGCAGGAGCCCAACCGTGCGCTCGCCGACGAGCTGCTCGCGCGCGGCCTTCGTGTCGACCTGATCGGCGGCGCGCGCGAGGCCAACGAACTCGACGCGCATCGCGCCATCGACGAGGGCACGCGCCTGGCCAATGCGCTGTGATGCCGCCCAAACCACGCTGAGGGGAGGATACCCGCCATGCAACTCAACCTGCGTCTGCTGCTGCAACGCGGCCAGCGTTACTTCGGCGGAAACCGCATCGTCACCCGCTTGGCGGACGGCGGGCGGCATGCCTACACCCACCGCGAGTTCGGAGAGCGGCTGCGCCGGCTGGCAAGCCGGCTCGACACGCTGGGCACGCGGCCGGGCGAGCGCATCGCGACCTTCGCCTGGAACAGCTACCGGCACCTGGAGCTGTACTTCGCGCTGCCCTGCACCGGGCGCGTGGTGCACACGGTCAACCTGCGCCTGGCCGACGAGCACGTCGCCTACATCCTGCGCCACAGCGAGGATACGGCGGTGTTCGTGGACCCGGACCTGCTGCCGGTGATGGAGCGCATCGCGCACCAGGTGCCATCGGTTCGCGCTTGGGTGGTGCTGGCCGACCGCCTGCCGCCCACCACGCTGCCCAATGCCATCGCCTACGAGGACTTGATCGCGGCGGGTGATCCGGGGTTCGAGCTGCCGGACATCCCGGAGGACACCGTGGCCGGCATGTGCTACACCTCGGCCACCACCGGCCTGCCCAAGGGCGTGGAGTACACACACCGCGGCATCGTCCTGCACACGCTGTCCGAATGCCAGGCCGACGCGCTGGGCATCCGCGAGCGCGACACGATCCTGCAGATGGTGCCGATGTTCCACGCCAACGCCTGGGGCCTGCCGTATGCCGCAGCGCTGACCGGCGCCGAGTTGGTGCTGCCGGGAGAGCGGCCGCAGGCCGCGGACCTGCTGGACCTGATCGAGCGCGAGCGCGTGACCTTCGCCGCCGCCGCTGTCAGCGTGGGCATCGACATGATCGCCGAGCTCAAGCGCCGGCCGCGCGACCTGTCCAGCGTGCGCGGCATCATCCTGGGCGGCTCGGCCACGCCGGCCGCGATAATGGAGTACTTCATCGACGCGCACGGCATTCCCATCTACACCGCCTGGGGCGCCACCGAGATGGCGCCGCTCGCCACCTGCGCGCACGTGCCGCGCGCGCTGCTCCACCGGCCCGCGCGCGAGCACATCCCGGTGCGCGTGCGCCAGGGTATCCCGGTACCCGGCGCCGAGGTCCGGGTGCTCGACGAACAGGGCCGCGAAGTGCCCTGGGACGACGTGAGCGTCGGCGAGGTTTACGCGCGTGCGCCCTGGAGCAGCACGGAGTATTTCCGCGACGGGCGCAGCGCCGAGGGCTTCCGCGACGGTTGGTGGCGCAGCGGCGACATGGCTACCGTGGATGCCTCCGGTGTGCTGCGCCTCGTGGACCGCGCCAAGGACCTGATCAAGAGCGGCGGCGAGTGGATTTCCTCGGTGGACTTGGAGAACGCGCTGGTCGCGCATCCGGGCGTTCGCGAGGCAGCCGTGGTGGCCGTGCCCGATCCGAAATGGCTGGAGCGTCCCTGCGCTTACTTCGTGCCGGCCGCGGACGCTGCGCCGCCGACGGCTGCAGAGTTGCGCGCCTGCCTCGAACCGCGTTTCGCACGCTGGTGGCTGCCGGATCACTACCTGCCGATCGCACAGATCCCGCGCACTGGCGTGGGCAAGATCGACAAGCGCGCGCTGCGCGAGCGCGTGGTGGCCGACGTGGCGGGGCTCGGCACCGGTTAGCGGCGCATCATCGTTTTCTCGCGGCGGACCGACCGCCGCCTCATTCCAATCTCGGAGTTCCGATGTCCCAAGCTTACGTTTGCGACGCTATCCGCACCCCTTTCGGCCGCTACGGCGGCATCCTGGCCGGCGTGCGCGCCGACGACCTCGCGGCCCTGCCGCTCAAGGCGCTGATGGCGCGTCACCCGCAGCTCGACTGGGGCGCCGTGGACGATGTGATCTACGGCTGTGTCAATGGCGCGGGCGAGGACAGCCGCAACGTCGCGCGCATGGCACTGCTGCTCGCCGGCCTGCCGGTGCAGGTGCCGGGCGTGACGGTGAATCGCCTGTGCGGGTCGAGCCTGGAAGCGGTGGCCGCGGCGGCGCGCGTGATCAAGGCTGGCGAGGGCGACCTGCTGGTGGCCGGCGGCGTGGAGAGCATGACGCGCGCGCCCTTCATCCTGGGCAAGGCCGACGGCGCGTTCTCGCGCAATGTGAAGATCGAGGACAGTACCATCGGCTGGCGCTTCGTCAACCCGGAGATGAAGGCGCGCCACGGCGTCGACTCCATGCCGGAAACCGCGGAGAACGTGGCGGTGCAGTTCGGCATCGAGCGCGCCGCGCAGGATGCGTTTGCGCTGCGCAGTCAGCAGCGTTACGCGCGTGCGCTGGCGGAGGGCTTCTTCAAGGATCAGATCGAGCCGGTGCTGCTGCCGCAGAAGAAGGGCGAGCCGCTGCGCCTGGACGCCGACGAGCCGCCGCGCCCGGACACCACGCTCGACGCGCTGGCCCGGCTCAAGGGCGTGGTACGGCCGGACGGCACGGTCACGGCGGGCAATTCCTCGCAGATCAACGACGGCGCCTGCGCGATGCTGCTGGCCTCGGAGGCCGGCGCGCAGCGCCACGGCCTGCGTCCGCGCGCCCGCGTGGTCGCCGCCACCGGCATCGGCAACGAGCCGCGCATCATGGGTTTCGCCCCGGCGCCGGCGGTGAAGAAGTTGCTCGCGCGCACCGGCATGCGGCTCGACCAGTTCGACGTCATCGAGCTCAACGAGGCCTTCGCCGCGCAGGGCCTGGCGGTGACGCGCGACCTGGGCCTGGCCGACGACGACGCGCGGGTGAACCCCAACGGCGGCGCCATCGCGCTGGGTCATCCGCTGGGCGCGTCCGGCGCGCGCCTGGTGATGACCGCCGTGGCGCAGCTCGAGCGCACGGGCGGCCGCTATGCGCTGTGCACCATGTGCATCGGCGTGGGGCAGGGCATCGCCCTGATTCTCGAACGCGTCTGAAGCCGTCAACGAGGGCGATTCCCGATGAGCGCACAAGGCCACTTCGATCCCAGAGACCCGGCGGTCATTCAGGACCCGTACCCGGCGCTCGCGCGCCTGCGCGAGCACGAGCCGCTGCACTACAGCGAGGCCATGGGCGGTTGGGTGATCACGCGCTACGAGGACGTGCGCAACTCCATGCGCGATCCGCGCTATTCGGCCAACCGCCTGCGGCCGTTCTTCGCGCACATGGACCCGCAGCGGCGCGAGCGCCTGGCCGCGCTGGAGAAGAACCTGTCGCTGTGGGCGGTGTTCAACGACCCGCCGGACCACGGCCGCGTGCGGGTACTGATGAACAAGGCCTTCACCACCGGCGCGCTGGCGCCGATGGAAGCGCGCATCGCGCAGCGCGTGGAGACCTTGGTCGACGAATTGGTCGAACAGGACGGCGAGGTCGACTTCATTCGCGCCTTCGCCTACCCGCTGCCGGCGATGGTGATCGCCGAGATTCTCGGCGTGCCCGCCGAGGACGTGGTGCACCTCAAGCGCTGGTCGGACGAGCTGGCCGCGTTCGTGCTCACCTCGCGCCTGTCTGGGGACCGCTACGAGCGCGCGGACGGCGCCATCCGCGAGATGCACGATTACTTCGGCGCCATGACCGACCGCCTGCGGCGCGCGCCCGACGGCGGCATCGTCGCGCGCATGGTCGCGGCCGAGGAGCACGGCGATTTCCTCTCGCGCGACGAGCTGGTCGCCGCTTGCGTGCTACTGCTGTTCGCCGGGCACGAGACCACCACGCAGCTGTTCGGCAATGGTCTCTATGCGCTGCTGCGCTGGCCCGCCGAAATGCAGCGCCTGCGCGAGCGGCAGGACGACCGCGCCGCCGTGGAAGCGGCGGTGGAGGAGATCCTGCGTTGGGACGGCCCGGGCCTCGCCGGCGTGCGCGTGCTCACCGAGGACGTGGTGCTGCACGGCCAGACCGTGCCGGCCGGCAGTCGCATCTTCCAGTTCGTGGCCGGCGCCAACCGCGACCCGGCGGTGTTTGCCGATCCCGACCGCTTCGACGTGCGCCGCGACCCCAACCCGCACCTGACCTTCGGCTACGGCATCCACTTCTGCCTGGGCGCGCCGCTGGCGCGCATGGAAGCGCGCATCGCCTGGCCGATCCTGCTGCGCCGCGTCGCGCAGTTCGAGCTGCTGCGCACCCCGCATTTCAGCGATTCGATGATCGTGCGCGGCCTGGAATCCCTGCCGGTGCGCTGCCGCGCCGCCTGACGCGCACCCGGCGGGGTCCGTGCCCGGGCCGGCTCGGCCTGGGCACGGTCCGGGCGCGCGTTGCGGTCTTGTGGCATCGGGCGATAAACTCCCGAACGTTTGTTAGAAGAATTCCGTCGGAACGCGCGAACACACCACGGCAGGGGCAAAGTGGACTTCCAGTACAGCGAGCAGCAGGAGAGCATCCGCGAGGCCGTGCGCACGCTGTGTGCGCGCTTCGATGCCGGCTACTGGCTCAAGCGCGACAGCGAAGGCGGCTTTCCGCACGACTTCCACCGCGCCATGGCTGACGCCGGCTGGCTCGGCACCTGCATCCCCGAGGAATACGGCGGCTCGGGCCTGGGCATCACCGAGGCCAGCCTGCTGATGCAGGCCATTGCGGAGTCGGGCGCGGGGCTGTCCGGCGCCTCGGCCATCCACATGAACATCTTCGGCCTGCAGCCGGTGGTGGTGTTCGGCACCCAGGAGCAGAAGCAGCGCTTCCTGCCGCCGCTGGTACGCGGCGAACAGAAGGCCTGCTTCGGCGTCACCGAACCCGACGCGGGCCTGGACACCACGCATCTCAAGACCCGCGCCGAGCGCGTCCCTGGCGGTTATGTTCTGCACGGACGCAAGGTGTGGATCTCCACCGCCCAGGTCGCGGACCGCATCCTGATCCTCACCCGCACCACGCCCATCGAGAAGTGCAAGAAGCCGACGCAGGGCATGACCTTGTTCTACGCGCCGCTGGACCGCCGCTACGTCGACATCCGCGAGATCGACAAGATGGGCCGCCACTGCGTGGACTCCAACGAGTTGGCCATCGACGGCCTGCCGGTGTCCGACGAGGACCGCGTGGGCGAGGAAGGGCGCGGCTTTGAATACATCCTGCATGGCCTCAACCCGGAGCGCATCCTCATCGCCTCCGAAGCCGTGGGCCTGGGCCGCGCGGCCCTGCAGCGGGCGGTGAAGTACGCCGGCGAGCGGATCGTGTTCGGCCGCGCCATCGGCCAGAACCAGGCGATCCAGCATCCGCTGGCGGAAAGCTGGATCGAGCTGGAGGCCGCCGAGTTGCTCGCCCGGCGCGCCGGCTGGAAGTACGACCGCGGCCTGCCCTGCGGCCCGGACGCCAACGCCGCCAAGTACTACGCCGCGGAAGTGGGCTTTCGCGCCTGCACGCGCGCGGTGGCCACGCACGGCGGCATGGGCTACGCCCGCGAGTACCACGTCGAACGCTACCTGCGCGAGATGATGATTCCGCGCATCGCGCCCATCAGCCCGCAGCTGATCCTCTGCCACATTGCCGAGAAGGTTCTCGGCCTGCCCAAGAGCTATTGATCACGATGAATGCATCGCCTTCCGCAGACGCCGAGCGCGCCGACCAGATCCGGCTGCTGAAGGACAGCGCCATCGCGTTCTCGGCGGGACGAATGCCCCTGTCCCGCTCGCGTCGTCTGCGCGGCGCACGGCCGGAATTCGAGCCCGCGATGTTCGCCGAACTTGCCGGGCAGGGCTGGACCGGCCTGCTGGTGCCCGAGTCGCTGGGCGGCTTCGGCCTGGGTTTCGCCGAGGCCCGCGTGGTGGTCGAAGCGCTCGCCGCGCAGCTTGCGCCCGAGCCCCTGGTGCCGGTGGCGGTGCTTGCGGCTGGCGTGCTGCGCCGCTGTGGTGATTCGCCCGTTCGCGATGCGCTGCTGACCGCGCTGGCCGAGGGCAAGGCCGCTCCCGCGCTGGCCTGGCAGAACGTGGACGGTGGCCTGGATGCGGGCGTCGCGCCGTTTCCCGCCAGGCGCGAGGGCGAGGGCTGGACGCTGTCGGGCGAGGCGCGCTTCGTGCGCCCCGGCAGCGGTGCCACACACTATTTGCTGTGGACGCAGCTCGACGGGGTGCCGGGCCTGTTCGTGGCCGAGGCCGGCGCGGCCGGCCTGAAGCTGACGACCGAGGCGCAGGCCGACGGCACCGGCCTGACGCGCGTGCGCGCAGACCAGCTGCGGCTCGGTCAGGGCGAGCTGCTGCGCCTGGACCGGGCGTCACTGGATCTGGCGCTGGACGAGGCCACGGTGATGAACGCGGTGGAACTGCTGGCGCTGATGTCGCGCATGCGCGCGATGACGCTGGACTACATCAAGACCCGCGTGCAGTTCGGCAAGCCCATCGGCAGCTTCCAGGTGCTGCAGCACCGCGCGGTGGACATGCTGATCCAGGAGGAGCTGGCGCAGGCCGTGGTGACCGAGGCGGTCGCGGCACTCGACGCGCCAGAGACCACACCGCAGCAGCGAGCCAGCCTCGCCAGCCGCGCCAAGGCGCGCGCTGCCGAGTCGCTCACGCAGATCTCGCGCGAGTCCATCCAGCTGCACGGCGGCATCGCCGTGACCGACGAGTACGACCTGAGCCTGTACGTGAACCGCACACTCGCGCTGCTGCCCTGGCTGGGCAACGCGCTGGCGCACCGCCGCCGCTACGTGCGGCTCAACCCCCCAACGCCCGAGAGCGAGGACTAAGGCCATGCCATCAACCCCGCAAGCCGGCTTCGACTGGAACACGCTGTCCGACGCGGACTTCCGCCGCGAGGTGCGCGCGTTCTTCCGCGCGAACTACCCCGAGCACCTGCGCTATCCCAAGACGCGCCTGCGCTGGGCGCAGATCAAGGACTGGTATCTCACGCTGTCGAAGCAGGGCTGGCTGGCACCGGCCTGGCCGCGCCAGTACGGCGGCATGGGGCTGACTCCGTCCAAGCTGATCGCCTTCCAGGAGGAGATCGAACGCTACGGCGTGGGCCGCGCGCCGGACATGGGCATCACCATGGTCGGTCCGCTGCTGATCCAGAACGGCACCGAGGCGCAGAAGGCCTACTACCTGCCGAAGATTCTGTCCGGCGAACACGTCTGGTGTCAGGGCTATTCCGAGCCCAACGCCGGCTCGGACCTCGCCAGTCTGCGAACCGAGGCCGTGCTCGCCGGCGATCACTTCATTGTCAACGGCCAGAAGACCTGGACCTCGCTGGCGCAGGACGCCACGCACATCTTCATGCTGGTGCGCACGGACAAGACTGCCAAGAAGCAGCAGGGCATCAGCTTCTTGCTGTCACCCACGGACGTGCCGGGCCTGGAGCGCCGGCCGATCCGCAACCTCGCCGGCCATGAGGAATTCTGCGAGACCTTCCTGCGCGACGTGCGCGTGCCCAAGGACAACATTGTCGGCCAGATCAACCAGGGCTGGACCATCGCCAAGGCGCTGCTGTCCTTCGAGCGCATCGCCATCGGCGGACCCAAGCAGAGCCAGTACGCGATGGCGCGCCTGGAAGAGCTCGCGCTGCAGCGCGGCCTGACCCGCGATGCCGGCTTCTTGGACGCCTACGCGCGCTACAAGCTCGACGTGCTCGACCACGCCTCGCTGTACGGCCGCTTCGTCGATCAGGTGCGCCGCGGCGAGAAGCTGGGCTCCGACGTCTCGATGCTCAAGATCATCGGCACCGAGAACTACCAGAAGATCTCGCAGCTGATGCTCGAAACCGCGGGCGCAGCTGGAGGACTGGTGGGCGACGTGGACATCGGCGGCGAGAGCTTCGACTGGACCACGAGCTACTACAACTCCCGGCCGGCCACGATCTACGGCGGCTCCAACGAGATCCAGCGCAACATCCTGGCTTCACAGGTGCTGGGCCTGCCGTCCTGAAGGCCGCCGCTGTCGGGCGCACACAACAATTTCCCTGGAGAGCGATGCAATGAGCGGCATGATGGAAGGCAAGGTGGTGGTCGTCACCGGCAGCGGGCGCGGCATTGGCCGCGACATGGCGCTGCTGTTTGCCGCCGAGGGCGCGGCCGTGGTGGTCAACGATCTGGGCGTGGCCGTCGACGGCGCCAGCTCCGGCGAGACGCCGGCCGAGGAAGTGGTGCGCGAGATCAAGAGCCGTGGCGGCCAGGCAGTGGCCAACAACGAGAGCGTGGCGGACTGGGTCGCGGCGGGTCGCATCGTGCAGTGCGCCATGGACAGCTTCGGCCGCATCGACGCGGTGGTCAACAACGCCGGCATCCTGCGTGACCGTTTCTTCTTCAACATGAGCGTGGACGAGTGGAAGAGCGTCATCGACGTGCACCTCAACGGCAGCTTCTACGTGGCGCGCTCCGCGGCGCCGCACTTCAAGGCGCAGAACTCGGGCGCCTACGTGCACATGACCTCCACCTCCGGCCTGATCGGCAACTACGGCCAGGCCAACTACGGCGCGGCCAAGCTTGGCATCGCCTCGCTGTCCAAGCAGATCGCCATGGACATGAAGCGCTACAACGTGCGCTCCAACTGCATCTCGCCCTTTGCCTGGAGCCGCATGATCGGCTCGATTCCCACCGAGACGCCGCAGCAGCAGGCACGGGTGGAGAAGCTCAAGAAGATGGAAGCCGGCAAGATCGCGCCCATGGCCGTGTTCCTGGCCAGCGATGCCGCCAACGAGGTTAGCGGCCAGATCTTCGCTGTGCGCGCCAACGAGATCTTTCTGATGAGCCAGCCCCGGCCGCTGCGCGGCATCCACCGCGGCGAAGGCTGGACGCCGCAGACCATTGCCGAGCACGCGCTGCCGGCGCTCAAGGCCGGCTTCTACCCGCTGGAGACCAGCGGCGAAGTGTTCTCCTGGGACCCGGTCTGAAACGGCCATGGCGGTCGTCTACGAACACCTGCTGAACTATCCGATTCCGGAAGCGCGGCACCGCTACACGCGGCGCGACACCATGCTCTACGCCCTGGGCCTGGGCCTGGGCGCGGACCCGGTGGACGAGCAGCAGTTGCGCTACGTCTACGAGGACGGGCTCGTTTCCTTCCCCACCTATCCGGTGGTGCTGGGGCACCCGGGCTTCTGGTGGAAACGCCCGGACACCGGCGTGGACTGGGTGCGCATCGTTCACGGTGAGCAGGGACTGATCCTGCACAAGCTGCCGCCGGCCGAGGGCGAGGTGATCGGCCGCACGCGCATCACGCACATGGTCGACAAGGGCGAGGGCAAGGGCCTGCTCGTGTACACCGAGCGCACCGTCACCGACGCCGCCACGGGAGAGCTGCTGGCCACGCTGCCGAGCACCACGTTTTTGCGCGGCGACGGCGGCATCGGCGGGCCCTCGGGCCCGGTGCCGGAGGTGCACGCGCTGCCCGACCGCGCGCCGGATGAAACCATCACGATCCAGACCCTGCCGCAGGCGGCGCTGATCTACCGTCTCTCCGGCGACGACAACCCGCTGCACGCCGATCCCAAGGTCGCGCGCGCGGCCAAGTTCGACCGTCCCATCCTGCACGGCCTGTGCACCCTGGGCGTGGCTACGCATGCGTTGCTCAAGGCGGCGGGCTACCTGGCCGATGGACTGGCCTCGCTCAACCTGCGCTTCACGAGCCCGGTCTATCCCGGCGAGACGCTCGCCACCGACATCTGGCGCGACGGCAAGGTCTGGTCTTTCCGCACCCGCGTGCCGGCGCGCGACACCGTGGTGCTCGGCAATGGCCGGGCAGAGCTGCGCGGCTGAATCCACTTCCCACCTCACCGGCACACCATGTCCGAAAAAACCGAACTCGCACCGCAGATCGCGGCGCTCATCAAGATGTTCCCCGACATCGGCTTCCAGAAAGTCCTGGGCATCGAAGTCGTGGAGACCGCGCCAGATCGCGCCGTGGTGCGACTGCCACATCGCATGGACCTTTGCGGCGGAGGCAACGCGCTGCACGGCGGCGTAATTTCCTCGATGCTCGACCTTACCGGCGCGCTCGCCGCCTGGTCGGGCCACGACGTCGCCCGTGGCATGAAGGCGTCGACCGTCACGCTCACCGTGAACTTCGTCGGCGCGGCGATGGGCACCGCCATCATCGCTACCGGCGAAGTGCGCCGGCGCGGCAAGGAACTGATCTTCTGCGACGTGGAAATCGTGGAGGACAACGAGGCGCGTCGCCTGGTGGCGACCGGCTCGATGATTTACCGCATCGTTTGACGACCCCAACCCCCAGGCATATAGACCCATGAACTACACCGACTTCCAGTTTCTCAAGTTCGAACACCGCGCCAACGGCGTGCTGGTGATTACCATCAACCGCCCCGAGGTGATGAATGCGACCAATGCACGCCTGCACTGGGAGCTGACCAAGATCTGGCAGGTGGTCAATGACGACCCCAAGACGAAGGTGGCGGTCATCACCGGCTCCGGCGATCGCGCTTTCTCGGCCGGCGGCGACCTGGAGTGGATCACCAACATGGTCGGAAATCCGAAGGAGATCAGCGTCGTGATGCAGGAGGCCGCCGAGGTGGTCTACAGCATCATGAACTGCGAGAAGGTCGTGATCTCTGCGATCAACGGCGTTGCCGTCGGTGCGGGCCTGGCCGTTGCCATGCTTGCCGACATCAGCATCATGGCCGAGGAGGCCAAGATCACCGACGGCCACGTCAAGCTCGGCGTCGGTGCTGGCGACCACGCCGCCATCATCTGGCCGCTGCTCTGCGGCATGGCCAAGGCCAAGTATTACCTGCTCACTGCCGAGTTCATCGATGGCAAGGAAGCCGAGCGCATCGGCCTGGTCAGCGCCTGCGTGCCGCGCGCGCAACTCATGGACAAGGCGCTGTCGGTGGCCGACAAGCTCGCGGCCGGCAGCCAGGGCGCCATTCGTCTCACCAAGCGTTCGCTCAACGGCTGGATGAACATGGCGCGACCCATCTTCGAGAGCTCGCTGGCGATGGAGATGCTCTGCTTCCTGGGCGGCGATGCCCCGGAGGGCGTCAAGGCCGTGCGCGAGAAGCGTCCGCCGAACTTTCCCTCGGCGCAGTGAGGGCTGCGAGGACGCTCGCCCCGCCACGAACGCTGGAATGACGCGTAGAAGCGGCGTCGCAGGATGCCTGGGCCGCGAGTCGCACCCTTCGCGACCGCTGCCCTCCAAAATCGGCGGCAGCGTGCTGGCGCGGTTTGGACGTCGATCCGGGCCGGGTGAGCGAAGCCCATTTCCCCATCGGAATATTGAACGTGAACTTTGAACTGAGCGACGAGCAGCGGATGATTCTGGAGTACGGCGACAAGGTGTCGCAGCAGTACGACCGCCGCTACTGGATGAGCTACGCGGAAAAGCACCAGCCGCCGAAGGAGCTGCTCGCGCAGGTCGCCGCCGACGGCTTTCTCGGCTTGATGGTGCCGGAGGCTTACGGCGGCGCCGGGCAGGGCATGATGGAAATGGCCTTGTTCATGGAGGGCTTGGCCAACAACGGCATTCCCTTGCTGAGCCTGGTGACCAGCTCGACCATGTCGATGGCGCTGATCGCCATGCACGGCAGCGAGGAGCAGAAGCAGAAGTATCTGCCTGGCGCCTGCCGCGGCGATATCCGGTTCTGCTTCGCCATCACCGAGCCGAACGCGGGTTCCAACACGATGGAGATCACCTCCATCGCTCGGCGCGAGGGCCGTGGCTTCAAGCTCAAGGGCCAGAAGACCTACATCACCGACGCCGATTCTGCGGACTACGCGCTGGTGGTCAGCCGCACCAAGCCGCACGGCGAGGTCAGCCGCAAGACCGACGGCTTCACGCTGTTCATCATGGACATGCGCGCCAAGGGCGTGAGCAAGACCGTGATCCCGGTCAGCATTCCGATGCCGGAATCGCAGTGGCAGTTGTTCTTCGACGACGTGGAACTGAGCGAGGCCGACGCGCTCGGAACCATCGACGAGGGCTTCAAGATCCTGTTCGACACGCTCAATCCCGAGCGCATCATTCTGTCTTCCCTGTGCGTCGGCCTGGGAAGATTTGCCCTGCGCAAGGCGGTGGCCTACGCCAACGAGCGCAAGGTGTTCAACAAGGTGCCCATCGGCGCCTACCAGGGCTTGCAACATCCGCTGGCGGTGGCGCACTCGGAAATCGAGATGGCCGGGTTGATGACGCACAAGGCTGCCTGGGCGTTCGATCAGCGCATGCCGGCTGGAGAGTTCGCCAACATGGCGAAGTACGCCGCAGCCGAGGCCGGCATCCGCGCGGTGGATGCGTCGCTCCAGTGCTTCGGCGGCAACGGCTTCACCAAGGAATACGGCATCTTCGATCTGTACCCGATGGTTCGCTTGCTGCGCACCGCGCCGCTGAATCGCGAGATGGTGCTGAACTACATCGGCGAGAAAGTCATGGGCCTGCCGCGCTCGTACTGATGAGCCATCCGCCGCATAAATCCGCTTCGGGCTCCCTCGCTGGCCTGCGGGTGGTCGATCTGTCGCGCGTGCTGGGCGGTCCGTACTGCACGCAGATCCTGTCCGATCATGGAGCGAGCGTGCTCAAGGTCGAGCCGCCGACGGGCGACGAGACGCGCACCTGGGGGCCGCCGTTCGTCGACGGTACGGCCTCGTATTTTCTCGGTGTCAACCGCAACAAGCGGGACATCGCGCTGGACCTGTCGCGCGCCGAAGGGCGCGAGATCGCGCTGCGCCTCCTCGGCGATGCCGACGTACTGGTGGAGAACTTCAAGACCGGGACGATGGAGAAGTGGGGTCTGGGCTACGAGGCGGTGCTGCGCGAGCGCTTTCCACGCCTGATCCACTGCCGCGTGTCAGGCTTCGGCGCCGATGGTCCGCTCGGCGGCGCGCCGGGCTACGACGCCGTGGCCCAGGCCATCGGCGGCCTGATGAGCATCAACGGCGATCCGGCCAGCGGGCCCACCCGCATCGGCATTCCGATCGTCGATATGACCACCGGCCTCAACGCGGTGATCGGGATTCTGCTGGCGCTGGCCGACCGACAGCGTTCCGGGCTGGGGCAGTTCGTGGACGCCACGCTGTTCGATACCGCCGTCGGCCTGCTGCATCCGCATGCGTCCAACTGGTTCGTCAACGGCCAGGTTCCATCGCTGGTGGGCAGCGGGCATCCCAACGTGGTGCCGTACGACAAGTTCCAGACGCGCAGCGGCGAGGTGTTTCTCGGCATCGGCAACGACGGGCAGTTCCGCAAGTTCTGCACCTTCATCGGCGCGCCGGAACTTGCCGCCGATCCGCGCTATGCAAGCAACGGCGAACGCAATCGCAACCGCATCCCGTTGCGTGCCTCGATCGAGACCCTGCTCGCGACGCGCGACGCGGCGGAGTTGTGCGAAGCCCTGCTCGAAGCCGGCGTCCCGGCGGGCCCGGTCAATCTCCTGCCGCAGGTCTTGCAGCATCCGCACACCCTGCACCGCCAGATGGTGGTCGAGTTCGACAATGGCCAGCGCGGGCTCGGGATTCCAGTGAAGCTTTCGCGCACGCCGGGCGCCGTCCGCACCCCGGCGCCGGAATTGGGTCAGCACACGCGCGAAGTGCTGCTGGCGCTGGGTTATTCGACGACGCAGGTAGAATCGCTGATCGAGCAAGGCATCGCGCTCTCAGGCTGAGCCGGGCCTGTCGATCGCGTCGGCGGTCAGACCTCGCCGTTTCGCCCACTTGTGCATCCGAACATGACCCTGCAATCCGTGATGACCGATTTCCAGGCCCACCTTTGGGTGTATCTGGCGATTCCGTTGGTCGCCGCCTTCGTCGGATACATCACCAAAACGCTGGCCGTGGAAATGATCTTCCGGCCGGTCGAATTCATCGGCATCAAGCCCTGGCTCGGCTGGCAGGGCATCCTGCCGCGCAAGGCGCACAAGATCGCGACGCACTCCGCCGACCTCATGGCTTCGCGGCTGCTCGACTCCAACGAGTTGTTCGAAAGGCTGGACCCGGAGCGCATGCTGCGCGAACTTGAACGGCCGGTGAACGACGCGGCCGAAGCACTGGTGCGCGAGATCGGCGAAACCTACCTGGCCGGTTTCTGGGCGCGTCTGCCAGCTTTCGCCCAGCGCAAGCTCGTCGAGCGTCTGCAGGCCGAGATCCCCGCGGTGATGCGCGAATTCTGGAACTCCGCGGGCGGTCGCTTCCAGGAGTACTTCGATATCCGTCGCGTGATCGTCACCAACCTGGTGCGCGACAAGGAAAAGCTCAACGAGATTTTCTGGCGGGTCGGTGGGCCAGAGCTGACGTTCTTCCGCAACATCGGGTTCTGGTTCGGTTTCCTGCTCGGCCTGTTGCAGCTCGCGTGCTGGATGATCTGGCACGAGCCCTGGCTGATGCCGGTGTTCGGGGGGCTGATTGGTTTCGTCAGCGACTGGGTCGCCCTGCAGATCCTGTTCCGGCCGCTGCGTCCGAAGAAAATCCTGGGCTGGACGTTCCAGGGCCAGTTCCTGGCGCGGCAGGACCAGGTCTCGAAGGACTACGCCACGCTGATGGCGTCCGAACTGCTGACACCTGCGAACCTGATCGAGGAACTGCTGCGCGGGCCGGCACTGGACCGCATCGTCGATCTGGTGCACCGGCAGGTACGCGAAGCCATGGACCAGAGGCTCGGCACCGCGCTGCCGCTGGTGGTGTTCGCCCTGGGGCACGAGCGGTACGGCGAGATCCGCAAGCTGGTGGCTCAGCGCATCCTCGATCTGATCCCGCTGGCGTCCAAGGAGGTGGAGAAATACGCGATGGACGCCCTCGATATCAACGACACCATACTCGGCCGCATGAACTCGTTGTCGCCGGAAGAATTCGAGTCGGTCCTGCGTCCCGCGTTCAAGGAAAACGAGATGACCATCGTTGTCGCCGGGGCAGTGCTCGGCGCCTTGGTCGGCGAGGCCCAGGTGTTCTTCATGCTGGGCGGGCACTGAGCGTGCTCTCCGCTCCCCTTCGGACGAGCCGGCGGCCAAGGTGGGCGACCGGCGCGGCTCGCTCGCCGGGCCGGGCTGCCCAGCCCAGCCCAGTGAATCCCGATTCCCAGACTCCACCGGTTAACCCATGAAGGGCCAACGTACCGAGGTAACCGAGGGTGCGCGGGCAATTCGATCACGTGCTGCGCGGCAGGCTTCCAACCTCCCTCCGCCGCGCAGGGAGACAGATGAGCAAGACGCAGATTGCCGTGCTTCCGCCGACGCAGCCCGCGAAGGCATCCGTCTCGGGTTCCTGATCCATGACGTTTCTCGTCTGCGTCGCATCGCCTACGACCAGCTGATGAAGCCACTGGCCGTCACCCGTGCGCAATGGTGGGTGTTAGCGCACCTGTCGCGCCATGACGGCATGATGCAGACGCAGCTCGCCGACGTGCTCGAAGTCGGCAAGGCCAGCCTCGGTGATCTCATCGCAGACTTGGAACGCGGCGGCTGGGTAGAGCGCCGTCCCGATCCTTTGGACAAGCGCGCCAGACGTGTCTACCTGACCAGGCCCGCCCAGGGGCTGATCAATCGAATGACTATTCTGGAAGAGGCTTTCAACGCCCAGATCCTGAGTGATTTGAATGCGTCGGAACGTGGTGCGCTGGTGCGCAGCCTGTCGAAGGTCAAGCACGCCATCGCCCGTTTCAGGACGCCCGAGAACGGCACGGGCGCAGGCTCCTAGCAAATTCTCGCAACGCTTTCATGTCCTCGTCGGCACGGCGAGCGTCTTTCGTGGATCGCAACGGAAGGGGAGCGGCGCGATACCGCTCAGCGCCGATGTGGTGCGTTGTGCGTGACATATACATTCGCGTGGAAGGGAGCGGTAGCGAGGCGTGAGGCGTGGCCCAAAAGACTGGCTTTAGCGTGGAGTAAGCACCTCCGTATTGTGGTCGAGCGTCTGCAGGCCGAGATCCCCGCGGTGATGCGCGAATTCTGGAACTCCGCGGGCGGTCGCTTCCAGGAGTACTTCGATATCCGTCGCGTGATCGTCAC
>CBDDRR010000113.1:0-5668 GCA_965233095.1 uncultured bacterium
CGACCGAGGAGTCAACGCCGCCCGACATGCCAACGATGATGCGTTCCGCCACCGTGGATCAGATCCTCAGTTCGCCGATTTCCCGGGCGTTCTCGGCATGTTGCCAAAGCTGGTCGAACTCGCTGAGATAACGGCGCGCCATGCGCGGCTCGCAGGTATCCGCGATGCCCTCCCAACGGTCGGCCCGGGCCCGGTACACCAGCCCTACGCCGTCGGCGATCAGGAACGCATCGCCACGGTCCTGGGAGGACTCCGCCAGGCGGCGAAACTCGATGAAAGTGGACAGGCGCCGGCCCACGTGGAGAAAGCGATTCACGTTGAGCTGCACCCGCTCGGGATCGCTCACCAGCACGCGGATGCGAGCGTGGCTGCGCGACAGCACAAGGCGCTTGACGGTTTCCAGGAATTGCTTCGAATCGTACACGCCGTGCTCAAGGTCGGGAGTGAAGATCGCGAGCGAGCGAGCCGCGACCGCGGCGACCGCGGCAACGGCCTCGGCGAAATCGCCCT
This sequence comes from uncultured bacterium, assembly GCA_965233095.1. Taxonomy (GTDB): domain Bacteria; phylum Pseudomonadota; class Gammaproteobacteria; order Steroidobacterales; family XN24; genus XN24. Next base: position 511 of record CBDDRR010000113.1, read on the forward strand.
TGCCGCTCAGCACACGGCGCGTGCCGGTCTGCTCGCCCGGGGGTGCCAGGCCGGTACCGCCGCGCGGCAGTCGCAGCCGCATCAGGCGGTGGGGGATATTGGCTTCCTCGAACTCGTCGCCCTCGGCAACGAAGCCGAAGCGCGAGTAAAAGCCGAGCACTGGCACCTGCGCGTGCAGGTAGACCGAGTCGATGCCGTGACTGATGGCCTCTTCGAGCAGCCGGCGCAGGATGGCTGCGCCGACGCCCTGGCCGCGCCACTCGGCCAGCACGGCCATGCGACCGATCTTGCCGGAGGGATGAAGCCGCCCGGTGCCGATCACGCCCTGTTCCCCATGCTCGGCCACGGCGTGCGTGCAGTCGGGATCGAGCCCGTCCCACTCCTCGTGCTCCGCGACCGCCTGCTCCTTGACGAACACGCTGGTGCGCACTTCGCGCAGCGCGTCCTCGTCGCGGCCCCAGTCTGCCAGGCGGACATTGAAATCAGAGAATTCCATGGCGCTGCGATTCGTCCCGGCTCAGATGTCCCGCGCGAGCGTCGCGGCCAGCCCCGTGTAGCCCGCCGGCGTCAGTTGCAGCAGCCGGTGCTGGACCTCGCCGGGCAGCCCCAGGCCGGCGATGAACTCGCGCAGCTGTTCCGGCGTGACGCGCCGTCCCCGGGTCAGTTCCTTGAGCTTCTCGTAGGGATTTTCGAGCCCGTGGCGGCGCATGGCGGTCTGGATGGCCTCGCCGAGCACTTCCCAGTTGACGTCCAGGTCCTGCGCCAGCCGCTCGGGATCTGGCTCGATGCGCTCGAGCCCCTTCATCACGGAGGCATAAGCGATCAGCGAGTGGGCCAGCGCCACGCCGATGTTGCGCAGCACGGTGGAGTCGGTGAGATCCCGCTGCCAGCGAGAGATCGGCAACTTGGCGGCGAAGTGTGCGAGCAGCGCGTTGGCGATGCCGAGATTGCCCTCGGCGTTCTCGAAGTCGATCGGGTTGACCTTGTGCGGCATGGTGGAGGAGCCCACCTCGCCCGCAACCAGCTTCTGCTTGAAGTATCCCAGCGAGACATAGCCCCAGAAGTCCCGGCAGAGATCGAGCAGCGCGGTGTTGAAGCGCTCCAGCGCGTGGCAGTACTCGGCAATCCAGTCGTGCGGCTCGATCTGGGTCGTGTAGGGGTTCCAGGCGAGGCCCAGCGACTCCACGAACTTGCGCGACACGGCCGGCCAGTCGACGTCCGGGTATGCCGCCAGATGGGCGTTGTAGTTGCCGACCGCGCCGTTGAGCTTGCCGAGGATTTCCACCCCGGCGAAGCCCGCCTCGAGCCGCCGCAGCCGCCAGGCGAAATTGGCGTATTCCTTGCCGAGCGTCGTGGGCGAGGCCGCCTGGCCGTGGGTGCGCGACAGCATCGGGAGCGCAGCGTGCTCATCGGCCATCCTGGCGAGGCGCGCCGCCAGCGATTTCTGCTCCGGGCCGAGCACGCTGTCGCGGGCGTCGCGCAGCATCAGCGCATAGGCGAGGTTGTTGATGTCCTCGGAGGTGCAGGCGAAGTGAAAGAACTCGCGCAGCCGGCCGTCGGGGTCCGCGGGCGCAAGCTGCTCCTTGAGGAAGTATTCCACCGCCTTGACGTCGTGGTTGGTCTTGGCCTCGATGGTCTTGACGCGCACCGCCTGGTCCAGCGACAGCCCCGCGGCCAGCTCCCGGAGCACGTCGAGCGGTTTGCCGCTGATGGGGTCAAGCTCGACCACTCCGTCTTCGTTTGACAGCGCCAGCAGCCAGCGGGCCTCGACCGCGACGCGGTAACGGATCAGGCCGTACTCGCTGAAAACCGGCCGCAGCCGGGCCGCCCGACCGGCGTACCGGCCATCGACGGGAGAGACCGCCGTCAGGGGGGAAGTGTCCATTGATCAGGCGCCGAAGATGTTAGGATTGCCGCATCATACCGCAACGCGTCAGGTCCCCTGAACCTTGCCTGGACGGGTCCCCGGCGCCTCCGGAAGTCAAGCAGTAAAACCAAATTATTTCATCAGCCTGGAAGCGACTATTCAAGTTGCTTCCCGTCACGGGAGGGGGCGCATGGCCGCGCAGGAATATCGTATCGAGAAAGACAGCATGGGTGAGCTCCGCGTGCCTGCCGACGCCTTGTGGGGCGCGCAGACCCAGCGGGCCGTGGAGAACTTCCCGATCAGCGGACGGCGCATGCCGGCCGAGTTCATCCGCGCAGTAGGCCTGGTCAAGTGGGCCGCGGCCGGCGCCAATCGCGAGCTCGGCCACCTCGACGACGAGCTCGCGGCAGCCATCCGCGAGGCCGCCGATGCGGTGGCGGACGGCGCCTGGTACGAGCAGTTCCCCGTGGACGTCTTCCAGACCGGGTCTGGCACCAGCACCAACATGAACGCCAACGAGGTCATCGCGACCCTGGCGACACAGATTGCCGGCCAAGCCGTGCACCCGAACGATCACGTCAACATGGGCCAGAGCAGCAACGACGTCATCCCCACGGCGATTCATCTCAGCGCCGCGCTGGAGCTCGATGCCGCGCTGCTGCCGGCGCTGGACCATCTCGCCGAGGTCATCGAGGCCAAGGCCCGCGAGTGTCACGCGATCGTCAAGACCGGCCGGACCCACCTGATGGACGCCATGCCCGTGCGCATGAGCCAGGAGCTGGGCGGCTGGGCGACGCAGGTGCGCGCCGGCATGGAGCGGATTCGCGCCAGCTTGCCGCGCCTCACCGGCCTGGCCCAGGGCGGCACCGCGGTCGGCACCGGCATTAACGCCGACCCGGCCTTCGGGCGGCTGTTTGCGGAGCAGCTCGCCCAGCGCACCGGCATCGGCTTTCATCCGGCCGCGGATTACTTCGAGAGCCTGAGCTGCCAGGACACGGCGGTGGAGTTGTCGGGCCAGCTCAAGACGGTGGCGGTGAGCCTGATGAAAATCGCCAACGACCTGCGCTGGATGAACAGCGGGCCGCTGGCGGGCCTGGGCGAAATTGCGCTGCCGGCGCTGCAGCCCGGCTCCAGCATCATGCCCGGCAAGGTCAACCCGGTGATCCCCGAGGCCACTGCCATGGTGGCTGCGCAGGTCATCGGCAACGACGCTGCGATCACCGTCGCCGGGCAGTCCGGCAGTTTTCAGCTCAACGTCATGCTGCCGTTGATCGCGGATCGCCTGCTCGACAGCATCGGCCTGCTGGCAGCGGTGTCGCGCGCGCTGGCAGACCGGGCGATCAAGGGCTTCACAGTCAACGAGGCGAACATCCGGGGCGCGCTTGATCGCAACCCGATCCTGGTGACGGCGCTCAACCCGGTGATCGGCTACGAGCTCGGGGCGGCAACCGCGAAGAAGGCCTATGCCGAGGGCCGGCCGATCCGCGAAGTGGCGCTCGAGATGACCGAGCTGTCGGAGGAGGAGCTCGCGCGCCTGCTGGATGCCGCCGCGCTGACGGAGGGCGGCATCCGCAAGTGAAGGCCCTGATCGCCCGGCGGTTTGCGGATACCCGGCCGGCGCCGCCGGAGGTGTACCGGGTGCCAGGTATTGCCGGCGACTTGCCGCCCTCCCTGCAGCGCCTGCGGCCGACGCGATTGGTACCCGCGGCGGTGCTGTTGCCCATCGTCGAGCGCCCGGAAGGGTTCACCATGCTGTTCACGGTGCGGGCGCCGGACCTGCGGCACCATGCCGGCCAGGTCAGTTTTCCCGGCGGCCGGCTCGATCCCCAGGATGCCGGCCCGCGCGAGGCGGCGCTGCGCGAGGCGGCGGAAGAGATCGGGTTGCCCGAGCACCTGGTGGAAGTTGTCGGCTACCTGCCCAATTACCTCACCATCACCGGCTTCTCCGTGACGCCAGTGGTCGGCTTCGTGCAACCGGCATTCCGGCCCACGCCGGACGCGAAGGAGGTCAGCGAGGCCTTCGAGGTGCCGCTCGACTGCCTGCTCGAGCCGGGCAACATGCAGCTGTGCCACAAGCGCTTCCTCGGGGTGCGCCTGCCGTACTACGAGATGCCGTGGGGTCCGCATCGCATCTGGGGCGCCACCGCGGCGATGCTGGTGAACTTTCGCGAACTGCTGCGCGACGAGTCGCCATGAGCGAGATGGAGGCCTTGCTGGAAGTCATGCGGCGGTTGCGCGACCCCGAGCGCGGCTGCCCCTGGGACGTGGCGCAGACCTTCGAGACCATCGCGCCGTACACGCTCGAGGAAGCGTTTGAGGTTGCGGATGCCATCGAGCGGGGTGACCTCGACGCCTTGCGGGAGGAACTGGGCGACCTGCTTTTCCAGGTGGTGTTCCATGCGCGCATGGCCGAGGAGCAGGGGGCTTTCGACTTCGCTGCCGTCGCGGGCGGCCTGGCGGACAAGATGCGGCGGCGCCACCCGCACGTGTTCGGCACGGCCGAGATCGCGGACGCCGCGGCGCAGACCACGGCCTGGGAGTCGCACAAGGCCAGCGAGCGTAGCGCCCGCGGCGAGGGTGTGCTCGACGGCGTACCGGTGGCCTTGCCGGCACTGGCGCGCGCCCAGAAGCTCGGCCGCCGCGCCGCGCGGGTCGGCTTCGACTGGCCCGAAGTGAGCGGCGTACTCGGCAAGCTGGCCGAGGAGGCTCGTGAGCTCGAGGAGGCCATCGCGGCGCGCGCTACCGTGCCCGAAGCGGTCGAGGAAGAGCTGGGCGATCTGCTGTTCACCGTCGCCAACCTCGCGCGCCACCTGGAGGTTGATGCGGAGGGGGCGCTGCGCCGCGCCAGCCTGAAGTTCGAGCACCGCTTCCGCACCATGGAGGCGCATCTCGCCGCAGCCGGCCGCCGCCCTGAAGATGCCGCCCCCGACGAGCTCGAGCAGCTCTGGAACGAAGCGAAGGAGTCGGCTCCTGGGCGTTGAGACGGGCGGTGCGCTGCCGGCGCCGCGTTTCGTCTATCCTCCGGAGCTGCCGGTTTCGGCCGAGCGTGAGCGCATCGCTGCGGCCATCCGTGCGCGGCAGGTGGTGGTCGTCTGCGGCGCCACCGGCTCCGGCAAGACCACGCAGCTGCCCAAGATCTGCCTGGAGTCGGGCCGCGGCGCCGGCGGCATCATCGGGCACACGCAGCCGCGACGCATCGCCGCCCGCGCGGTGGCCGCGCGCATCGCCGAGGAACTCGGGCCGGCCGGCGCGTCGCTGGTCGGCTGGAAGGTGCGCTTCACCGACCGCACG
>CBDDRR010000114.1:0-2961 GCA_965233095.1 uncultured bacterium
CCGCCGGCCTCGAACACCAGGATCTTGTCGACCACGTTGTCGAGAAACTCCCGATCGTGACTAACCACCAGCAGTGTGCCGGCGTATTCGCCGAGGCGCTCCTCCAGCACTTCCAGCGTCTCGACGTCCAGGTCATTGGTCGGTTCGTCGAGCACCAGCAGGTTGCTGGGCCGCGTGAACAACTTAGCGAGAATCACGCGGTTGCGCTCGCCGCCCGACAGCGAGCCGACCGGTGTGAGTGCACGCTTGGCGCTGAACAGGAACCCCCGCAGGTAGCCGACCACGTGCTGCGGCTTGCCGTTGATGGTCACGTGATCGCGCCCGTCGCCCACGTTGTGCGCCACGCTCTTGCCAGCATCCAGCTGCTGGCGCAGCTGGTCAAAGTACGCGACCTCGAGATTGGTGCCGTGCTTGATCGTGCCGGCCTGCGGCTGGAGCTCGCCGAGCAGCAGCCTGAGCAGTGTGCTTTTGCCCACGCCGTTGTTGCCCACCAGGCCGATCCGGTCACCACGCATGATCTTGAGGTCGAGCCCCGAGATCAGTGGCTCGCCGCCGTAGCCATAGGTCACGTTCTTCGCCTGGATAACCTTGCGCCCGGAGCTGTCCGCCTCGCCGATGCGGATGCGCGCGCTGCCGGGGCGGCTGATGCGTTGCGCACGGATATCGCGCAGCTCCATCAGTGCCCTGACCCGGCCCTCGTTGCGGGTCCGGCGCGCCTTGATACCCTGCCGTATCCAGGCCTCCTCCTCGGCGAGCTTGCGGTCGAACTCGGCGTTCTGCCGTTCCTCCTCCTCGATGGCCTCAGCCTTGCGCCGCAGGTACTCACGGTAATCGCCCGGCCAACTGACCAGCTTGCCGCGATCGATCTCGACGATACGCGTGGCCAGCCGCTGCAGGAACGCCCGGTCGTGCGTGATGAACAGTACGGCGCCCGGCCAGTTGAGCACTCTTTGCTCCAGCCACTGGATGGACGACAGGTCAAGGTGATTGGTGGGCTCGTCCAGCAGCAGCAGGTCCGGCTTGCTGACCAGCGCCCGCGCGAGCGCGGCCCGCCGGCGCCACCCGCCCGACAGCTCCCCAAGCCGGCGGTCGGCAGGCAGCTTCATCTCGCTGAGGATCGTGTCCACCGCCTGGTCGATATGCCAGCCGTCCACGGCGTCGATGCGCCGATGCAGCTCTTCGAGCTGCTTCAGGCCATGCTCACGGAGCTCGCGAGCGGCCAGGTGCTGGTATTCGTCCACCAGCCCGCGCACGTCGGCAAGGCCCAGCAGCACCGAGTCGCGCACCGTCAGGCCGAGCTCTTCGGGCAGGGTCTGCTCCAGGCGGCTGATCCGCAGCCCCGCGCGCGCCTGGATCTCGCCGTCATCCGGCGCCAGCGTGGCCGAGATCAGTTTCAGAAGCGAAGTCTTGCCCGCACCGTTGCGCCCGATCAGGCATACGCGCTCGCCGGGCTCAATGCCGAAATCGGCCGCGGACAGGATCACCTGGTCGCCGAAGCGCAGCGAAACCTGGTCGAAGCGAAGCAGCATGGGCACAACGGGGTCAGCACCGGGAGCGCGATTCTATCTCGCCTGCTACCGCGGGGTATGTTTATCCCTTAGTCTGTCCGCCCGGACCGGTCCGCTCGATGGAGAAGTCTTTTGCGCACCGAACTCACCCCGCTCGAAGCCCGCGTCATCGGCAGCCTGATCGAGAAAGAGATCACCACGCCGGACCAGTACCCACTTACGCTCAACGCACTCATGGCCGCGTGCAACCAGAAGAGCAACCGGGACCCGGTGCTCGAGCTGGGCAGCGGCGAGGTACAGGCAGTGCTCGACGGGCTGATGAAGAAGCACCTGGTGACCGATCGCAGCGGCGGGGTCGGAGGACGCGTCACGCGCTATCGGCAACGCTTCTGCAACACCCAGTTCGGCAACCTGCAGCTTGCACCGCCGGAGGTGGCGATCATTGTCGAGCTGCTGCTGCGCGGTCCACAGACGCCAGGCGAGCTGCGCACCCGCGCCAGCCGCATGGCGCCGTTGCGCGACGTGAGCGAGGTGGATGCCGCGCTGGAGGCCCTGGCGGCGCATGAACAGCCGCTGGTGGCGCAGCTGCCGCGGGAGCCCGGCCGGCGCGAGTCACGCTGGATGCAACTGTTCACCGGCGAGACGCCGCCGGAAACGGTTGCGCCGCCTGGCCCGCGCACGCCGCAGGCCGGGGGCCGCGCAGAGCGCCTGGATGAGCTCGAGGCGCGGATGGACGCGCTGCAGCAAGAGCTGGAGGCATTGCAGCGCAAGCTGGACGCATTCTTGGCGCGTTTTGCAGCAGATGGGTGAAAGTACGCATTCACCGTCCCGCCGGCAGGTTTGCTAGCATTGCGGAATTCGCCGCCAGCGGAGCCGCCGAGATGCCTGCAGCAAAGCTGACTTTCCTGATGCTTGCGCTGTCGATAATCGCGCTGGCGGCCTGCGGGCGCAGCGAGAAGCCGACCGAACCGCCGCAGCAAGTCAATCCGCCGACCGCCGCGCTGGACGCAGCCACCGACCCGGAACCCCCGCAAGACCTCGAGGCGCTCATCGAGCAGGGTACAGCGGTCGGCGCCTTCAGCTTCGAAGCCTATGCCTACGACTGCGAAGGGTTGCAGATCATAGTGCGTCCCGGCGACGGCGAGCTAAGCCTGACGCTGCCGGATCGCTCGATCGTCCTGCCGCAAGTGGCGGCGGCTTCCGGCGCGAAGTATGCCGACGACGGCAACGGCTTCTGGGGCAAGGGCGTCGACAGCGGGCTGCTGACCCTCGACGACGAGGATACGCCGTGCGAGCTGAACCGCAGGGAGACCCCGTGGGTCGATGCGCGTGCGCGCGGCGCGACGTTTCGTGGCGTCGGCCAGGAGCCGGGCTGGCACCTGGAGATGCACCCCGAGCGCATCGTCTTCGTATACCAGTACGGCGAGCGCCGTGTCGTCGTACCAAACAGCGG
>CBDDRR010000115.1:0-5954 GCA_965233095.1 uncultured bacterium
CCGTCGCGCGCCCCGGGCGATGGCCGTGCTCCGCCCGCTGCGCGTGACGATTACCAACTATCCCGAGGGGCAGACCGAGGAGTTCGCGCTCGTCAACAACCCCGAGGACGAGTCGGCGGGCACCCGGCGGGTGCCGTTCACGCGCGAGCTGTATATCGAGCGGGAGGACTTCGAGGAGCATCCGCCGAAGAAGTTCTTCCGGCTGGCGCCCGGCCGCGAGGTACGGCTGCGCGGCGCCTACTTCGTGACGTGCACGGAGGTCGTCAAGGATCCGGCGACGGGAGAGGTCATCGAACTGCGCTGCACCTACGATCCCGCGACCCGCGGCGGCGACGCCGCCGACGGCCGCAAGGTGAAGGGCACGCTCCACTGGGTCTCGGCTCCGCTCGCGCTCGACGCGGAAGTCCGTCTGTACGATCGTCTCTTCACCACCGAGCAGCCAGGCGCCGGCGGCGACTACCGGGCGGACCTCAACCCGTCGTCTCTCGAAGTCCTCGCCAACGCCAAGCTCGAACCCAGCCTCGCCGCCGCGAACACCGGCGACCGGTTCCAGTTCGAGCGGATGGGATACTTCTGCGTCGACCGCGACTCCATCGCCGGCAGGCTCGTGTTCAACCGGACGGTCACGCTCAAAGATTCTTATGCACGGGCGGGATAGTCTCTCAGCTTCCAGGACTTATCTCAGCGTCCGGTTTTCCACCTGAATAGCTGGAAGCTGGCAGCCGGCAGCTGGGAGCTCACCCATCGAACACCCCTGCCGCGATCAGCTCGACCAGTTCCGCGAGCGATCTGACACGCGGGCAATCGACCCCCTCGTAGAGTCCGCCCTCGTCCAGCAGCACACCGCGCAATCCTGCGGCGCGGGCCCCTAGTACGTCGACCTCGTACAGATCGCCGACGTGGATTGTGGTGTCGCGGCGGGCGCCGCTGCGGTCGAGCGCCAGCTCGAAGAAGCGCGGATCCGGTTTTTCGACGCCGTGCTCGTGTGAGTCGAGGATGCAGCCGAACGACGAGGTGAGGCCCAGCCGGTCCAGCAGAGTGCAGAGGCGGCCGTTCGCATTGGACACGACGGTCAGCTGCAGCCCGCGCGCGCGCAGCAAGGCCAGCGCCGGCAGGACGTGCGGCGGCATGTATTCCCAGAGGTTGGCGTCGCGGTGGTATTCCTGGAGCTCCGCCAGCGCCGCCTCGGTGGCCGCAGTGAGCGGCACGCCCGCCTCGGTGAGGATCAGGTTGAAGTAGAGCCAGCCGCGTCCCGCATCATTGGTGGCCTTGATGGTCCGGCTGTCATCGAGCCGCCGCTTCGCGGGAAGCTCCGCGGCGGCCAGGGCCTCCGGCGAAACCACGACGCCATGCGCCGAGAGCGTGTCGCTGATCCGGGTCCAGTTCGGGTACACCAGCACGCCGCCGGCGTCGAGAAAGACGGTCTCCAGCATGGCGCCGACGCTACCACAACATCGGCGCCACGCTGATTCTACGCGTCGCTCAGCGCCGACATCGGGTCGATGCGCGCGGCGCGGCGCGCGGGAACCATGCAGGCGGCAGTCGCAACGACCGCCAGGATTGCCGCCACCAGGCCGATGACCACCGGATCGAGGCCGCTCGTGCCGTACAGCTGCGCTTCGATGGCCCGCCGCATGCCGAGCGCGCCCACCAACCCGACGGCGAGTCCGGCGGCCAGCAGCGCGAGCCCCTCCTTCACGACCATCACGAAAATGCCGCGCGCGTCGCTGCCGAGGGCCATGCGGATGCCGATTTCTCTGGAGCGCTGCGCCACCTGGTAGGCGAGCACGCCGTAGAGCCCCACCCCTGCCAGGAACAACGCCACGCCGGCAAAGACGAGCGCCAGCAGCATCGGCGTGCGCCGGTCGGTAAGCGACGCGCCCATCCGGTCGTCCATCGTGCGCACGCTGTAAGGGGCAGCTCCGGATCGATGGCGCGCAGCGCCTGGCGCACTGCAGGCGCCAGCGCCAGCGGGTCTCCCGGCGTGCTGATCGCCAGCGTCATCGTCCGCGGGGAATCCTGGCTGGCGGGGAAGTAGTAGGTGCCCGGGCGATCGTCGGCGGTGACGAGGCCCGCCATCTTCGTGGTGCCGACGACGCCGACGACCGTATACCAGGTGGCGGAGGCGCCAGGCTTCCCGAACTCGGCGGGGTCGCTCACCCTGTACATCCGCCGTCCGACCGGGTCCGCGCCCGGCCAGAACTTGCGGGCGAGCCGCTCGTCCACCATCACCACCAGCGCCGACTTGCTCGTGTCGCTGCTGGTAAACGCGCGTCCCGCGCGGAGCGGAATGCCGAGCGCCTCGATGTATCCCGGCGTGATCTCGACCCGGTAGGGGGAGATGAGTGATTCGCCCGGCGCCATCTGGTAGCCCTCGGCGAAGATCACGCTGTCGCTGAAGTCCTCACCGAACGGAATGCTGGAGGTCAGCCCGGCATGCGTCACACCGGGCAGCGCGCGCACACGGTCGAGCAGCCGATTCGCAAACCCCTGGATCGCCGCATCGTCCGCATAGCGCGAGGCGGGCGGTGAGACACGCGCAGTCAGCACGCCGGCCGGCTGGAACCCGGGATCAACGGCCAGGACGCGCTCGAAGCTGGCGAGCAGCAGGCCGGCCCCGATGAGCAACACGAAAGCAAAGGCCACCTGGCTCGCGACCAGCACGCGCCGCACGGCGCGTGCACCGCGGCCGCTCGTCGAGCTGCGCCCTTCTTCGCGGAACGCCTGGCTCAGGTTCATCTGGCGCATGTTCAGGACCGGGATGAGCGCGACCAGCAGGCCGACGGCGAGGGTCAGCGCGAGCGTGAAGGCGATCGCAGTGCCGTCCATGCGCACTTCGCTGCCGCGCGGCAGATCGCTCAGCCCGACGCCCGCGAGGAGCCCGAGGCCCCAGTAGCCGGCTAGCAGCCCCGCGGCGCCGCCGGCGGCGGTCAGGAGCACGGTCTCGGTGAGCAGCTGGCGCGTGAGCCGGGAGAGCGCCGCGCCAAGTGCGTGCCGCGTGGCCAGTTCCTTCATCCGTGCGGAGGACCGCACCAGCACGAGGTTGGTCAGGTTCACCGTGCCGATGGCCAGTACGACCAGCACGCCCGCCCACAGCAGGTAGAGCGTCGGCCGCACGTCCCGGATCAGATCCTCCTGCAGCGACGTGACAATCGTGGTGAAGCCGGCGTCAACCAGAATCTGTTTCAGCGCGGGAAAGCGATCGAGATTGCGGGCGTTGAGCGCGTCGATCTGCTGCTGCGCCTGGGCGACGCTGGCCCCCGGCCGCAGCCGCCCCACCATCGTCCAGCTGTTGTTGTGGCGGCCGTCGTCGGATCGCTGCTGCGCCGTGAAGGCCAGGGGGATCCAGACGCGGACCTCCGGGTTCATGAACTGAAATCCCGCCGGCAGGACGCCGACGATGGCGTGGGGGACACCGTTGATCCGGAGGCTGCCGGAGAGCGCGGCCTCGCTGCCGCCGAACTGCTCCTGCCACAGCTGGTAGCTGAGGATGGCTTTCCGCTCCTGCCCGGGTTCACCCTCTTCCTCGGCAAAAAGCCGCCCACGCAACGGCTGGACCCCCAGCATCCTGAGCAGCGACGGCCGGACCGCCTTGCCGGTGATCCGCTGGGGCTCGGCCCCCTCGCCGCCAATCGTGACCCCACGCTGCTGGTAGAGCGCCAGCTCGTCGAAGACGTCCGTCTCGCGGAGCCGGTCGTAGTAATCGGGCACCCCGGTGGAGGCGCGCACCACGCCGGCGCCGGGATAGCTGTTGTAGAGCAGCACCAGCCGATCGCTGTCCGGCGCCGGTAAAGGCTTGAGCAGCACCGAGTTGACGACGGCGAAGATCGCCGCATTGGCGCCGATGCAGACCGCCAGCGTGAGCAGGGCGGTCACGGCAAAGCCGCGGTCCTTCCAGAGGAGCCGGGCCCCGAAGCGCAGGTCTTGAAGCAGGCGTTCCATTCCGGTCAATACGGCTTTCGAGTTTTCAAGTTCAAGAAAGCATCAACCTTTTGCCCCCTGTTGACGTCCAACAGGAGCGCGGCCGCTCTGTTGGTTGTCAACAGGAGGGCCGGCAGCCGCGAACGGCGGCGCGACGCGTGGGGAGGGCCGGTGACGTTACCCAAGTCGGACGTGCTCCAGGGCACGCTGGATCTGATGGTGCTCAAGACGCTGGATTCGCTTGGCGCGATGCATGGTTACGGCATCGCCCAGCGCCTCCAGCAGGTGTCGAGCAACATGCTGCAGCTCAACCAGGGGACGCTGTATCCGGCCCTGCTCAGGCTCGAGCAGCGGGGGTGGATTGCGGCCCGGTGGGGCACGTCAGAGAACAACCGGAAAGCGAAGTTCTACTGCCTGACCCGCGCCGGGAAGAAGCAGCTGCAGCGCGAAGCCGCCGGCTGGCACCGCGTCGTCGAGATGATGGGCCGCCTGTTGGGGCCCGAGGGTGCGCCATGAGCCGCCTCCGGGCCGCCGCCGCGCGGCTGGCCGGCTTCGTGCGGCGTCGCGGCGCGGATGCGGACCTGCGCGATGAGATGGCGTTCCATCTCGAGATGATGGCGGAGCAGCTCCGCCGCCAGGGGCTGGACGAGGCGAGCGCGCGGCGCGAGGCGCGGGCCCGATTCGGCGGGAGCGCTCAGATCGAGGAAGCGTACCGGGATCAGCGCTCGCTGCCGTGGGCTGAAACCCTCGTCCAGGATCTGCGCTACGGCGTACGCACGCTGGTGCGGAGCCCGGGCGTGACCGTCGTCGCGCTGCTGACGCTTGCCCTCGGCATCGGCGCCAACACCGCCATCTTCAGCATCGTCAACACGGTGGTGCTGCGGCCGCTGCCGTACGTGACGCCGGAGCGGCTGGTGGTGTTCGGCGACCGCGGGATGGAGGCCGGTGAGCCGGAGATTGGGACCATCGGCTACACGACGTTCGACGATCTGCGCCGCGGCAGCCGGACGTTCGACGCGATGGCCGCGGTGCGGAGCTGGGTGCCGACGCTGGCGGCAGGCGGTGAGGCCGAGCGCCTCGCCGGCATGCGGGTCAGCTGGAACTACTTTGCGATGCTGGGTGTGGAGCCGGCCATCGGCTCCGGCTTCACGCCGGAACAGGATCGACCCGGCCAGTGGCAGGTCGTGCTGCTCAGCGACGGGCTGTGGCGCCGGCGGTTCGGCGCCGACCCGGCGGTTGTGGGCCGCAGCATCACGATGAACGACCTGACGTTCCGGATCGCCGGAGTGATGCCCGCCGGCTTCGAGCCTGTTGTCTCCGCCCGCTACTACAAGCCCGCCGAGCTGTGGGCGCCGCTCGGCTACGACACCACGCTCGGGTATGCCTGCCGCAGCTGCCAGCACCTGCGTGCCCTGGGCCGGATCGCGCCGGGCCGAAGCGCCGGCGAGGCCGGCGCAGAGCTTGCGGCTCTCCGGCAGCAGCAGGCCGCGGAGCATCCGGGCGACTACGACCAGTCCGAGATGTCCATCAGCCTCCTGCAGGACGAAGTTGTAGGGCCGGTCCGGCCCGTGCTGTTTGTGCTGCTGGGCGCCGCCGGGTTCGTGCTGCTCATCGCCTGCGCGAACGTCGCCAACCTCCTGCTCGCGCGGGCCACGGTGCGATCGCACGAGATGGCGCTGCGCAGCGCGCTCGGCGCCGGCCGCGCGCGGCTGGTGCGCCAGCTGCTCACCGAAGCGCTCGTGCTCGGCGCCGCCGGCGGTGCGCTCGGCGTCGGCCTTGCCTGGCTGTCGTTCCACTGGCTCGCTGGTCTTGCTCCCGTCTCCATCCCGCGGATGGAACAGCTGTCGCTCGACGGCCGCGTACTGGCCTTCGCCCTCCTGGTCTCGCTCGCAACCGCGCTGATCTTCGGACTGATTCCCGCCTTGCGCGCCTCGTCTGCCGGCGTGCAGTCCGCGGCTGGCGCGGATCCGCGCATCACCGCCGGCCGGGTGTCCGGCAGGGCCCGGCAGCTGCTCATCGTGGCGGACCTCGCG
>CBDDRR010000116.1:0-6126 GCA_965233095.1 uncultured bacterium
GGTGTTCGAAGACTGCGAGATTCCAGCGGAGAACGTGCTGGGCGAGGTTGGCGGCGGCGCCTACCTCCTGATGCGCGGGCTCGATTCCGAGCGCCTGGTGCTGTCGGGCGGGCCGATCGGCATCATGCAGTCCTGCATGGACGTCGTGCTGCCCTACCTGCACGAGCGCAAGCAGTTCGGCCAGCCGATCGGCACCTTCGGCATCATGCAGGCCAAGGTCGCCGATATGTACACCGCGCTGCAGTCCAGCCGCGCCTTCACCTACCGCGTGGCGGGCCAGTTCGACCGTGGCGAGCCGACGCGCTTCGACGCCGCCGCCTGCCTGCTGCTGGCGTCGAAGTCTGCCGTGGACCTGGCTCTCGAGGCCATCCAGGCGCTCGGCGGCAACGGCTACATCAACGAGTACCCGGCGGGCCGCCTGCTGCGAGACGCAAAGCTCTACGAGATCGGCGCGGGAACCAGCGAGATCCGCCGCATGCTGATCGGGCGCGAGCTGTTTCGCGCCACCGGCGGGGACGCCGGCTGACACCGAGGAACCCGACATGAGCAACGACACCATCGTCATCGCGGCCGCGCGCCGCACCCCGATCGGCGCCTTCCAGGGCGGCCTGGGCCCGGTGCCGGCCCCGCAGCTGGCCGCCACGGCGATCCGCGCCGCGCTGGCGGACGCGGGCCTGGCGCCGGACGAAATCTCGGAGGCGATCATCGGCTGCGTGCTGCCGGCCGGCATCGGCCAGGCGCCGGCCCGCCAGGCGGCGCTGGCCGCGGGCATTCCCGACTCCGTCGGCTGCACGACCGTCAACAAGGTGTGCGGCTCCGGCATGAAGGCCGTGATGTTCGGTCATGACCTGCTGCGCGCCGGTTCGGCGAAGGTCGTGCTCGCCGGCGGCATGGAATCCATGACCAACGCGCCCTACCTGCTGCCCAAGGCCCGCGCAGGCTACCGGATGGGCCACCAGGAAGTGCTCGACCACATGTTCTACGACGGGCTGCAGAACCCCTACGACGGCAACATGATGGGCCACTTCGCCGAGCTGACCGCGGAGAAATACGACTTCACGCGCGAGGCGCAGGACGCGTTCTCCATCGAGAGCGTGCAGCGCGCGCTGGCGGCGGTCGAGGGTGCGTTCGAGCGCGAGATCGCCCCGGTGACCGTCAAGTCGCGCCGCGGCGAGCAGGTCGTCAGCCGCGACGAGGAACCCGGGCGCTGCGAGCTCGACAAGATTCCGACCATGCGGCCGGCCTTCCGCAAGGACGGCACCGTCACGGCCGCCTCCTCTTCGTCGATCTCCGACGGCGCCGCTGCGCTGCTGCTGATGACCGAGGCCGAGGCGTCCCGCCGCGGCCTCGAACCGCTGGCCAGGATCGTCGGGCACGGCGGCTTCGCGCACGCACCGGAGTGGTTCACCACCGCCCCGGTGGCCGCCACGAAACAGCTGCTCGACCGGCTGGGCTGGAAACCCGGCGACGTCGACCTGTACGAGATCAACGAGGCTTTCGCGGTGGTCGCGATGGCTGCGATCCACGACCTCGGGCTGGACCGCGACAAGGTGAATGTGAACGGCGGCGGCTGTGCGCTCGGCCACCCGATCGGCGCGACCGGCGCACGGCTGCTGGTCACGCTGGCGCACGCGTTGCGCGCGCGCGGCCTGAAGCGCGGCCTGGCTTCGTTGTGCATCGGCGGCGGCGAGGCCACCGCCGTCGCCATCGAAGCGCTGTAGGGCTGGCTCCGATGCCGGTCCTTGCCACCGCCGTTCGCACTCAAAGCGAGGAGTTCATCGCCAACCGGCGCCACATGGAGGCGCTGGTGGCAGATCTCAATGCGCAGCTGGCACAGGCTGAGTTGGGCGGTGGCGAGCGGGCACGGGCGCGGCACTCCGAGCGCGGCAAGCTGCTGCCCCGCGAGCGCGTCGATGCCTTGCTCGATCCAGGCAGTCCCTTCCTCGAACTCTCGCCGCTGGCGGCGCATGGCCTCTACGAAGGCCAGGCCCCGGCGGCCGGGATCATCACCGGCATCGGCCGCGTGGCGGGCCGCGAGGTCGTGGTGGTGGCCAACGATGCGACCGTCAAGGGCGGCACCTATTTCCCGATGACGGTGAAAAAGCACCTGCGCGCGCAGGAGGTGGCGATGGAAAACCACCTGCCCTGCATCTACCTGGTGGACTCCGGCGGCGCCTTCCTGCCGTTGCAGGACGAGGTGTTTCCCGACCGCGACCACTTCGGCCGGATCTTCTACAACCAGGCGCGCATGTCGGCCGCCAACATTCCACAGCTGGCCGTCGTGATGGGCTCATGCACCGCGGGCGGCGCCTACGTGCCGGCGATGTGCGACGAGGCGATCATCGTGCGCAACCAGGGCACCATTTTTCTCGCCGGCCCGCCGCTGGTGAAGGCCGCGACGGGCGAGGAAGTCGATGCCGAGACGCTGGGCGGCGGCGAAGTGCACAGCCGCATCTCCGGGGTGACAGATCACCTGGCGAACGACGACGCCCATGCGCTCGCGATCGCCCGCGAGCTGGTCGCGACGCTGAACCGCGTGAAGCCCGTGCACGGCGAGCTCGCCGAGCCGGTCGCGCCGCTATACCCGGCCGAAGAGTTGTACGGCATCCTTCCACAGGACACGCGCTATCCCTACGACGTGCGCGAGGTCATCGCGCGCATCGTGGACGGCTCCGCGCTGACCGAGTTCAAGCCCCTCTACGGCAAGACGCTGATCTGCGGCTTCGCTCGCGTTAACGGCTACCCGGTGGGCATTCTCGCCAACAACGGCATTCTGTTCTCCGAATCCGCGCTAAAGGGCGCGCACTTCATCCAGCTGTGCAATCGCCGCGGCGTGCCGCTGCTGTTCTTGCAGAACATCACCGGCTTCATGGTCGGGCGCAAGTACGAACACGCCGGCATCGCCAAGGACGGGGCCAAGATGGTCAATGCCGTCGCGACGGCCACGGTACCCAAGTTCACCGTCGTGATCGGCGGTTCGTTCGGTGCCGGCAACTACGCGATGTGCGGACGGTCCTACGGCGGGCGATTCCTGTGGACCTGGCCGAATGCACGCATCTCGGTGATGGGCGGCGAGCAGGCGGCCAGCGTGCTGGCGACGGTGCGCCGTGACGGCCTCGCGGCGCGTGGCGACAGCTGGTCGGAGCAGGACGAGAGCAGCTTCCGCGCCGCCATCCGCGAACAGTACGAAACCCAGGGCCACCCTTACTATGCCAGCGCACGGTTGTGGGACGATGGCGTGATCGACCCAGCCGACACGCGCCGGGTGCTGGCGCTGGCACTCTCGGCAGCCAGGAACGCCCCGCCGGCCGCCGAGGGCCCCTATGGAATATTCAGGATGTAACGACAGAGCCATGGCCACAAACGCATTGCTGGAAACGGACGCACGCGGCGTCGCGACGATCACGCTGAACCGGCCGGAGGTGCACAACGCCTTCGACGCCGCGCTGGTGGCGCGCCTCACGGAGCTGCTGGTGGAGATCAAGTCGCGCGACGACGTCAGGGTCGTGGTGCTCACCGGTGCGGGCCGATCCTTCTCCGCCGGTGCGGACATGAACTGGATGCGCGCCATGGCCGCCTGCAGCGAGGAAGAGAACATCGAGGACGCGCTGCATCTCGCCGACCTGATGTCCTTGCTCAACGCGCTGCCGCTGCCCACGATTGCGCGGGTCAATGGCCATGCCTACGGCGGCGGAGTCGGGCTCGTTGCCTGCTGCGACATCGCGATCGCCAGCAACGAGGCCCGCTTCGCGCTGTCCGAGGTGCGGCTCGGCCTGGTGCCGGCGGTCATCAGCCCCTACGTGATCGCGGCGATCGGCGCGCGCAACGCGCGCCGCCTGTTCCTGAGTGCCGAGGCGATGAACGCGAAGCTGGCGCGCCGCGTCGGGCTGGTGCACGAGATCGCCAAGCCCAACAAGCTCGACGCCGCGCTCGACGACCAGGTCGAAATGTTGCTGAAGGGCGGGCCCCACGCGCTGCGCGAAAGCAAGGAGCTGGTGTTCACGGTCGAGGGCGGCGGCATCTCTGCCGACGATGCGCTCAAGCGGCGCACCGCCGAGATCATCGCGCAACTGCGCGTCTCCGCAGAGGGGCAGGAAGGGCTGGCGGCATTCCTCGGCAAGCGTTCGCCCGACTGGACGCTGGACAATAAAACCCGCGCGGACGTACAGCGAGGCGGAGGCACAGGGGAGCGGGAATGACCGACGGACTCAGAATCCGGCGGCTGCTGATCGCAAACCGCGGCGAGATCGCCTGCCGCATCATCCGCACCTGCCGCCGGCTCGGCATCGAGACCATGGCGGTGCATTCCAGCGCCGATGCACACGCACGCCATGTGCGTGAGGCCGACACGGCAATTGCCATCGGCGGTGCGGCGCCCGGCGACAGCTACCTGGACGGCGCACGCATCATCCAGGCGGCGCTGGCCGCCGGCGTGGACGCCGTTCATCCCGGCTACGACTTCCTGTCGGAGAACGCCGCCTTCGCGCGCGACTGCATCGCAGCCGGCCTGCTGTTTGTCGGGCCGCGGCCGGAAACGATCCGCGCCATGGGCTCCAAGAGCGAGGCCAAGGCGATCATGGAGGATGCTGGCGTACCGGTCGTGCCGGGTTATCACGGCGCCGACCAGGCGCCGGCGAAGCTCGCCGAGCGCGCGGCGGCGATCGGCTACCCGGTGCTGATCAAGGCCTCGGCGGGCGGCGGCGGCAAGGGCATGCGCGTGGTCCGGGAGGCAGATGCTTTCGGTGACGCGCTAGCGGCGGCCAGGCGCGAGGCGATGAAGGCCTTCGGCGACGACCAGGTCATCCTGGAACGCTTCATCGAGCGGCCGCGGCACATCGAGGTGCAGGTGTTCGGCGACCGCCACGGCAACGTGATCCACCTCTGGGAGCGCGAGTGCTCTACCCAGCGCCGCTACCAGAAGGTGATCGAGGAGACGCCCTCGCCGCTGCTCGATGACGCCACCCGCCAGCGCATGACCGAGGCTGCGGTGGAGGCGGCGCGCGCGGTCGAGTACCTGAATGCCGGCACGGTGGAGTTCATCGTCAGCCCGGAGCGGGAATTCTGGTTCATGGAAATGAACACCCGCCTGCAGGTGGAGCACCCGGTCACCGAGATGGTCACCGGCCTGGACCTGGTCGAGTGGCAGCTGCGGGTTGCAGCGGGCGAGCCCCTGCCACTCGCCCAGGCGGAGATCCCGCGCCGCGGCCATGCCATTGAGGCGCGCATCTACGCCGAGAGCCCCGGCAACAACTTCATGCCCTCCACCGGCCGCATTCGCCGGCTGCGCTCGCCCGACCGGCACCCGGCCATCCGGCTGGACTCCGGCGTCGAGGAAGGCGACGAGGTCAGTCATCACTACGACCCGATGCTGGCGAAGCTGGTTGTGCACGGTCTCGACCGGCGCGAATGCATCTTGCGGCTGCGCGAGGCGCTCGCGCACACGGCCATTGCCGGCGTGGCGACCAACCTGCCGCTGCTGCGGGCTATGGCGGCGCACCCGGCCTTCGAGGCCGGCGAGGTGGACACCGGCTTTCTCGACCGCGAACTGGAGGCGGTGTTGTGGAACGTGCCGGCGCCGCCGCTGCCGGTGCTTGCCGTGGCTGCATGGCGCATCGCGCGGGACTTGCCGCGCCCGGCCGCGCCGAATGACCGCTGGTCCCCCTGGGCGGCCGGCGACGGGTGGCGGCCGGCGGGCGCCGGCGGCATTCCGGTGCGGCTGCTGGATGCGGCCGGGCGCCGCCACGAGCTGCGCCTGGAGTTTCGCGCGAATGGCGTGCGGGTGCATTCGGGGACCCACCACCTGGATGCCGTCCTCGAGGACCTGGGCGGGGGCCGGCTGCGACTGGAGTGCCAGGGCGTTGCCGGCGAAGCGCTCGTTACCGCTGACGCAGACCGGGTCTACGTCGGCTTCGGCGACCACGGCTGGGATTTCGCCGTCGAGCCGCTGCACGCGGACGAATCGGGCCATGGCGAGGAGGACACCCACCCGGTCGCGCCCATGCCTGGCACCATCGTTGCGATCAAGGTGGCCGTCGGCGACCGCGTGATTGCGGGCCAGCCGCTGCTGATCATGGAAGGCATGAAGATGGAGCTCACCCTGGCCGCGCCGGTCGCGGGCCTGGTCGA
>CBDDRR010000117.1:0-4476 GCA_965233095.1 uncultured bacterium
GGCTCGCGGTCGCCATGGCGAAGTCCTTCTATAACCGCGGCCTCGGCGGCGACGAGATGCGCTACGCCGCCGACGCGTTCCCGTTCCTCTTCATGCACGAGGACGCGCGCGAAGGCATCGCCGCGTTCCGCGAGAAGCGCAAGCCGAAGTTCAAGGACTGAGCGCCCATTCCTGCCTGACGTCCGCCCGCAGCGGCGCCACGCTAGATTGCGCTCTACATAAACCGCGTCGGAATCAGCGCGATCCCCGGGAAGGCGAGTATCAGCGCAAGGCACGCCAAGGCCGCGGCCGCGAAGGGCATCACGCCGCGGAAAATCGCCCACACCGGCACCTTGGGCGCGAGCGACTTGAGGACGAACGCGTTCATGCCCACCGGCGGGGTCATGAGGCCGATCTCGACCACCAGCACCACGACGATGCCGAACCACACCAGGTCGAATCCCAATTCTTTCACGATCGGGTAGAACACCGGAATGGTGAGAAACATCATGCCCAGACTGTCGAAGATGCTGCCCAGGACGAGGTAGATCAGGCAGATCGCGATCAGCACGCCCATCGGCGATACGTCGAGCGAATTGACCCAAGCCAGCATCGCGGCGGACAGTCCCGCAACGGTAAGAAAGTTGCTGAATACCAGCGCTCCCGCGCCCACCAACATGATGCTGCACGCGGAGAAGCCGGATTCGATTAGCGCATCGCGCAACTGCGCAGAGGTGCCGCGGCCGCTTCGCAGCAGCAAAAACACGAGCGCTCCGGCCGCGCCGATGCCGGCGCCTTCGGTCGCGGTAAACCAGCCCATGTACAGGCCGCCGAGCACGACGGCGAACAGCAGCACCACCGCCCAGATCCGCCGCAGCGACCCCCAGCGCTCGCGCCAGCTCATCGCTTCCGCGCGCATTGCGAGCCCCGGCTGCCAGGCCACCATCGCCCAGGCTGCCGCCATGTAGAAGGCGGTAAGCAGCAGTCCGGGCAGCACGCCGGCGATGAACAGCTTGGCGATGTCGGTCTCGGTGAGAATGCCGTAGATCACCAGCGGCACGCTGGGGGGGATCAGAATGCCCAGCGTGCCGCCCGCGGCGACCGAGCCGCAAGCAAAGCCATCCGCGTAGCCATTGCGCTTCATGGGCGGCAGCGCGACTTTGCCCATGGTCGCCGCAGTGGCAAGCGAGCTGCCGCACACCGCGCCGAACGCGGCGCACGCCGCCACGGTGGCCTGCGCCAGCCCGCCGCGCAGATGCCCGACCCAGGCGCGTGCCGCGTCGAACAGCTCACCCGACAGGCCGGCGCGGTGAGTCAGCGCCCCCATCAGTATGAACATCGGTAACACCGACAGGCCGTAGTTCATGGTGAAGTCGAGCACCTGCTGGGTCGTCATGAACAAGGCCGCGTCCCAGCCGCGCAGAAACGCCAGGCCCGCCGCGCCGACGGCGATCATGCCAAAGGCGAGCGGCAGGCCGAGGAAGCAAAGGAAGAACAGCGCCGCGAATGCGATCAGCGATGCGGTCACGATACCCGCCCCCGGGAAAGCGGCGACCGGCCTCGCCAGTCGACCGCCACCATCGCGCACAATGCGATCGCCGTGATTCCACACAGCACGCTGGCGAGGAACGCCGCCGGAGCGACCGGCAGGTCGAGAAAGCCGATCACATCGCGATTCGCCGCGAGCATCTGGCCGTGTGTCCAGAAGCGCACGCACAGGAATCCGGCGACGCTCGCCGACACGAGGGATACGAGCGCGTGCTGTACCCGGCGCGCGCCCGCTCCCAACACCGAATCGATAAGCGAGATGCTGATGTGCTCGTTGCGCAGCGTGACCACCGGCAGCGCGAGAAAGATCGCGGCGATCATCAGGTACTGCACCAGCTCGGCCGCGCCGGGGAAGGGGCGGTTGACCAGATATCGTCCGACCACGTCCAGGCAGGTGATCAGCATCATCAGCAGCAGCGCCGCGGCCACCAGCCCGCGCACCGCGGTGCGCGCCATTGAGGCGAATCCGATCATCGCACGTGCATGAGCGGGCAACGCGGAAATTCAGACCGCATGACGCGCCTCCCGCGCGGCATGCTCCGCGGCGAGCAGCTTGTTCATCAGGCGCTCCGCCTGGAGACACCCGCTGTCGTTCGGCACCGCGATCGGACGCCAGCCCTCGGGCCGGCAATCGAGCAGCGCCTGCTGGCTCTCGAGGATGGCGAGGTCCTCCATGAACGTCTCCCGGTTGAGTTTCTGCTGCGTTTCGGTCACCGCCTCGTCGTCGAGCGCGAAGTTGCGCACCAGCCCCCAGAAGTAGCGGGTCGAGCGCTCGTTCTCCGGGGTGAGCGCGTTCAGAACGTAGAACTCCGCCGCGCGGTTCTCGCCCGAGTCTTCCACCGAGCGCACCCGGGTGTTGATGAGCACGTGACAGGGCGGATGGAAGTCGATCTGCTGTCGATGATCCACCCGGCCGGCGAAACCGCCCATGCGCTGGAAGAACGGCGAGGGTTCGATCCCGTTCATCTCGCGCGTCACCCGCACGCGCCGCTCGGAGACCTCGGTGCGTATCGGGTGGTCGGTGACCGCGGTCGTGCCCAGGGTCTTTTTGTGCACGAAGCGCGCGTGCGTGAGATCCAGCAGGTTATCGCGCACAAGGCAGTAGTTCGCTTTCACCTGCAGATACTCGTTGCGCCCGACCCAGCCGGGCTCGGTCATCCAGCGCAAATCGGGCAGGCGCTGCTCGTCGGCGCGTTCGGCTGCGCCCATCCAGACGAACACCCAGCCCCAGCGTTCTACCACGGCGTAGCTGCGCACCCAGGCCTGCGGCGGGATGGAGCTCATCCCCGGGATATGGACGCACTTGCCCTGCGGGTCGAAGGTGAAGCCGTGATAGCCGCAGGAGAGCGTCTCGCCGGCTACCGCGCCGGAGGACAGCGGCGCGCCGCGATGCGGACAGCGGTTGGAGAGGATCACCGCGCGCCCGGACGCGGTCCGGAACAGGGCGAGGGGTTCGCCCAGAATCCAGCGCTGCACTGGACGGCTGTCCAGCTCGCGGCTCAGCGCCGCCACATACCACTCGTTGCGAAGAAACATGGAATGTCCCCTACAGAAAGGCGGAGCCGCCGTCGACCGCCAGCGACTGCCCGGTGATGAAACCGCTCGCCGGCGAAGCGAGAAACAGCAGCGCGCCCACCAGATCCTCCGGCACTTCCAGCCGCTTGACGCACTGCAGGTCGATCACCTTGCTGCGCATGGCTTCCGTGCGCCCGGGATTGTCGACTTCGGTCTCGGTGAGTCCCGGAAGAACGCAGTTGACCGTGACGCCGTGCGGCCCGAGCTCGCGCGCCATGGCACGCGTCATGCCGATCACCGCCGCTTTCGAGGTGACGTAGTGCAGGAACAGCGGCAGTCCGAGCGGCACGGTGGAAGATGAGATGTTGATGATCCGCCCCCAGCCGGCCTCGCGCATGCCCGCCGCGACGGCGCTCGCGCACAGCCAGCCGCCGGTCACGTTCACGCGCATGACGCGATCCCACTCGTCGGGCGGGATCACGTCGAACGATTGCCGGCCGAGCGGCGTGAACAGGGCCGCGTTGTTGATCAGGATCTCGACCCGGGCCAGTTCGGCGTTGATTCGCGCCAGCGCCGCCCGCACCGACCCGGGCGAGCCCACATCGGCCTGAACGGCGATCGCGCGGCCGCCTTCGGCGGCGATCTCGGCCGCCACCGCCTGCGCTTTTTCCCCGTCGAGTTCGACGATCGCCACGCGCGCGCCGGCGCGCGCGAACTCGATCGCGTAAGTCCGTCCAATGCCCTGCCCCGCGCCGGTAATCATGGCCACCCGGCCGGCGACGCTGATGCTGTCGACAATGCCCGCCATCGCTGCCTCTCTCACAAAGGCCGCGGCAGACGCCCGCCGATTTCCGGCGAATCCGCGGCATATCGATACGCCCGGAACAGGCAGTTGCAGGGCCCGTCTCCGGGGAACACATGGGAGAAGAACGGGCACACGTACTCCCATACCAGCTCGCCCGCGCGCGTGACCTCGAACGCCCGCCCGCTCATGCCCTCGCAGACCAGCGTGTTGCCGTTCGCGAGCCGCTGCGCGCCGCTGATGATCGGGCTGAAGAAGGTCCAGCTCTGCGGTGCCCGATACTGCCACGCCACCTCGCCGCTCGCCGGATCGATCTCCAGCACGCGCGAGCACAACGGCTGCGTAATGTTGGTCATGCCGTTGGCGAACAGGATGATGCGCCCGTCGAGGAGCATCTGCGCGTCGTGCTGGTGACCCCAGAGCGGATCGCGCTTTTCCCAGACCACCTCGCCGCTGCGGTCGATGATCATCAGCGTGTCCAGATGCCGGAAGCTCACCAGCACCCCCCCGTCGGGCAGCGGGCAGCAGGAGTTCGCGTGGGCGAATTCCCAGCGCCAGCAGTCGTCGGCGAGCGGATAGCGTTCGATCTCGAGGTCGCAGGCATGCCACTCCCAGGCCGGCCGGCCCTCCGG
>CBDDRR010000118.1:0-7963 GCA_965233095.1 uncultured bacterium
CTGGCCGCGGCCGTCGGCCTCGAGGCGCTGCGCGTCATGCAGGATGAGGACCTGGTGTCGCAGAGCGCCGCCAAGGGCGCCTGGCTGCTGGGTGAGCTCAGGAAAATCGACAGCCCGCTGGTGCGCCAAGTGCGCGGCCGCGGGCTGTTCATCGGCGTGGAAATCGACCCGGCGAAGGCACGTGCCCGAGCGGTGGTCGAGCGCCTGATGGACCGCGGCGTGCTCAGCAAGGAAACACACGAGACCGTCGTGCGCCTCGCGCCGCCGCTCGCCATCCCGCAAGAGCTGCTCGAGTGGTCGCTCGAGCAGCTCCGCGAGGTGCTGGCCGAGATGGCCGCGCCGGCGCACGCCTGACCATGCATAGGGAGACAACAACATGAAACTCATCGTCGAAGGCATCGAGCACGGCAAGCCGATTCCCGCGAAGTTCGCGTTCGGCGTGCCCGACGCGGCGACGCACGTGCAGCTGGGTGAGAACCTCAACCCCGCGATCCGCTGGGAGGACCTGCCGGAGGGTACCCGCACGCTGGTGCTGATCTGCGTGGACACCGACGTCCCGACGCGGCCCGATGACGTCAACCAGGAAGGCCGCACCGTGCCGGCCGACCTGCCGCGCGGGCGCTTCTATCACTGGGTGATCGTCGACCTGCCGCCGGATTCGATGGGTATCGCCGAGGGCGCCTGCAGCCGCGGCGTGACGCCGCGCGGCAAACCCTCGCCGGAAGGGCCCGAGGGCTCACGCCAGGGACGCAACGACTACACCGCCTGGTTCGAGGGCGACAAGGACATGGGCGGTGTGTACCTGGGCTATGACGGCCCGTGCCCGCCGTGGAACGACTCGATCCCGCACCACTATCACTTCGTGCTCTACGCGACCGATCTTGAGCACTGCCCGGTGACCGGCGCGTTCACGGCCGAGGAGGTGGAGACCGCGCTCACCGGCCACGTGCTGGCGCGCGCGGAAGTAACCGGCGTCTACTCGCTCAACCCGGAAGTGCCGGCGACCTAGTCCGCCGGTGGACCGGGCGGCACCTCGTCCGCGGCGACCTTGAAGGGCACGACCTCGACGTAGCGGCCGCCGCCGTCGCGCGGCGGGTAACGCCGCTGCCGGACCTGGCGCAAGGCCTGCTCCTCGTAGACGCCGGCCGGCAGCGCGTTGACCACCTCGGCGCGCTGCACGCGGCCGTCCTCGTCCACGTCGACCTCGATCTGCACGAAGCCGCTGACCTCGCGGCGCGGCACCACCAGCGGCTCGACCGGCCGCGCCACCGGCCGCGCCGGCAACTGCCGCTGCGGCGTACCGACCAGCTCGGCCACGTCGACCCGGTCGCTCTGCGAGAGCACCTCGACCGGGTGGGCGTAGATGATTTCCTCGCCGCCATCGAACAGCCCGAATGCCCACAGCGCCGCGACCATCAGCGTCAGCACGACCGCCGATGCAAGCGCGGCGGAAACCAGGAAACGCAGCGGCCGATTCACCGGATCCTCAACCCTTGTTTACTCGATGCCCAGGAGTTCGACATCGAATACCAGCGTTGCGTTCGGCGGAATCACGTTGCCGGCGCCGCGGCTGCCGTAACCGAGCTGCGGCGGGATCACCAGGCGGCGCTGCTCGCCGACCTTCATGCCGGGCACGCCCTGGTCCCAGCCCTGGATGACGCGGCCGGCGCCAAGCGGGAAACGGAACGGCTGGCCGCGGTCGCGCGAGCTGTCGAACTTGGCGCCCTTGCCCTCAGGAGCCGCAGGGTCGAACAGCCAGCCGGTGTAGTGCATCACGGCGGTGCTGCCGGATTCGATGGCCGCGCCCTCGCCGGCGGCGAGCTCGGTGATCACCAGTTCAGTGGGAGCTTCCATGGGGGCCTCCGTGGGATTGTCGGCGGGCGGCGCGCAACCGTGCAGGGTGGGCGCGGACAGGGTGGCGATCAGCAAGGCGAAACGGCGCATCGTGATGCTCCTGGAAAACGGAGCCCGCACCATAGTGCAGCGCCCGCCGGGCGCGCAAGCGGCGCGCCTTGCTAGTCGCTGTCGGCCTGGCGCCGGTGGACCAGGTCGGCGAGGTAGGAATCCCCGTCGTCGGCCGGCCCGGAAAGGCGCGGCCCGCGCTGTGGCGGCGCCTCGCGGTGCTTGCGGCCCTCGTGCGCGAGCTTGCCGAGGTAAGGGTCGTGGTCCCCCTGCCAGCTGCGCTCGTCATCGAGGATCTCGGCCGGCAGTTCACGGCCATGAAGCAGTTTGCCGATCATGACCTCATCCCCACAGGACGCCGACGCCGAGCCCGATCGCGATACCCGAAACGCCCGCCATGGCGACGCCCGCCAGTCCCAGCACGCGATAGCCGTAGGCCTCGACCAGCTGCAGGCCGGCGGCCAGCAGGTCGTCGAGGTCATCGGCCCATTGCAGCATTACTTCCAAGCGGCGGCTCCCGGCACACGATCAAGTGACGTTAAAGCTGCCACGGCGCTGGCGCCGATACCGTGACAGGATTCGCGAAAACGCTGCAGCAGCCTCACAGCCAGCGCAGGTCGTCGACCGTGATGCGCATGAAGTCATGGCGATCGTCGGTGCCGATGCCCCACGCCGCGGTAAGCCGCGCCGGCACGACGAACTCCCCCCAGCGCTCTTCTTCATCGACACTGATGCCGTAGGGCGCTATCGACGTCTCGCCGTTCGCGGACACGCGGCGACGCACGATGCTCGCCTCGCGCAGCCGGCCGTCGTCGCCCACCGCGATGGTCATCGGCGTCTTGCCGCCGGACGGCGTGACCACCGCGCGGTCCGCGTCGCCACGCGCCCAGTGCGCGCCGCGCTGCGGCGTGAGCGCCGACGGCAGCCAGACGAGTTCCACCATGAGCCGGCCGAGCGCGGAGCGCGCCGTTTCCGGACCGTGCTGCCCCACGACCGGCAACCAGTCCTCGAGCGCATACTCGATGCCGGCCTCGTCGCCGAACAGCCAGTCCGCGCCCTCGACGCCGAGCCGCCGCAGCACGGCGATGCGCGCCTCCCAGATGAAGCCGCGTTCCGCGCAGATGCGTTGCCGGGCCTCGAACGGCACCCAGTCATCCGCCGCGACCCGCAGGCTGCCGCTCAGGCGGACATCGACCGAGCGCGCCAGCGGCGCTTCCGGAGCCAGCGTGTGACGCAAGTAGCGGGCGGCGGGATCGGGCAGGCCCTCGACGGATTCCGCATTGAAGCGGTCGCCGCCGACGTTGGCCTGCAGCAGCACCTCGCGCACACGGTCGCGCCGCTCGCGACGCAGTCGCCGCGCGCGGGCCAGCCAGCCGACCCAGGCCAGCAACGGCAGCAGCAGGAGCAGGACGATCAGCGGCATCGGCGGGCACCCTTCTCGACGGCGCGCGCCGGGGCGGTCACGTCAATCGGCCGGCAGGTCCCGGTCGGGCGACGCAGGGCGTGGCTCCGCCGCCCTCCCATCGGTGCCATCGGCGGCCTGCGGTGAGGGCGCAACGGCCTTCGCGGCGGCCTCGCGGGCGCGCGCGATCCACGACCAGGCGTCCAGCGTTCGCCCCTTGAGCTGCTGGGCCGCCTGTTCTTCGGCGGGTTCATTGATCAACCCTGTCACTCCCCTGGCGGGCCGCGTCACGCCGCGTTTCGGCGGCACCTGGCGGCGTCATGTTTTCAGGACTCGGCATCCCAGGCCGCCTTTACGCGCGCCGCCCAGGCCTTGTAACCCCTGAGTGTGTAAATGGAATCCTCGCCGCCGACGCCTGCCCTGAGGCCCACGGCGCCCCGGCCGGCAGCATGCTCCGGCAGCGGCGGCGGCAGGATCGGCAAGCGCGTCCGGCGGGGGCGCCGCTTGCTGTCTGGTCCGGCCATGGGTGGCGTCCTTGTGCTGCGAATGGCCGCCAGAATAGGCGGCGGAGCGCTGCCCGCACCGTGACCCGCATCACAGCGCCACCGCCCTGCGCGGCACCGTGTTACCGGAATGTGAAGGGGGTCACGCGCCCCCGGCGCAGGTCGGCGTCAGGCGACCAGCCGGTAGCAGGGACGGTACTCGGCGCCCGGCAGCCGCATGCGCTGCTGGGCGACGAAGGACTCCAGCAGGCGATCCATCAGCCGCATCACTTCGGGGTCCCCATGCAGGTCGAACGGCCCGTGCTCCTCGATCCGCCGGATGCCGTCATCCTTGACGTTGCCGGCGACGATGCCTGAAAAAGCGCGCCGCAGGTTGGCGGCCAGCTGGTGCGGCGGCTGGTCAAGGCTGAGATCGAGCCCGGCCATCGCCTCGTGGGTCGGGACGAAAGGCTGCTGGAACTCGCTCTCGATGCGCAACCGCCAGTTGAAGTACCAGGCGTCGCCCTTCTCGCGCCGGTACTCCTTGACCTGCGTGAGACCTGAGCGCATCACGCGCGCCACCTGTTCGGCGTCGTCGAGAATCACCTGGTAGCGCTGCGTGGCGGCCGGCCCGATGGTGCCGCGCAGGAACTCGTCGATCTGCCTGAAATACTCCGCCGATGACGCCGGGCCGGTGAGCACCAGCGGAAACGGCAGTTCCTCGTTGGCGAAATTAAGCAGCACCCCGAGCACGTAGAACAGCTCCTCGGTGGTGCCTGCGCCGCCCGGGAAGATGACGATGCCGTGGCCAAAGCGCGCAAAGGCCTCGAGGCGCTTCTCGATGTCCGGCATGATCACCAGCTCGTTGACCATCGGGTTAGGCGCCTCCGCGGCGACGATTCCCGGCTCGGTGATGCCGACGTAGCGGCCGTCGCGCACGCGCTGCTTGCCGTGCGCCACCGCGGCGCCCTTCATCGGGCCCTTCATGGCGCCCGGGCCGCAGCCGGTGCAGATGTTCAGCCCGCGCAGGCCGAGGTGATAGCCGACGCTCTTCGAGTAGTCGTACTCCTCGCGGCCGATGGAGTGGCCGCCCCAGCACACCACCAGGTCCGGGAGGGTGCGTGTCTTCAGCACGCGGGCGTTGCGCAGGATCTGGAACACTGCGTCGGTGACCGCGGCCGGCGAGTCGAGGCCGTTGCGGCCCTCGATTTCGGTGCTGACGTAAATGACGTCGCGCAGCACCGCGAACAGGTGCTCGCGGATGCCTTGGATCAGCTCGCCGTCGACGAAGGCCTGGGCCGGGGCGTTCTTCATGCGCAGCCGGATGCCGCGCTCCACCTGCAACAGCTCGATCTCGAAGTCGGCAAAGCGCTCGTACACGGCGCGCGCGTCATCCAGCGTGCTGCCGGTGTTGAGCACCGCCAGCGCGCAGCGCCGGAAACGCTCCCGCAGGCCGTTGCTGCCGATGTCGCGCAGCTTGGCCACCTCGAGCTGCGACAGCAGGTCCATGCTGCCGACCGGCGAGACGATGATCGAGTCGGAGAGCCTGTCAGTCATTGCGACATGCCGGCCGCGCTCACGGCAGGATGGTGATCGGCGTGTCATCCGGCACGGACAGCCAGATGTCGATCATGGCGGAGTTGCTCACCGCGATGCAGCCGTCGGTCCAGTCCTCGTAGAGGTAGTGACGACTCGGGTAGCGCAGCTCGTTGGGCAGGCCGTGGATCATGATGTTGTTGCCCGGGTTCAAGCCACGGGCGCGCGCCCGGCGGATGTCCTCCTCGTTGGGATAGGACACGCGCATGGCGAGAAAGAAGGCGCTGTTCGGATTGCGCAGGTCAAGCCGGTAGGTGCCTTCCGGCGTGCGCTGGTCACCCTCGCGCTCCTTGTGGCCCTCGGGCGCACCGCCCAGCGCGATGGGAAAGCTGTTGAACACCTCGCCGTTGCGCAGCAGCTCCAGGCGGCGCTCACCCTTGCGCACGATCACGTGATCGGCCAACGGGAACGCGTCGCCGGCCGCAGTCGGGACCGCCATGTCGGCGGCGGCGATCCCGGCGAGGCAGCAGCATGCCGCGACCAGCACCGCGATGCGGCCCGCGACTTTCACCCGGCGCCTGCGAGGAATTGGCTCATGGGCCAGTATTCTAGTGGCGCGCGCGGACCGGCGAAACACCGCAACTGCGCGGCGCTTCACAATCCCGGCAGCTCGTCGGGCTGGCGGAAGGCCACGGCGGCGGGAATACCGGCCGCGGCCAGCCGCTCGAGATCCGCGCGAAACTCGGCCCGCGGCTCGGCCAACGCGCCGATCAGCTCGGCGGCGCCGTCATAGTCGCCGCTGCCCTGGATCGTCAGCACCTGCGCGGCCAGCGCGGCGATCGCCGGGCCGATGTCGGCGGCGTCGACACGGTAGCGGCCGGTCGCGGCGTCCCGCCGGAAGGCGCCCCAGTCACGAAAGTAGTTGAACAGCAGCATGTGGGCGCGCCCGGCGGCGCTGTCGACGTCGATGTGCACCGCGCGGAATACGCCGGCCAGCAGGCTGGCGTAGTGGTCCATCGGTGCCGTGCCGCGCATCTCGCCGTTGGCGTGCAGCCAGTTGGCCAGCCACAGCGACAGCACCGCGGCCTTGAGCTCCTCGATGGTGTCGGCGTGCTC
Source organism: uncultured bacterium (assembly GCA_965233095.1). Taxonomy (GTDB): domain Bacteria; phylum Pseudomonadota; class Gammaproteobacteria; order Steroidobacterales; family XN24; genus XN24. The sequence continues at coordinate 6,439 of CBDDRR010000118.1, forward strand.
GCGCAGCGCCTCGCTCACCGGCCCGCGCGCGGCGACGGTCTCGCGCATGCCGAGGCCGTGGGCCATGCCGTGGAACATGGTGTTGAGAAAGAACGGTTCGAAGCGCACGTGGCCGCGCTGCTCCGGCACGATCAGGGCGTCGGCCACCGGTTGCACGAGCGCGTCGAAGCGGGCCCGGGTGACGTTGCGCAGCTGCAGCCGCTGCGGCCCCTGGCGCAAGCGCAGGCGCGGCTCGCCGAGCTCCTCGGGCGTGACGGAATCGGCGCGCGCCGCACCGTAACCGGCGTGGAACAGCAGGTCGTAGACGGCCACCTTCATGTCGACGTCCGGGACCTCCGCCTTGAAGGCTTCCGACACCGGCAGGCTGGCCTGTACGCGCGGCAGGAACACCGTGTAGGCCGCGAGGCGCGCGCCCCAGCCCCAGTCGCGCAGCATCACGTAGGCGCCGAAGCCGGACTTCAGGCCGAAGCGACGGTCGGCGTCGCGGAACATCGGGCCGATCAGCACGTCCAGGTCGCTGTAGCGCATCGCCCGCCAGGCGGCCTCGGCACGGGCGTAGTCGCCGGTGATCAGCGCCCGGGCGCGCTGGGTGAGGTAATTGCGCAGGCTCTCGTCGGCGCTGAGCTCGGCGGCCTGCGCCAGCAATCTTGCCGCCTGGCCGAGCTCGCGCGGCCATGCCTCATGGTAGGGCACGGCCTGCAGCGCGCCGGTCGCATCACGTCGCACCACCGTATGCGGGTCGGCCGCCGCGGGATCGGCCCAGGCGTCGAACTCCTCCCGGCTCATGTCGGCCGGGTAGAAACCCTCCCCTTCGACCTGCTCGCGATACAGCGCGTCCATGATGCGCGCGGCGCTCACCAGCAGGCGCAGGATCTCGACCTGGCCCAGCGTGGCGCTGTCGAGGTTCGCCTCAAGCTCCCTCTCCACGACCAGCGGCTGCGCGGCGTCGGCCACGTCCTCGGCCGCGCGAGCGGGCTGCACGGCGCAGGCGCCACCCAGCACGGCCAGGCCGAGCAGGAAACGGACGACGACGAGGTGCATGCGGCCGCTATTCCTCCGGCCCGCGCACCAGTCGGCCGCGCACGTCATAGAACCAGTCGGGCTCGCCAAGCAGCTCGATCTCGAAGTCCAGCTCACTCACCGGCACCGCGTGCAGCAGGCGCTCACCGTCCAGGTAGAGCAGGAAAACCCGCCCCTGGCGCGGCTCGATGGCGCAATCCACCCAGTAGCCGCCGATGGTGAGCTGGCGCGGCGTCTCCGCGCGCCAGCCCTCCAGCACCCCGAAGACGTAATCGCTGCCGACGCGGCCGGCCGACGAATCCTTGAGCTCCAGCTTGAGCTCGAGGCGCGCCGCCACCACGGAGCTTGCATCCCGAAGCAGGAACTTCGCCGCCGTCGCATCGTAGGGGAAGCCCTGCAGTATCGGGAGCCGGGGCGGATCGGGATTGCAGGCGCGCGCGGCGGGCACCGCGCACGCGGCGGCGCAGACGAGCAGGATTGCGAGGCGGGCAGGACTCATGTCGTG
>CBDDRR010000119.1:0-2760 GCA_965233095.1 uncultured bacterium
ACCACGCTGCTCACCCACTGGGCGCGCGACCGCCGCCGTGGCCCCGGCCTGGCGCTTGAGTTTCTGGTCAAGAAGCAAACGCGCGACACCGCGCTCGCCTACGGCCTGGACGACCGCGGCCTGATTGCGCCGGGGATGCGGGCGGACCTCAACCTGATCGAGTTCGAGCGCCTGCGCGTGCGCATGCCCGAAGTGGTCTACGACCTGCCCGGCGGCGGCAAACGCGTGCTCCAGCGCGCCGAGGGTTACGCCCACACCTTCGTGGCCGGCACCGAAACCTTCTGCGAAGGCGAACCCACCGGCGCCCGGCCGGGACGGCTGGTGCGTGGCGAGGGCACGCCTGCCGGCCCCGGGCGCCCGTGAAGGAAGCCACCGCCCGCATCAAGATCAACCGGCTGCTCGAAGCCGCCGGCTGGCGCTTCTTCGCCGACGGGGCGCTGCCGGCCAATATCAGGCTTGAGCCCGGCGTCGCGCTCAAATCCCAGGATCTCGACGCACTCGGCAACGACTTCGAGACCACCGGCAAGGGCTACGTCGATTTCCTGCTGCTGGATGCCAAGGGCTTTCCGCTGCTGGTGCTGGAGGCCAAGGCCGAAAACAAAAATCCGCTGGTCGGCAAGGAGCAGGCGCGCAGATATGCCCGCGCGCAGAACTGCCGCTTCGTCATCCTCTCCAACGGCAACCTGCATTACTTCTGGGACCTGGAGCGCGGCAATCCCCATGTCATCACCGCCTTTCCCACCCCGGAGTCGGTGGTCGGCTACCAGAAGGTCACGCCCAACCCGGCGCGGCTGACGGACGAAAAAGTCGCTGACGACTATATCGTCCTCACGCAGCACCCCAACTACCAGGCGGAAGCCGGCTGGAAGAACGCGGCCGAGCGCCCGGCCTACATCCAGGCCAACAAGCTGCGCTTCCTGCGGCCCTACCAGCTCCAGGCCATCCATGCCCTGCAACGGGCGGTCGGCGAGGGCAGGGACCGCTTCCTGTTCGAGATGGCCACCGGCACCGGCAAGACCCTCACCGCCGCCGCCATCATCAAGCTGTACCTGCGCTCCGGCAACGCCCGGCGGGTGCTGTTTCTGGTCGATCGCCTCGAACTCGAAGACCAGGCCAGAAAGACCTTTGCGGGCCTGTTGTCCGCCGATTTCCAGACCGTCATCTACAAGGAAAACCGCGATGACTGGCGCCGCGCCGAGATCGTCGTCACCACCGTGCAGTCGCTGCTGTTCAACAACAAATACCAGCGCCTGTTCTCGCCGACCGACTTCGATCTGGTGATTTCCGACGAGGCGCACCGCTCCATCGGCGGCAACGCCCGCGCCGTATTCGATTACTTCGTCGGCGACAAGCTTGGCCTCACCGCCACGCCGCGCGACTACCTGCGCCGTTTCGACAGCGCCAAGCCGGGCAGCCGCGATCCGCGCGAGGCCGAACGCCGCCTGCTGCTGGACACCTACCGCACCTTCGGCTGCGAAGCGGGCCAGCCGACCTTCCGCTACTCGCTGCTCGATGGCGTCAAGGACGGCTATCTGATCAACCCCACCGTGGTCGACGCCCGTACCGACGTCACCACCGAGCTGCTTTCGGAAGAGGGCTTCATCGTCACCGTCACCGACGACACCGGCGAGGACCAGCAAGAGGCCTTCAAGCAGCGCGAGTTCGAGAAGCGCTTTTTCTCCGACGCCACCAACCAGCTTTTCTGCAAGACCTTTCTGGAACACGCGCTGCGCGATCCGGTCAGCGGCGAGATCGGCAAATCCATCGTCTTTGCCGTCAGCCAGCACCACGCCGCCAAGCTGGCGCAGATCCTCAACCAGATGGCCGACCGGATGTTCCCCGGCAAATACCAGTCGGACTTCGCCGTGCAGGTCACCTCCCAGATTCAGGACGCCCAGCAGTTCACCATCAACTTTGCCAACAACAACCTGCTCGGCGCCGGCAATTTCATCCCCGCCTACAAGACCAGCAAGGCGCGGGTGTGCGTGACCGTGGGCATGATGACCACCGGCTACGACTGCACGGACATCCTGAACCTGGGCCTGCTGCGGCCGATCTTCTCGCCGACGGATTTCATCCAGATCAAGGGTCGTGGCACCCGCAAGCACGACTTTCGCGAGCAACTGTTCGACGAGGCCATCGAGGCTGGCGTCACCCGGCCCGAGAAAACCGCCTTCAAGCTGTTCGACTTTTTTGCCAACTGCGAATACTTCGAGACCGAGTTCAATTACGACGAGGTGCTGAAGCTGCCGCGTCCCCGAATGCACAGCGCCGACGACGGCCGCGACACCGGCGCGGTGACCTACGACGGCAACTACGAGCACCTGGGCACCGACATCCTGGCCGGCATCAAGGAAGAGACCATCGGCCACGACGGCATGAAGATCGACCGCATGTTCTTCGCGCGCTTCGAAGACAGCGTGCGCGAGAACGCCGACATCGTCGCCGCCGTGGAGGCCGGGCACTGGGATCAGGTGATCGACTACGTCAACCGCGAAGTCTTCGACAAGCCCGAGGAGTTCTACAACCTCGACAAGCTGCGCCGGGCCGCCGCCGTGGATCGCCGCCTCACGCTGCGCGAAATTCTGGAAAAAATCTTCGGCCTGATTCCTCGCTTCAAATCCAGGGACGAGCTGCTGGAAGAGGAATTCGCCAAGTTCGTCGCCGACGCCAAGCCCGGCGAGGCCGCCGCCATGCCGGCCATCAAGACCTACTTCAAGGCCTACGTCAGCAGCGGCCAGATCCGCGACATCATCGACC
>CBDDRR010000120.1:0-3195 GCA_965233095.1 uncultured bacterium
TCGACGCAAGGTCGCGGCAGCCGGTGAGCGCCATCGCCACCTCGAACTCCGATCGCAGGATGTGCAGCACGTGCGCCACGCCGACCGCGCCGGCGGCGGCCAGCCCGTGCACGTAGGGCCTGCCGACCAGCACCGCCGCCGCGCCCAGCGCCAGCGCCTTGAGCACGTCGGTGCCCCGCCGGATTCCGCCGTCCAGCAGCACCGGCGCACGTCCGCCGACCGCCTGCACCACCGCGGGCAATGCCTCGATCGTCGCGGGCAGAGTGTCCAGCGTACGCCCGCCGTGGTTGGAGACGATCAGCGCCGACACTCCCACGTCGAGCGCGCGCCGCGCATCGTCCGGCGACACCACGCCCTTGAGGACCACCGGCAGCGCGGTGGAATCGCGCAGCCACGCGATGTCCTTCCACGTCGGCGCCTGCGACAGCAGCGGCCCGCTGAACAGCGTGCCCTGGCCGGCGCGCACCGTGTGCGACGGCGCCGGTGGCAGGCCGTCGAGGTTCACCGCGCGGACGTCGGGCGGCAGGCTGAACCCCGCGCGCTGTTCGCGATTGCGCGGGCCGTTGACGGGGGCGTCGACGGTCACCACCAGCGCCGCGTAACCGGCGGCCTCGGCGCGACGCACCAGGCCCAGCGTGAAGTCGCGGTCGGGTTGAACGTAGAGCTGGAACCAGGCCGGCGCGCGCGCCAGCGCCGCCAGTTCCTCGATCGGCACGCTGGCCTGGGTGCTGACGACCACGCCGGCACCCAGGGCCGCAGCGCCCGTGATCGCGGCGCGTTCGGCGTCACCGTGCGCGAGGCGCTGGAAGGCCACCGGCGCGAGCAGGATCGGGTGATCGAAGGCCCGGCCCAGCAGCGACAAGCGCGTGTCGCCGCCGGCCAGGTCACGCAGCACGCGGTTCTGAAGTCGCAGGCCATCGAACGCCGCGCGGTTCCGGTGCAGCGTGATCTCGTCCGCGGCGCCGCCCGAAAGATAGGCCCAGGCGGCGGCCGTCATGCGTTCACGCGCCAGCGGCTCGTAATCCGCCAGCGCCACCACGTGCGGGGGAATCTTCTGCAGGGGTGGCAGCACGCTCAGGTCTCCGACCAGAGCCGCAGCAGGTTGTGGTACACGCCGGTCAGGTTCGCGACCTCGGCCGGGTCGGTGCCGGCACGGCGCAGTCGCTGGATCGACAGGTCGAGGTCGTAGAGCAGAACACGCTGCACGTCCAGCCGCACCAGGCTCTGAACCCAGAAGAAGGAGGCCAGCCGCACACCGGAGGTGACCGGTGTGACGTGGTGCAGGCTGGTGCCGGGATACAGCACCAGCGCGCCGGCGGCCAGCTTCACGCGCTGCTCGCCGTACGTGTCCCGCACGACCAGCTCGCCGCCCTCGTAGGTCTGCGGCGCACTCAGGAACAGCGTGGCCGAGATGTCCGAACGCACGCGGTGTGCGCTGCCCGGCACGCTGAGCACCGCGCTGTCGACGTGATCGCCGTAATGCTCGCCCCCCTCGTAGCGGTTGAAGCGCGGCGGCAGCACCTTCAGCGGCAGCGCGGCCGACATGAAGGTCGCGTTGCGCGACAGCGCCTCGAGCACCCGGGCCCCGAGCTTCTCGCCCAGCGCACTCCCGGGCTCGAGCTGCCGGTTGTTCTTGGCTTTGACCGCGAGGTGCCCCGCGGTGCCACGTCCATCCACCCACGTCGCCTGCTGCAGGGCCGACTGGCATTCCGCCAGCTCCGTCGGGGTCAGCAGGTCCGGTATGGTCAGCATCACGGCTCAGCGTCTCCGGGGTGGCCGCCGGGACGATCGCCCCGGCGCCAGCACGGGCGCCGTCACGACCGCCGCCGCCACTCGTTCTCGAGCCGGTCGAGCGAACGGCGCAGCCAATGGCCGCGATCGTAGAGGTCGGAGAGCTGGCGTCGGACTTCCCGCCGCGTGCCATCGTCGATCTTGTCGCTCACCAGGCGCTCCTGGAGCGCCTGCACGCGACGTTCGTGCTCGGCGAGCTCGCGTTCCACGTCGTAGGTTTCCTTGCCGAGGTCGTAGGCCGCGACGAACGCGCCCTCGTCCTGCGCGGGGCAGACCCGGTAGTAGTAGCCGCCGCGACGGCCGACGCGGTAGCCGTTGTCCACGGTGCAGTAATCGAGCAGCCCGGTCTGGTAGCCATCCCTCCAGGCCGCGTCGTCGGAGGCGAGGCCGAACTCGGTGCAAGCCTTGCGGTGATCCTCCAGCCGCGTGCGCGCGTGGCCCTCGGTGCCGTCGCGCACGCCGATCTGGTACCAGTCGGCCGTCCGGCATTCGGATTCGTTCAAGGTCGCACAACTGCTCACCAGGAGCAGCAGCGCGCACGCCCCCAGCCATGCGCTAGGCCGCATCGGCCGTGGCGTGCGACGGACGCGGCGGGATGCTGAACAGCGGGGCCAGTTCGTTGAGCGCGCCGCGGTAGACCTCGCGCTTGAACTCGACGACTTCACTCAGCGGCAACCACCAGTCCACCCAGCGCCAGCCTTCGAATTCGGGCTGGGGGCCGGCGTCGAAGCGGACGTGGCTTTCCGGTCCGACCAGGCGCAGGCCGAACCACTTCTGGCGCTGCCCGATGCAGGTGCGCCCGCGACCGCGCCGCACGTACTGGCTCGGCAGGCGGTAGCTGTACCAGCCCACGGTCGATCCGATCACCTCCACATCCCCGAGCGTCAGCCCCAGCTCCTCGTGCAGCTCGCGGGCCATGGCCTGCTCGGGCGACTCGCCGTACTGGATGCCGCCCTGCGGGAACTGCCAGGCGTCCTGGCGCACGCGCTTGGCCCACAGCACTTCGCCGGCCTGGTTGGCCACGATGATGCCGACATTGGGACGGAAGCCGTCTGAATCGATCACGAGCGCGCGCGACACGGGAGCGTGCGGACGATTCTGCACGGGCGTCCTGTCCTGTCAAAGTCGCCAGGGCGCACATCCTCCCCACCCTAGCTCAGTACCCGGAGCCGGTGAGCTGGAATGCCGCCCAGTGCGCATTGGGGGCGTGCGGCTCGGGCGTGCGCCCGCGCAGCCGATCCATCGCGCGCCGCAGGCGGTCGACCCGCATCGCCCACCCGGCCGGCGGGTATTCAAGGGGCGCTGGAAACGGCGCATCGGAACGCCGACACTTCGCGCCCTATGCGCCTTGCCATCTTCGATCTCGACAACACCCTGCTCGCCGGCGACAGCGACTACCTCTGG
>CBDDRR010000121.1:0-4613 GCA_965233095.1 uncultured bacterium
CGCATGTTGAAGGACTTCGAGGCCGGCCTGCAGGGCATCCGGGCCGGTGAGGAGCGCACCATCGAGGTCGAATTCCCGGCGGATTACGGCTCGGCGGACGTTGCCGGCAAGAAAGCCAAGTTCCAGGTCAAGGCCCGCAAGGTCGAGGCCTCCAGGCTGCCCGAGGTGGACGAGGCCTTCTGCCGCGCCTTCGGCATCGAGGATGGCGACGTGGGGCGCTTCCGGGCCGAGGTCGAGGAGAACATGCGCGAGGAAATGCGCCAGCGGGTACGCGAGACCGTCAAGCGCCAGGTCCTCGACAAGCTGGTGGCGGCCCACGAGTTCGATATCCCGGTCGCCTTGGTCGAGCAGGAGATCCAGAGCCTGCGCCAGGACATGGCCCGGCGGATGAACCCGAACGCCAAGCCCGACGACGCCACGGAGCTGCCGCCGCGCGAGCCCTTCGAGCAGCCGGCGAGATTCCGGGTTGCGCTCGGCATGCTGATCGGCGAAATCGTGCGCAAGCACGAGATCCGGGTCGACCCGGCCCAGGTGCAGCAGCGGCTGCAGCAGATCGGCGAGAGCTACGGCGACGTCGAGACGGTCGTCAAGATCTATCGGAGCAACCCCGAGCTGATGTCCCAGGTGGAGACCGCGGTGATGGAGGAGCAGGTCGTCGACTGGTTGCTCGAGCGCGCGAAAATCACAGAAAAATCGATCAAGTTCAGTGAGCTGATGAACCAGGGGCAGGCCTGAGCCGCGCCGCGCTTGCGCCCTGTGCCCGGTTCGGATACTTGTAGGCAGGCAGCGTCGCGACCACGCGGCACCGGAGTGTAAGGAATGACGACCAAGGCGTTGAATCTCGTCCCGATGGTGGTGGAGCAGACCGCGCGGGGCGAGCGTGCCTACGACATCTACTCGCGGCTTCTCAAGGAGCGGGTCATTTTCGTCGTCGGGCCGATCGAGGACCACATGGCGAACCTGGTCGTCGCCCAGCTCCTGTACCTGGAGTCCGAGATTCCGGACAAGGACATCCACCTCTACATCAACTCGCCGGGCGGCGTGGTCACCGCCGGCATGTCGATCTACGACACCATGCAGTTCGTCAAGCCGGACGTGTCGACCATCTGCGTGGGCCAGGCGGCCAGCATGGGCGCCATCCTGCTGGCCGGCGGCGCGCACGGCAAGCGCTTCTGCCTGCCGCACTCGCGCATCATGATCCACCAGCCGCTCGGCGGCTTCCAGGGCCAGGCCTCGGACATCGACATTCACGCCCGCGAGGTGCTGAAGATCCGTGACCGGCTCAACGAGATCCTTTCGCACCACACCGGGCAGCCCAAGGAAAAGGTCGCCCAGGACACGGATCGCGACTTTTTCATGGGCGGCGACGAGTCCGTGGCCTACGGGCTGGTCGACCGCATGCTCACCCGCCGGGGCGAGGCGCTCTCGCTGCAGGGCTGAGCGCCGCCTCGGGGCGCGCTTTGCAGCCGGTATTGGCCCCATGCTATATAAGCCCTGCCAGTAAGGGCCCGGCCCCCCGGCAACCGTTCCGTATCTCGAGGTCCACGCATGGCTGACGATTCCCGCGGCAAGCACGAAGACGGCAAGCTGCTGTACTGCTCCTTCTGCGGCAAAAGCCAGCACGAGGTGCGCAAGCTCATTGCCGGCCCCTCCGTGTTCATCTGCGACGAATGCGTCGAGCTGTGCAACGACATCATCCGCGAGGAGCTCGAGGACAAGAGCGAGCCGGGCAAGAGCAAGCTGCCGCGCCCGCATGAGATCAATGCCGTCCTCGACCAGTACGTCATCGGCCAGTCCGCGGCCAAGAAAGTCCTGTCGGTGGCCGTCTACAACCATTACAAGCGCCTCGAAAACCGCAGCAGCGACCGCGGTCGCGGCGACGGGGTGGAGCTGGCGGAGAGCAACATCCTGCTGATCGGCCCGACAGGCTGCGGCAAGACGCTGCTGGCGGAGACCCTGGCGCGCCTGTTGAACGTGCCGTTCACGATCGCCGATGCCACGACCCTCACCGAGGCGGGCTATGTCGGCGAGGACGTCGAGAACATCATCCAGAAGCTGCTGCAGAAGTGTGATTACGACGTCGAGCGGGCGCAGACCGGCATCGTCTACATCGACGAGATCGACAAGATTTCGCGCAAGTCGGACAACCCGTCGATCACGCGCGACGTGTCCGGCGAGGGCGTGCAGCAGGCGCTGCTCAAGCTGATCGAGGGCACCATCGCCTCGGTGCCGCCGCAGGGCGGCCGCAAGCACCCGCAGCAGGAATTCCTGCAGGTGGATACGCGCAACATCCTGTTCATCGTCGGCGGCGCGTTCGCCGGGCTGGAAAAGATTATCTCCAACCGCTCCGCCAAGAGCGGCATCGGCTTTGCTGCCGAGGTGAAGGGCGAGAAGGAGCAGAAGACCGCCGGCCAGCTGTTCCACGACGTCGAGCCGGAGGACCTGATCAAGTACGGCCTGATCCCCGAGTTCGTCGGCCGCCTGCCGGTGGTCGCGACGCTGGAGGAGCTGGACGAGGACGCGTTGGTGCGGATCCTCATCGAGCCGAAGAACGCGCTCACCAAGCAGTACCGGCGCCTGTTCGAGATGGAGAGCGCCGAGCTCGAGTTCCGCGACGACGCGCTGCGTGCGCTCGCCCGCAAGGCCATGGCCCGCAAGACGGGCGCCCGCGGTCTCCGCACGATTCTCGAGACTGTGCTGCTCGACACGATGTACGAATTGCCCTCCATGGAGAACGTCTCCAAGGTGGTGGTCGATGAATCGGTCGTCAACGGCGAGAACAAGCCGTACATCTTGTACGAATCCGACGAGTCCCGGCGCGACGAAAAGCGCCCCGCAGGGTCCGCGTTCTAGGACAGGATCGGGCCGGAAAACCGGGGTCAGAGACACGTTTCCGCGGAAACGTGTCTCTGACCCCGGTTTTGACCCCGGTTTTCCGGCCGGCTTCCCGCACGGAACCTCTGCCGGCCGGCCGGGGTCTTCTTGATAACCACCGCCGTCGACCCCATATCCCCCTGAGGTTGGGTCGGCCTCTGCCGGTCCATGCAGAATCAATGCTTTGACGAGGATCCCCCCACCGTGGCAGACGACAGCACCCAGACCCCGCAGACCCCAGCGATCCCCGAAACCGGCGCCCCCGTGCTGCCGTTGCGGGACGTCGTGGTCTATCCCCACATGGTCATCCCGCTGTTTGTCGGCCGGGACCGCTCGGTCCAGGCCCTCAATCATGCGATGCAGGGGGGCAAGCAGATCGTGCTGGTCGCCCAGAAGCAGGCTGACGTGGACGAGCCCGGCGCCGGCGACCTCTACGAGGTCGGTACGCTGGCGACCATCCTGCAGCTGCTCAAGCTGCCTGACGGCACCGTCAAGGTGCTGGTGGAAGGCGGCCAGCGGGTCGCCCTGAAGAACATGCGCGAGGACGAGTACTTCAACGCCGACATCGAGGTGCTGGAGGACGAGGGCGGTCGTGATGAGCGCGAGATCGAAGTGCTGACGCGCTCCATCGTGTCCCAGTTCGAGAACTACGTGAAGCTTTCCAAGAAAGTGCCGCCGGAGATCCTCACGTCGCTCGCCGGCATCGAACATCCCGGCCGCCTTGCTGACACGGTGGCGGCGCACATGTCGCTGCGCCTGTCAGACAAGCAGCGCGTTCTCGAGGCCGCCAGCCTGCGTGAGCGGCTCGAGCTGGTCATGACCCTGGTCGAAGGCGAGATCGACGTCCTGCAGATCGAGAAACGCGTCCGCGGCCGTGTCAAGCAGCAGATGGAGAAGAGCCAGCGGGAGTACTACCTCAACGAGCAGATGAAGGCGATCCAGAAAGAGCTTGGCGACATGAACGATGAAGCCAACGAGGTCGCCGATCTCGAGAAAAAGATCGAGGCCGCGGGCATGCCGGCCGAGGCGAAGGAGAAGGCCGTTTCCGAGCTCGGCAAGCTCAAGATGATGTCGCCGATGTCCGCCGAAGCGACCGTGGTGCGCAACTACATCGATTGGCTGCTGAAGGCGCCGTGGAAGAAGCGCACGCGCATTCTCAAGGACCTCGCGCGCGCCGAGGAAGTGCTGAACGAGGACCACTACGGGCTGGAAAAAGTCAAGGAACGCATTGTCGAGTACCTGGCGGTGCAGCAGCGCGTGAAGAAGCAGAAGGGCCCGATTCTCTGCCTGGTGGGACCGCCGGGCGTCGGCAAGACGTCGCTTGGCAAGAGCATCGCGCGCTCCACCAACCGCAAGTTCGTGCGCATGAGCCTGGGCGGGGTGCGGGACGAGGCCGAGATCCGCGGTCACCGGCGCACCTACATCGGCTCCATGCCGGGCAAGATCATCCAGAACATGTCGCGCACCGGCGTGCGCAACCCGCTGTTCCTGCTCGACGAAGTGGACAAGATGTCGATGGACTTCCGCGGCGACCCGTCGTCCGCGTTGCTGGAGGTGCTTGATCCGGAGCAGAACTCGAGCTTCAACGACCATTATCTCGAGGTCGACTTCGACCTTTCCGAGACCATGTTCATCTGCACGGCGAACAGCCTGAATATCCCCGCGCCGCTGCTGGACCGCATGGAAGTGATCCGCATCCCCGGCTACACCGAGGACGAGAAGCTCAACATCGCCAAGCG
>CBDDRR010000122.1:0-5136 GCA_965233095.1 uncultured bacterium
CCGGCGTGATCCTGGTGACGCTCACCGACCACGACAAGCGCTACGCCATGATCCTGCGCTACGTGCCGGAGATCGTCGCCGGCGGCGACCGCCGCATCCTGGTGGTGGACGGCGAGCCCTACCCGCACGTGCTGGCGCGCATCCCGGCGGAGGGCGAGAACCGCGGCAACCTGGCGGCCGGCGCACGTGGCGCGGGCCGCGACCTGACGCCGCGCGAACGCGAGATCTGTGCCGCGGTCGGCCCGGTGCTGCGCGACAAGGGCATCCTGTTCGCCGGCCTGGACGTCATCGGCGACAAGCTCACCGAGATCAATGTCACCAGCCCGACGGGTGTGCGCGAACTGGACCGGCAGTACGGCGACAGCATCTGCGGCCGGCTGTTCGACGCCATCGAGCGCCGCCTGGAGGCTCGTTGAGCCGCGTTTTCCCGGCGCCGGCCGCGGCGCGCTGGCTGGCGGCGCTGGCGGCGGTCGCGTTGCTGGCCGGCTGCGGCCGCGCGGCCGAGGAGCAGGAGAACCGGCACCGCTTCACCGCCATGGGCACGCTGGTGGACGTCACCGTCTGGGGTGCGGAGCCGGCCGTGGCCGAGGCCGCGGCGCGCGAGGTCGAGGCGCTGTTCCACGCCCAGCACGAGGCGTGGGACCCCTGGGGGCAAGGTGCGCTCGGCCGGCTGAATCGTGCGCTGGCCGCCGGCGAGCCGGCCGTGGCGGACCCTGACCTGGCGGCGCTGCTGGCCGAGGCAGCCGCGCTGACCGAGACCAGCGGCGGGCTGTTCGACCCGGCCATTGGCGCGCTGGTGCGACTGTGGGGTTTTTCCAGCGACGAGAATCGCCCCACGGCGCCGCCACCGGCCGCGGAGATCGCCACCCGGCTGGCAGGCACCGCGCCGCTGCCCACGCTGCTCGGGCCCGACGGCGTCGTCAGCGGCCCCCCGGGCGCGCAGATCGACCTCGGCGGTTTTCTCAAGGGTGTCGCGGTGGACCGTGGCATCGCGCTGCTGCGCGAGCGCGGCATCGAGCACGCCATCGTGAATGCAGGCGGCGACCTGCGTGCCATCGGCCGGCGCGGCGAGCGCGCCTGGCGCATCGGTATCCGCGCGCCGCGCGACCCGAGCGTCATGGCGGCGCTCGAGGTGCGCGACGACGAGGCGGTGTTCACTTCGGGCGATTACGAGCGCTTCTTCGACCATGCGGGGCGCCACTACCACCACATCCTCGACCCGCGCACCGGCTACCCGACCGAGGGCATCACCTCGGTCACCATCCTGCACGCCGACGCGGCCCTCGCCGACGCCGCAGCCACCGCGCTGCTGGTCGCGGGACCCGCCGAGTGGCCTGCCATGGCGCGCGCGCTGGGCGTCGAGGCCGTGATGGTCGTACTCGCCGGCGGCGACATCGAGCTGACGCCGGCGATGGAACCGCGCGTCTGGTTCACTGACGAGAGCTTGCGCGCGCGGGCGCGTGAGCGCGCGCTGCCGTGAGCCTGGTGCGGCCCGGCGACGCCGTGGTGGTGGCGCTCGCGGCGCTGCTGGTCGGCGCCGCCTGGGCATCGCTGTGGCGAGACGGCGGCCCGGCGGAATACGCGCAGCTCAGCGCGCCGGGCTCCCCGGACCAACGCCTCTCGTTGTCCGCGGACCAGGAGCTGGAGGTGCAGGGGCGCATCGGCACCAGCCGACTGGAAGTGCGCGACGGCCGGGTGCGCTTCACGGACTCACCCTGTGTCGGTCGCTACTGCGTGCATGCCGGCTGGCTGTCCCGCAGCGGCCAGGTGGCGGCCTGCCTGCCGAACGGGGTGGTGGTCGAGGTCACGGGCGGCGACCGCGAATACGATGCCGTCTCCTTCTGAAGCGCTGCGCCGCGACGACCGGCTGATCGCCGGCTTCGCCGCGCTGGCGATCGCCATCCACATTCTCGAGGCGGCGTTCCCCAGCCCGCTGCCGGGCGTCAAGCCGGGCCTCGCCAACGTGGTCACCGTGGTGGTGCTGCTGCGCTACGGCTGGTACACGGCCGCCTGGGTAGCGGCGCTGCGGGTGCTGGCCGGCAGCCTGCTGGTCGGCACCTTTCTCAGTCCCACCTTCATCATGAGCGCCAGCGGCGCCGTGGCGGCGCTGGCCGTGCTGTGGCTGGCGCAGGCGCTCGCCGGGCGCTGGCTCGGCGCCCTCGGCTACAGCGTGTGCGCCGCCCTGGCGCACATGGCCACGCAGCTGCTGGTGGCCTGGAAGCTGTTCATCCCGCACCCCGCGCTGCTGAACCTGGCGCCCTTTTTGCTGACCGCGGCGCTGGTGTTCGGTATGGTGAGCGGTGTGATTGCAGCAACAGTGCTGGCGAGGCTCGATTCCGGGCCGGAGACGGCGCGCGCATGAGCCGCGTCGCCAGCAGCGCCGTCGCCGGCGAACGGCTCGCATGGGCGGTCTTCCTGGCCGCCGCCGTGCACGGCATGCTCATCCTCGGCGTCGGCTTCGCGCCGCCGGAGTCCGGCGGGCCCGACGAGGTGCCGACGCTGGAGGTCACGCTGCTCGATGCCCCGGTGCCGGACCAGCCCGTGCCCGACGATGCGCGATACCTGGCGCAGGCCAGCCAGGCAGGCGCCGGCAACGTCGAGGAGCAGGTCCGGCCGGAGTTCTACGACACCCCGCCGGCCCCCGAGGCCAGCGACGCTCGCGACCGCGGCGAGGCGCCCGACTTCACGCCACCGACGCCCGAGGAGGCCGCCGCGGAGCGCGTCGCCTCCTGGAACTCCTGGATGCAGGCGGCCATCGCGCCGGCGCGCGAGGAAGCGGAGCCGCGGCCGGCGCAGGCGCAGCCCGACGGCGGCGTCACGCGCGTAACCGCCGCCGGCGAGCGCGAGTACTTTGTCTCGGTAAGCACGCGCGAAAGCCTGTTCGCGGAGTACCTGGCGTCCTGGAAGGCACGCATGGAGCGCATCGGCACGCTCAACTTTCCCACGGTGGCGAACAGCCGCCGCAGCGGCAACCCGGTGCCCGAGGTGGCGGTGTCCGCCGACGGCACGCTCCAGGAGGTCCGCGTCACGCAGTCCTCGGGCCACAGCGGGCTGGACCAGGCCGCCATCGACCTGGTGCGCCTCGCCAGCCCCTATGACCGCTTCCCGCCCGCAGTGCGCGCGCAGTACGACGTGCTGCGCTTCGCCTACGAGTGGCGCTTCATCGAGGGCCAGGTGAGCCCCGGTGCGCTGCGCGCGACCCCGGACTGACGCCGCGCTCAGCTTGCCGCGCCCGGGACGCGGGCGGATACTAGTCCCATGACTCAAGGCCAATATCTCACCGGTCAGTTCCTCATCGCGATGCCGGCGATGGCAGACCCGAACTTCGATCGGACCGTTACCTACGTGTGCGAGCACAACGACGAGGGCGCCCTCGGCATCATCGTGAACCGGCCGACGCCCATGCTGCTCGGCGAAGTGCTCGAGCAGATGGACCTGAAGGTCGATGACCCGGCGCTGGCCGGCCAGCCGGTGCTGCAGGGCGGCCCGGTGCAGCCGGAGCGCGGCTTCGTCATCCATGACGACCAGGAGCACGACTTCGGCTCGACGCTGACGGTGCCGGACGGACTGCGCGTGACCACCTCGCGCGACATCCTCGTGGCCCTCGCCGAGGGCAAGGGTCCGGCGCGCGCCGTGATCGCGCTCGGTTACGCCGGCTGGGGCGCCGGCCAGCTGGAGGCCGAGATGGCCAACAATGCCTGGCTGACAGTGTCCGCCTCGCCCGATATCATTTTCTCGGTCCCCTTCGAGCGCCGCTGGGAGTCCGCCGCGGCACTGCTCGGCGTCAGCATCTCGGCGCTGTCCTCCGAGGCGGGCCACGCCTGAGCATGGCGCCCGGCGGGGTCACCCTGCTGGCCTTCGACTACGGGCGGCGTCGCATCGGCGTGGCGGTGGGCAACACCCTCACCGGCGACGCGCGGCCGCTCACCACCCTGGACGCCACCGATTCCGGGCCGGACTGGACCCGCATTGCCGCGCTGCTGGCCGAGTGGCGGCCCGCCCGGCTGGTGGTCGGGGTCCCGTATAATGACGGCGCGCCGGGCGAGGCGATCGCGACCGAGGCGCAGCGCTTCGCGCGCCGCCTGCACGGGCGCTTCGGCCTGCCGGTGGACGCCGTGGACGAGCGGCTGAGCTCGGCCGAAGCGCACGACCGGCTCAAGGAAGACCGGCGCGCGGGACGTCGCGGGCCGGTCGCGAAAAAGGACATCGACAGCGCGGCCGCGGCCGTGATCCTGCAAGACTGGCTGGACAACCACACCTGAGGACTCCATGGCATCCCAGTTCGACGCACGCGGCCGCCTCCGCCACCTGGTGACTCTCAAGGACCTGCCCCGCGAACAGCTGGTCGCGCTGCTCGACCTCGCCGACGGCTTCCTCACCCCGCCGGGCAACTTGCCGGCGCGCAACGACCGGCTCGCCGGGCGCACCGTCGCCAACCTGTTTTTCGAGCCCAGCACGCGCACGCGCGCCTCTTTCGAACTGGCCGCGCGCCGGCTCGGCGCCGACGTGCTGAGCCTGGACGTCAGCACCTCCTCGCGGGCCAAGGGCGAATCATTGCTCGACACCATGTACACCCTGCAGGCAATGCAGGTGGACGTGTTCGTCATCCGCGATGCGCAGTCCGGGGTGCCGGCCTTCATCTGCGATCACGTCGCGCCGCACGTGGCGGTGCTGAACGCCGGCGAGTCGCACCTCAACCATCCCACCCAGGGGCTGCTCGACGTGCTCACCATGCGCCGCCACAAGGCGGAATTCGGCAACCTGGTGGTGACCATCGCCGGCGATATCCAGCACTCCCGCGTGGCGCGCTCCGCCCACCACGCCTTGACCACGCTTGGCGTCGGTGAGCTCAGGCTGGTGGCGCCGCCGGCGCTGGCGCCCGACCCGGCCGAGTTCCACGGCGCGCGGCTGCCCGACAATATCGAGGCCGGAGTGCGCGACGCCGACGTGGTGATGTGCCTGCGCATCCAGCGCGAGCGCATGGAAGTCAGCCGCAACCCCGACCCGGAGGACTTCCACCGCGAGTTCGGGCTCACGCCGGAGCGCCTGGCGCTGGCGAAGCCGGACGCCATCGTGATGCACCCGGGGCCGATGAACCGCGACGTCGAGATCGCCGGCAGCGTGGCCGACAGCAGG
>CBDDRR010000123.1:0-12732 GCA_965233095.1 uncultured bacterium
CATCAGGAGCAACAGGGCGGCCGGCGTGTTGCCATGCAGCTGCTGCAGCAGGATCTTGCGCAAGCTCAGGTAAATATAGATCTCCATTGCGCCGATCAGGATGAACAGGACGTCTCGTGCGCCAAGACTCATGACGTCGGCGCGAAAAAACTCGACGAACGATTGCTCACTGAATCCCAACGCGGAAATCCAGTAAACCGGGAACAACAGCGCGAGAGCAATGGCGGTATAGCCGGGCAGGGCGTGGTCGCGGTTCATCGTTCGCCTCCTTGAGGTTCATCGGCGACATATTCGAGAAGATCGCCGGGCTGGCAATTCAGCGCGCGGCAGATGGCTTCGAGCGTGCTGAAGCGGATCGCCTTGACCTTGCCGGTCTTGAGCAGCGACAGGTTGGTCATCGACACGCCCACCCGCTGCGACAACTCAGTCAGCGACATCTTCTGCCGGGCCAGCTCGATATCGAGGTTGATGCGGATACTCATTTCGTGGTGACAAGCGCTTTCAGTACGAACCGCGATAAGGAATTTACGATAAACATAATAATCTTTACGTAAAGGATGTCAAGCCCCCTCGGTCATCGCCGACGAAGGCTTACGGTAGAATTTTCCGTCGGTCAGGACTCCCGACACGCTGCCAGTGTCCCCGCAATCTGAGTTATCCATGATGCTGCACTTCTTCCTTATTCTTCTCGGCATCGGCTTGTTGACCGCCGGCGGCGAGGCGCTCATTCGCGGTGCCCTGGCGCTGGCCGGCCGCCTGGGTATTTCACCGCTGCTGAGCGGGCTGCTCATCGTCGGCTTCGGCACATCGACGCCGGAGCTCGTCGTGTCGCTCGATGCCGCACTCAATGACCGGCCGGACATCGCTATCGGCAACGTCGTCGGCAGCAATATCGGCAACATCCTGCTGATCCTGGGGCTTTGCGCGCTCATCAGGCCGCTGGCCGTGCATCCCATGGCGCTCCGGCGCGATGCGGTGGTGATGGTGGGTGCCAGCCTCCTGTTCCTGTTGCTGGTGCACGGTGGCCTGCTGGGCCGCCTGGAGGGGCTGGCCTTCCTGGCGGGCCTGTTGGCGTACCTCGGCTGGGCCTACTGGACCGAGAGGGGGCATGTCACACCGGGCGGTGAGGTCCTGGTAGCGGAATCGCAGGAGATCACCGCCTTGCCGGGCTCGCTGTTGCTGATGATCCTGGCCGCAACAGGTGGCCTGGGGCTGTTGATCGCCGGTTCACGCGTGCTGATTATCGGGGCGGTCGGCATGGCAGAGAGTTTCGGCGTTTCCGAGGCGGTAATCGGGCTCACCATCGTGGCGGTAGGCACGTCGTTGCCGGAACTGACCGTCGGTGTCATGGCGGCACTGCGACGTCATGCTGACGTGGCGGTCGGCAATATCCTCGGCAGCAACATTTTCAACCTGCTCGGCATCCTGGGTGTCACTGCGCTGGTCGAGCCGTTGACGGTCAATCCGCGAATCCTGGCCTTCGACCAGTGGATCATGCTCGGCTCCGCCTTGTTGCTGGTGTGGTTCCTGCACACCGGCCGGCGGGTCAGCCGGCTGGAAGGCGGCATACTGCTGCTCGGCTATGGGGCCTATACCTGGTGGAGCCTGCTGCTCGGCTGAGCCGCGCCTGCCCGCACTAACTCTTGCTGCAAATGAAGACCTTTTCCCCGCGCCAGAGCCCGTACTCGACGACCGCCGGGCCTTCCGCCGTGATCTCCTCGATGTGCGCGAAGCCGGCTTCCCGCAGCCGATCGCGGAAGTCGCGCCCGTAGTACCGGGCGTGGCCCTTCTGGCCGAAGTGCTGCACGCGTCCCTCGCGCGTCGTGACGGCGTCGTTCTCGTAGGTCTTCTCCCAGCCCTCGACGATCGGTACGGAGCAGATCAGCTGCCCGGTCGGCGACAGCACGCGGGCCAGCTCCTTGAGTGCGGCGCGGTCCGCCACGTGCTCGAGGACATGGTTGCAGATGATCGTGTTGACGCTGCCGGTCGGCAGGTCAATGTTCTCGATGTCGAGCTTGAGGTCGGCGTCCTTGTGGAGGTCTGCCGTGCGGTAATCCGCGTACATAGTGCGCAAGCGATCCGACAGGGTCACCTCGGGCGCGAAGTGCAGAATCGGCTCCGCCAGCTTATCCTTCTGGCCGGCGAACCAGAGCCAGAACAGCCGGTGCCGCTCCTTGGAACCGCATCGCCGGCACTTGGCGTCGAGGCGGGGCGGTCGTCCGACTGGGGCAAAATACCCCTGGTAGCCGCAGATCGGGCAGGTGCGGGGATAGCGCGGCCGGGCCGCCTTCACCATATCGGGCAGCGCGCTCAGGAACACGGGAATCCAGCCAGGCGGACGTCGTTTCATTCGCGTGCAGGATGCGTTGGGAGCGACAATTGTGCCGCATTCCGGGATCACTGGCACGCTTGGGCCACCCGGCGAGCCCTGGGCCATTGACGCGCACCGCAGTCTCGTGGTGACTGGCGCAGGACAATGATCAAATTGCCGCCGGCGCGTGCTGGTCGGCAGTAGAACGGGGCCATGCCCCGGAGAGAGAGGGGCGATGCAGGAAACTGAGCAGACCGAGGACGTCGTCGAAGTCCTTGACGAAATCACCCCCGAGCAGTGGCAGGTGATCCGGGCCGCCATCGAGGCGGAGGACGCGGGCGCACTGAAAGCGGCCCTGGAGCCCGTCCACGCTGCGGACATCGCCGACCTGCTCGAGCAGGTCGATGCCGATCAGCGCACGACGTTCCTGAGGCTCTACGCCTCCGAGTTCGAAGGCGACATCCTGTCGGAGATCGACGAGTCGATCCGCGAGGAGGTCATAGAGGTACTGCCGCCGGCGGTCCTGGCCGAGGCCGTGCGCGAGCTCGAGTCCGACGACCTGGTCGATATTCTCGAGGATCTCAGCCAGCCCGGGCGGGACTTCATCCTGGATTCGCTGGAGACCGAAGACCGCGAGGCCGTCCAGAGCGCCATGGCCTGGCCGGAGGGTTCGGCCGGGCGCCTGATGCAGGTCGAGACCGTCACGGCGCCGGAGCACTTCAGTGTCGGCGAAATGATCGATTACCTGCGCTCCGCCGAGTGGCTGCCCGACCAGTTCTATCACATCATCCTGGTGGATCCCGAGAACCGCCCCACCGGCTACGCAACGCTCGGCCGCGTGCTGGCCTCGCGGCGCGAAGTGCTTCTCAAGGACGTCACCGAAGAGAGCTTCCGTACGATCCCCGCGGCCGAGGACGAGGCCGAAGTCGCGCACCTGTTCAACAAGTACCACCTGATCTCGATGCCGGTTACCAACGAGGCGGGACACCTCGTCGGCGTGATCACCATCGACGATGCGATGAACGTGCTCGACGAGGAGCACGAGGAAGACTTCCTGCGACTGGCCGGCGTCAGCGAACACAGCTCACTCAGCGACCGGGTCTGGGAAACAACGCGTGGGCGATTTATCTGGCTGTTCATCAACCTCCTGACGGCGATTTTTGCTTCCCTGGTGATCTCGCAGTTCAAGGAGGAGATCAATGCCATGGTGGCGCTCGCGGTGCTGATGCCGATCGTCGCCTCCATGGGTGGCAATGCCGGCACGCAGTCCATGACGGTGGCCGTGCGGGCCCTGGCCACGCGCGAGTTGACTGGCAAGAACGCTCGGCGCGTCCTGTGGCGCGAGGTGGTCGTCGGCGTGCTCAACGGCGGCGCCTTCGGGATCATCATGTCCTTCGTCGCCGCCTTCTGGTTCGGGTTGCCCATGCTCGCGGTAGTGATTGCGATGGCCATGATGCTTACGCTCGCGTCGGCGGCCTTCGCCGGGATCGTGCTGCCGATTGCCCTCGACAGGGCCGGGATCGACCCCGCCCTGGCGTCGGGCCCGTTCGTGACGACGGTGACCGACGTGGTGGGCTTCTTCACCTTCCTCGGTCTGGCTTCGCTGATCTTGTTGTGAGGATATAGCCAGGGACGAGCGGTCCGCCGCGGTGGCGCTGACGATTCATTCTCCCGGCAGGGTGAACTCGAAGTCGATCTGTGCGAGCTGGTCGTCGGCTATGCCGTAGTCTCGCAGGATTTCCTGCCAGTGTGGCAGGGCGAGAACCGGCTGAAGGAACGGGCTGTTGTGTTCGAACGGGGCCAGGTGGCCGGGGAGCTTCTGCCGGTCCAGTGTTTGCTCCAGCCAGGTCGACGCCGTCTCGAGATCGCCCGTCCACGCGCGGACCTCGGCAACAGCCACGGGCGCCTCATCGCCGAAGCGTGACTCGAGCGTCGCGAGATCAGCCGTGAACTCGTCCATCCGGCCCAGCGAATAAAGCGCGCTCGCGCGCCTCGCCAGGTAGCCCGCGTAGTATCCGGCGTTCGGCTCATTGTCAGGCGGGCGTTGATTCTCGAAGGCCTCGAGGGCTCCCGCCGGGTCGCCGCCCAGCAGCCGGGCCTCGCCCATCGAGAACCAGCCGCCGCGCCCCAGCAGAACGAACTTGCCGAGCACTCGCTGTGCCTCGGCGTACTGCTTCGCGTCCCGGTAGGCCTTGCCCAGTTGGTACAGGCAGCTTACACACAGGGGATCACGTGCAATTCCGTACTCACCAAGGCGGATGGCGAGGTCCGGACGTCCTATTTGCATCGCGAATATGCTGGCGGAACGCACCACGTCCGAGACGGGGGGCGCAGCGTCGATGGCCGTCCGGAACTGGTCGGCGGCGGCCTGCAAATCGCCCCCCAGGTCGGACGCGATCCTGTACGCCTGGTAAGCATTCGCCGTCGGATTGTCGGGATCGATGGCCAGCGCGCGGTCGCCTGCCTCGATGGCCAGGGCGAGCCACTCCTCAGCGGGCCTGGCAGAACAGAATTCATCTCCGCCGCGTTGGGACCTGTTCATGAAGCAGCGATAGTTGAGCCATGAAAGTCCGGTCCACGGCTCTGCGTAATCGGCATCCCGCCTGACCGCTTCCGTCAACAAGTCGTAGACTTCCTGGTAGGCCCCGTCACGTTGGCTGTCGAGAGTCTGCCTGGCCTGCATGAACAGCAGCTTGGCCTCCGGGTCGACGCGCCGCACCTTCGGCACCTCGCCCAGGAGGCTGATCCTGAGGTTTGCAACCACCTCGGCGGCGATCTCGTCCTGGATAGCGAAGATGTCCGCGAGCTCGCGGTCCCAGGTCCGGGACCACAGGTGGGTGTCGGAACGGGCCTCGATGAGCTGGGCAGTGACCCGGATGCGATTGCCCGAGCGGCGCACCGAGCCCTCGAGGATGTGGGCGACGTTGAGCTCACGGGCGACCTGGCTGAGCTTGACGTCCTTGCCCTTGTAGGTGAAGGCGGAAGAGCGGGAGATGACCCGGAGTTCGGGGATGCGGGCCAACAGGTTCAGCACTTCTTCGGCCATGCCATCGCCAAAGAAATCTTGCTCGGGATCCGCGCTCATGTTGGTGAAGGCCAGCACGGCAATGGACTGGTCCCCATAGGACTCTACCAGGGCCTCGGTGCGGCCTTTCTGGCGGGCGTCGCGGAGACGTGTCTCGTCACGGGCCGGGTCGAGGACGAACTTGTCGAGGGCGAAGTAGGCAAGTCCCAGGGCGAGCACGACGACGATGCCCCGGTCGAGCAGGCGGTTGGTGCGCATGGACAGCTCGCCGCCGCGCTCGAGATCCCTGTCCCACTTGATGCCGGCGGGCGTGATCTCGAGCGCCCAGCTCAATGCGACGGCTGGAATGAATCCGACGGCGAGCACGATGATCAGCGTGCGCAGGGCGCGTTCGGTCAGGTCGAAGGCCGGAAAAGTCGTTTCGGCCACCTGGATGAGAAGCCAGGCCACCGCGACGTAGGCCGCGGCGGCACGGAAGACGTTGCGTCGCTTGAGTTCAGCGTATAACGACAAAACGGCGCCTCCCGGGGCCCCTTCCGATTCTGGCCCAGTCCTGTCTCCCTTAGAAGCCCAAGCGGGGTGCAGGCCCGCCCATGTTCGCAACTTCGGTCGTCGGCGTTCTAGCGGTCCTGGGTGCGCGGATTGAATTCGCGGCTGAAAATCTGCCAGAACGCCAGGAACAGCACGGCGATCAACGGCCCGACGACGAAGCCGCTGATGCCGACCATCGCGATTCCGCCGAGCGTGGAGAGCAGCACCAGCCAGTCTGGCAGCTTGGTGTCGCGGCCGACCAGGACGGGGCGCAGCACGTTGTCGGCCAGGCCAATGATCAGGACGCCGTACAGGATCAGCACTGTGGCCGACACCCAGTCGCCGACCGCGTACAGGTAAATTGCCGCGGGAAGCCAGACGAGGCCGGCGCCGACGGCAGGGATCAACGACAGCACTGTCATCACCACCGCCCACAGCAACGGCGCGGGCAAGCCCAGGATCCAGAAGATCAGGCCGCCCAGCGCGCCCTGGACCACGGCAACGACCAGGTTGCCTTTCACGGTGGCCCGGGCGACCTCGGCGAACTTCGTGAACAGCATGCGCTCGCGCTCGTCGCCGAGGGGAATGGCGTGCACCAGCTTGTTCACCAGCACACGTCCGTCGCGCAGCAGGAAGAAAGTCACGTACAGCATCAGCGCAAGCTTGAGCACGAAGCCGAAGGTGCCCTGGCCGACCGCCAGCGCGTTGCGCGCAAGGAACTGGCTCGCAGTCACCGCTGCGTTGGTGGCATTCTCACGTACCGTGTCCATATCGATGCCGAGGCGTTCCAGGAACGCTTGCACGGCCGGGAACGCGCTGCGGACATTGTCGATGTACTTTGCCGGCTGGATCTCGCCCGCTTGAATCTGTTCGTATACCGACACCCCCTGTTGCAGGAACGACGCCAGCAGCAGCAACACCGGTATGACGACCAGCACCACGCAAGCCAGCAGCGTGGCCAGCGCCGTGACGTTGGGCCGCTCTCCCCAGCGCCTCGTAAGCCAGTCCTGGACTGGATGGAACAGCACCGCGATGATGCAGGCCCACAGGAGCGGCGCGAAAAACGGCCGAAGCAGGTACAGGAACACCGCCGTGACCAGCGCCAGCAGGATCAGAAAGGTGGAGTACTCAAGCTTCTCGCTCATGGCGCGGCCCCCGTCGGGAAGTAGAGTTGGGTATCAGTACTGCCAGATTTCCCTGGCCGAGCCCAGGCATGATTATAGGTTTCCGAGTGCCGGGTCCGCGAATATCATGCGTTGACCGGTTCCGGGTAATGGGGTTGAAAATACCTCCGGCGACCAGTGCTTTGCCATCCAGTCTCGAAGCAACAAGAATGCGGAGGGACCGACAAGCGCCAGGGAGGGCACGCCCAGTGAGCCAGCACCTTCAATCCCGAGTTGATCACCGACGCCCTGCCGGCGCAGGCGCCCGGTTGTCGTTTGCCGCGGGTCTGCTGCTGGCTGCCGTGCTGCTCGCCGGCTGCCGGCCGACCACCGTGGTGAATTCGCTCAGTCCCTCCGCGCATTACGCGAAGGAAGCCGGCCAGGCCTACGGCCCCGACCCGCGCCAGCAACTCGACGTGTACTGGCCGGCAGGGGCGGCGGAAGACGCGCCGGTGGTGGTGTTTTTCTATGGCAACGGCTGGCGTGAGGCGGCGAAGAGCGATTTCGAATTCGTCGCCTCGGCGCTGACGCAGGCGGGCATAGTCGTGCTGATCCCGGACTACCGCGCCCATCCGCAGGTGACTTTCCCGGCGTTCGTCGAGGATGGCGCAGCGGCGTTGCGCTGGACGATGGACAACGTTCCCGGTGTGGTGAGCGGCAAGCGGCCGTTGTTCCTGATGGGCCACTCGGCCGGGGCGCAGATCGCCGCCCTGCTGGCCTTCGATGACCGCTATCTTGCGGCGGTGGCCGACCCGCCCCCGCTGCTGGCCGGCTTCATCGGTTTGTCCGGGCCCTACGATTTCCTGCCGCTGGAGCCCGGCTACCTCGAGGAAGTGTTCCCTGAAGCGACGCGGTCGCTGAGCCAGCCCATCGAGTTTGTCTCGGCAAGCGCGCCGCCGACGCTGCTGGTACACGGCACGGCCGACCGGCGTGTCCTGCCGGAGCACAGCCGGCGACTGGCACGGGACCTGGAAGCGCACGGGGTGCCCGTCACGCTCAGGATGTACGACAACACCGGCCACATGCGGGTGGTGGCGGCGCTGGCGCCGCCGCTGCAGTTCATCGCCGACACCATGGATGATGCCGTTGCTTTCATTCTCGCGAACCCTGCCGGCGCCGGCAAAAGACGCGATGATGTTGGCGCGCCACGGTGACGGACAGGTAACCGGCTGATCACAACGGCGTCCTCGCCGACTGTCAGAGTCGCTCCATCAGGGCCTTGAAGCGAGGGTCGGCGCGCAGCGGTTCCAGCTCTGGGTCGTTCTCAGCCCAGCTGCGGGACGTGATCGAGTTCTCCAGACAATCGAAGGCCTTGTCGATCTCACCGACCTGCGCGTAGAAACAGGCGATGTTGTAAAGCGTGGAAGGATCCTCGGGATCGATAGCGATCGCCCGATCGTTCCACGCGTAAGCGTCGTCTTTCCGGCCCAGGCTCCAGAGCGCTCCCGCAGCCAGGATGTAGGCCCGGGCATTGTCGGGATAGTCTTCCAGGTGGCGCTCGGCGAGGGCGACGCCGCGACGTTCCGCCGCCACCGCCTTGTCTTCGTGCCCGAGGCTGCGATAGATGGGGGCGGCAATGAGCGGGCTCTGGTAGTCGTCGGGATTGACCTCGGCGGCGCGCTCGAACAGTTCCAGGGCGCGGCGAAAGCGGCCCTGGTGCATGGCCGTTCGCGCGTACTGATACCAGGCCTCGAACAGGTTGGGATTAAGGGCAATCGCGCGCTCGAACGCCCTGGCGGCATCGTCGAAACGTTCCCGTGCCGAAAAGTAAATGGCCCTGGCCGCATGGGCATCGGCCAGCTGCGGGGCCAGCTCGACGGCCTTGCGGCTCGCTTCGTCGGCCGCCGCGAGCGCTGTTTCCCCGCCACCGTGGTACACCGCGAGCGCCGCATGTGCGCCTGCCAGGCCGGCCCAGGCCTTGGCGAATCCCGGGTCCAGGGCCGTGGCACGCTCGAACATCTCGATGGCGAAACCCTCGCTCTTGGGACCGAAGCGATGGTAGAAACTCAAGCCCTTGAGATAGTGGTCGTAAGCGCGGGGATTGCGCGTGGTCGCGTCCGGCGCATCTCCGGGATTCAGCGTCAGTGCCAGGGCTGCCACGATGCTGCGGGCAATGTCGTTCTGGATGGCAAAGATGTCACCCAGGTCGCGATCCCAGGCGTCCGACCAGAGATGCGTGTCCGACGCCGCCTCGATCAGCTGGGCTGTGATGCGGATCCGCTCGCCGTGCTTGCGGACGCTGCCTTCGACGACATGCGTGACATGCAGGCGTTCGGCAACAGTCGGTATGTCTGCGCCCTTGCCCTTGAAGGCGAAGCAGGATGTCCTGGAGGCGACGCGCAGGCCTGGCACCCGCGTCAGCACGTTGAGCAGTTCTTCGCAAAGGCCGTCGGAGAAGTACTCGTTGTCGTGCGCTGGACTCATGTCCGCAAACGGCAGCACCGCGATCGACTTCCGCAGTTCGACCGGAGCGGCTGGCTCAGGAGCGGAAATCGAGGGGGCAGCGCGCCCATCGTCCGGCTGCGTCCCCGGCGTCGTGGCTTCCTTCGCCATGTCGCTGGGCGTGCGTCGAATGCCCTGCGGCGTCAACTCCAGCGCCCAGGCCAAGAGCAGCGCGACCGGGAAACCGACGATGAGCAGCGCGGCCACCAGCGTCATGGTCCAGCTCTGCAGTCCCAGGGCAGGAAACATGACATCCACGACCTGCATGATCACCCAGGCCGCGATGATGTATACCGCCGCCACCCGAAAGACGTGACGCTGCTTCAGTTCCCCCAGCAACTTCCGCATCGGTCGCAGCCTCCGCGACATGGGATCGCGTCGTACATTCGCGGTATTCCGCTTGCGGCGAAATGTACCGTTTCTGGCCCGAAACTGCGAAATTCCCGTTCGCTTCCTCCAGCAGGTGCGTTCCAGCTGGCCCGGACTACACTTAAATCAGGAAAGGGCCAGGCAGGCGCCCGTGTGGCCACCTCAAGAATGCACCGTGCGTGCAGGGTGGCAGGAGGAGGCGTCATGAGAAGGTTCGTGGTGCAGGCGACCGCCCTGCTGCTGGCTGCCTGTGGCAACGGCGGCGGGAGCGACCCGATCGATGGTGTCACGGCCCGTGAAGACTTCAACGGCGTCGCGGCGGCGGACATGAACCGCGACGGCTTCACGGACCTCGTGGCGGCCGGTTTCTGGATCCGCCAGGACGGCTCGCGGAGTGCCCACATCGCTGTCCTGCTGCAGGATGCGACTGCGCCCGGCACATTCGGTACGCGGCGGGAGTACCCGTACGCATCGACGATCGTGACGCCTGAGGAGATCGTGGCGGTGGACCTTCGGGGCGACGGCCTGCCGGACGTCGTCGCCTCGAGTCTCTCCGAGGCAGGATTCCGGGTGTTCCTGAATGATCCTGCCGCGCCCGGAACGCTGCTGCCCGGGACACACTTCGGGGCTGGCGCGGCTCCTGTCGGATGGCCCAAGCTCGCGGTCGCCGACATGGATGGAGATGCCCGGCCGGATGTCGTGATCGCGGACGACTCGTTGCTGGCCTATTACCCCCAGGGCGCGGCCAGCCCGGGGTCGTTCCTGGGTGCCCGGACGATCGGGGCCGGCTTCGAGGGTGTCGGCGTCGGCGACGTGGATGGCGACGGGCTCATCGACGCCACGACCTTCGAGGGTGACTGGCAGAACGCGGTTCCAGACAGCCTACTCTTCTACCGCCAGAACCCCGTGGCGCCCGGCCAGTTTCTCGTGGGCACGCGCATCGACTTCGGGTTCTACGGCACGCAGATCGTGGTTGCGGATCTTGACGGGGACGGGCGCCGCGACTTCGCGGTGAGCGGCTTCGACATGGACACCGGCTACAACATCTACGAGAGCATGGTCACCATCTACCAGGCGGCGCAGGGCTTTGACGTGGCGCAGCCGTTGAGCGCCCGGGGCCGCTCGGTGAGTGTCAGGGCGGCGGTCGCGGACCTGGACGGCGACGGTCACCCGGAAATCGTGGTCGCGGGAACCCAGGTCAGGATCTACGGGCGCACGGCGGCAGGGGGCTTTGCGCTGGCAAGATCCCTGGCTGTGCCGCAGTACGCAACCGCCAGCTGCGGCGGCGTCGTGGTGGCCGACCTCAACCACGACACCCAGCCCGACATCGCTGTCTCGATGGGCGATATTCTGCGGGGCCGAATCTTCGTCTTCTTCGCCGTCCCCGGTCAGCCGGGCGTCTTTGCGGAGGCGGTCCAGGTCGCACCGGCGCCCTAGCCAACCGGAAGCCGCCATGGTCCAGCATGGCAACCACGTTGAGGACCGTTCGCCGGCCGGGGACAGTGCCCTCAGCGTTTCAGCTTGCCAAGCATCCCCAGCACGTCGTTGAGCGGGTTGCCGTCGCCGTCCAGGTCCAGCATGTCGGCAATTCCCCCGGCGCCGCTGCGCCCTGCGGGCTGGCCCGTGCCCCGGCCGCGCAGCATGTCGCCCAGCGCGCTAGCCGGATCGTGGCTCGCCTTGGGCGCCGCGCCGCCCTGCTTGCTCATGTAGCCCGCCACCAGCATGCCGAGCATCGGCAGCATCTTCTTCAGGATGTTCGGGTCCAGGCCGGTCTGTCCTGCAGCATTCTGCGCCACCGCGCGGCTGACGTCCTTCGAGCCGAAGATCTGGCCGAGCACCTGGTTGCCGTGCTCCAGGTTGGTGGGCTTCGCACCGAGCACTTCGTCCATCAGGCTGCCGCCACCCAGCCTCCCAAGCATGCCGAGAAGGCCGCTTGCGCCGGCGGGCTGCGTCTGCGCCTGCTGCTTGAACCCACCGAGGATTGCAGGCAGCAGGGCCTCGGCCCCGCTGCGGGCCTGTCGCTCGTCTACGCCCAGCTCGCGCGCCATCGTCCCCATTCCACCCATCTGTTGCAGAAGCTCTGCGACTTGCATGACTTGCTCCGTTGCGTGTGCGTCCTTGGAGTATAGATCGCTGCCGGCCGCCGAGGCCCGTATCTGGGTTGCGTATGATCCCGCACCAACGCCTGGCGCAGCACAGACCGGAGAGGGCATGATGACCGGGCTCTGCCGTCTCGGAGTTATCCCCATCAAGCGACTCATTGCCCTGCCGTTATCCACCGCGATTCTTGCGACGCTGTTGTTTGCAGGCCATGCCGCAGCGACGGAAGTGCACCTGCTGGCTGGCGGCGGCCTGCGCATCGAGATCGAGGTGGCCACAGACCGTCACGCCGCCGAGTTCGGTCCGCGGTTCGACCGCACAGCGATAGTCCGCAGCGTGATGCTGGATGGCATCGAGCTGCTCGGACCATGGGGATTGAGCGACGAGTTCGGACTGTACGGGGAGGGCGTGCTCGGTTACGAGGCCGCGGACATCGGCGAGACGTTCCTGAAGATCGGCGTGGGAACGCTGTTCCGCGACACGGCAGCGGCCTATCACTTCGCCCACCCGTATCCCGTAGACACGCTGTTTCCGGTCCACGTGACGTCCGGCGAGACATCGCTCTCGGTCGACCAGCACTCTGCGGGCGGCGGTGCCTGGCAATACCGTTATCGGAAGTCCTACGAATTGCTTGGCGCGGACGGGTTGGCCATCCACTATGAGCTGACCAACACCGGCGCGACTTCGTGGACCTTCGAGCACTACAACCATCACTGGTTCCGGGTGGAGGGCGTGCCGGTCGGCCCGGGCTATGAAGTGGTCACCGGGTTCGAGCTGCCGGAGGCGGAAAC
>CBDDRR010000124.1:0-4295 GCA_965233095.1 uncultured bacterium
GCTGCTATCCATGCCGCTGGTAGTGCTGGGGGTAACGTTGCTCTGGCTGGCGTACCGCCCCACGACGAAGGCGGCCTGAGTCATGCAGCAATACATGGAACTGTTGCGGCGGGTCCGCAGCGAGGGTTTGCAAAAGGGCGATCGCACCGGCACCGGCACGCTGTCCGTGTTCGGTCACCAGATGCGCTTCGATCTCGGCGCAGGCTTCCCGCTGCTGACCACCAAGAAGCTGCACATCCGCTCCATCGTCCATGAGCTGCTGTGGTTCCTCTCGGGCAGCACCAACATCGGGTACCTGAAGGAACACAAGGTACGCATCTGGGACGACTGGGCGACCGAGGCGGGTGACCTCGGCCCGGTCTACGGGCGCCAATGGCGCGCCTGGCCGACTGCCGACGGCGGCGCCATCGACCAGGTGGCCGAAGCCGTGGAGACGATCCGCCGGCGGCCCGACTCGCGCCGCATCATCGTCATCGCCTGGAATCCCGCCGAGCTGCCCGACGAGACCGTCAGCCCGCAGGACAACGTCCGCGCGGGGCGCATGGCGCTGGCCCCATGCCATTGCCTGATCCAGTTCTGGGTCGGCGACGGCAAGCTGTCCTGCCAGCTCTACCAGCGCAGCTGCGACGTGTTTCTCGGCGTGCCTTTCAATATCGCCTCCTACGCGCTGCTCACGCACATGGTGGCGCAGCAGTGCGATCTCGGGGTCGGCGATTTCGTCTGGACCGGCGGGGACGTGCACCTGTACCTGAACCACCTGGAGCAGGCCGACCTGCAGTTGCAGCGCAGCCCCGGTCCCTTGCCCCAACTCCGCATCCTGCGCCGGCCGCCGTCGATCTTCGACTACCGGTACGAAGACTTCGAGGTGGCCGGCTACCAGGCGCAGCCACACATCCCGGCGCCCGTCTCGGTCTGAGCCGGGGCTTCCACCAGGGTTGTCAGCCGGTGTGCAGCGCTCGCAAACGGAGACCGTTACCGTCCTCTATCCGCGTCGTGACCTCGATGCCTTCCCGGACGCTCTGGGTGACGACACAGAATTCCTCGAACTGCGCAAGGATGCGATCCAGGTTGCGGTAGTCGTCGGCCGCCTCGGACAGGTGAATGGTCACCTCCGCCCGGGGAATACGCCAGCGACCGGCCTCGTTGCGCTCCCGCGTGGCCGTCACGGTGGCGCGCAGCCGCCCGGGCTCGTTGCGGAACTTGCGCAAGGCGAACAGCAGACTGGCGCTGAGGCAGTTGGCGATGGAGGCGAGCAGCAGCTGCGACGGGTTTGGCCCGCTGCCTGCGCCGAGTGGCGGCGGCTCGTCCGTCAGCAGCGGCTCGCGATCCCCGTCCTCGAAACGGATGCTGAACTGGTAGTCCTGCTGCTGTTCGAGGGTGAGTCGCAGGGATTCGGATTCCGGCATCATCAATATCCCTTGCCGGGCTATCCGGCGGAAAAGTCAGGGTCCGAGGGCCTCAGGTTGATGGCCAGTCGCTGGTGGCAGCATCGTCGACGCTAAATGTCAGCTTCAACTAATATAGTTGTCAACCTGCAATCCGATCCGTGACCCGATGTTAAGGTAATCGCCGTCGGCGGCGTCGGCAGCGGGTCGCCGCCGGACCGCCGTCCGAGGACTTACCGATGTCGAACTCCCAGCCATCTTCTTCGCCGCCGCCCGAGATCTCCCTCGTCGCCGCAGTCGCCGACAATGGCGTGATCGGCGCAGACGGCGGCATGCCATGGCACCTGCCGGCCGACCTGGCGCATTTCAAGCAGCTCACCATGGGCAAGCCGATACTCATGGGGCGGCTCACCTGGGAGTCTATCGGCAAGCCGCTGCCGGGGCGTGTCAACCTGGTGCTGACCCGCGACCCGGCCTGGCAGGCTGACGGCGCGCAGCGCGTCGCCTCGCTCGACGATGCGCTGCGGGCGGCGCAACGGGACGGCGCGACCGAGCTGATGGTCATCGGCGGCGCGGACGTTTATCGGCAGGCATTGCCTCGGGCGCGGCGCATCTACATGACCCGCGTTCATGCCGAGCCCTGGGGCGACACGCTGTTCCCGGAGCTCGAGCCAGGTGACTGGGACGAGGTCGCCCGCCGCGAGCGTCTGTCGGACGAGCGCAACCAGTGGGATCTCACTTTCGTCGTGCTGGAGCGCGCTGCCGGCGTTTGAGCAGGGCCCGCCGAGCCCCATGCTAGACTCCGGCCGAAAACGGACGGGACGGCAATTGAAGAGACTCCTGGCCGAATTGCAGCGACGCAACGTGACGCGCATGGCGATGCTTTATGTCGTCGCTGCGTGGCTGCTGCTGCAGGTCGCCGATGTCGGCATCTCCACGCTCGGGCTGCCGGAGTGGAGCGGCCGGATGGTGCTGTTGCTGCTGGGACTCGGCTTCCCCGTGGCGCTGGTGTTCGCCTGGGTCTACGAGCTGACGCCTGAGGGCATCAAGCGCGAGTCCGATGTGCCGCCGGCCGAGTCGGTGGTCGGCCAGACCGCCCGCAAGCTGAATGTCGCCATTATCGTACTGCTGGTGATCGCCATCGCGGCCATCGCGCTGGATCGGCTCGTGCCCGGCGCGCCGTCGCCGGCAGACACCGCAGCCACGCAGCCCGAGTCCTCACCGCCGGCGGCGGCCGACACTGCGGCCATGGTGGCCGTCCCGATGCAGCCCCCGGTCACCGAGACGAGCATCGCCGTGCTGCCGTTCATCGACATGAGTCCGGGCCGTGACAATGAGTATTTTTCCGACGGTCTGACCGAGGAGCTGCTGAACTCGCTGGTCAAGATCCGCGCGCTCCAGGTGGCCGGGCGGACTTCGTCTTTTGCTTACAAGGGCCGCGACCTGGATATGCGGGTCATCGGTGACGAACTTGGCGTGGCACACCTGCTGGAAGGCAGCGTCCGCAAGGCCGGCAATCGACTGCGCATCACCGCCCAGCTCATCAAGGTGGCGGATGGCTATCACTTGTGGTCGGAAACCTACGATCGCGAGCTCACCGACGTGTTCGCCATCCAGAGCGACATCGCCGACCACGTGGTGGAGGCACTGCAGGTCACCCTGCTCGGCGAGGATGCGGCGCGCATGCGAGCCGGCGGCACCACCGACGTCGATGCCTTCAGCGACTACCTGCAGGGCATCTACCTGATCAACCAGGGCTCGCGGGAGGAGTCGGTGCGCGCGGCGGTGGCGGCGTTCGACAGGGCGCTCACCCGGGATCCGGCCTTCGTGGACGCCTGGGTCGCCCTGGGCGCCACCGTGAGCCACATGAACGCCAATGCATGGGAATCTCCAGAACGGGCCTGGGCGCGGATCGAGGAAGCGGCGACCGAGGCGCGGCGACATGCGCCGCAGCTGGCGGGCGGCTACATGCTGGAATCGTTTATGCACGGCTACCGGGATCGGCGGTGGATCGAGGCGATCGAATCAATGCGGCGCGCGGTGGCACTGGAGCCGGGCAATGCCAACTTGCTGTTCAATTACAGCACCCTGGTCAGCCAGATGGGGCTGCACGAGGAAGGCGTCCGCGCCGCGCAGCGCGCCGTCGAGCTGGAGCCGACGAATCTCACCTACCAGGTGTACCTTGGCCGGGGCCTGCAGTTCGCCGGCCGTTGTCCCGAGGCAGAGGTCGTGTTCCGGCGGGTGATCGAGCGCGACCCGAAGTTTCCCCGGGCCCGGTATTACGCCGGCGTTTGCAGTTACCTCGCGGGGGACCACCAGGCGGCGCTCGCACTGTTCGAGGCGGAGCCGTTGCCGTGGATGCGACGGTCCGGCCGGCCACTGGCGTTGCACAAGCTGGGCCACACGGAAGAGGCACAGGCCGCCTTGGACGAGCTGGTTGCAGACCATGGCGACGCGGCGGCCTTCCAGAAAGCCGAAATCGCCGCGCAATGGAGTGACAATGAGCTTGCGTTCCTGAGCCTCGCGCGGGCCTTTGAGGCGCGCGACGCCGGGCTGAACCTCCTGCTCGTCAGCCCGTTGCTGGCGCCGTTGCGCGACGACCCGCGCTACCTGCAGATGGTGGAACGCATGGGAATGCTGCCGCTGCTGGATTCGGTGGCTGCAGAGCGCGATTGACGACGCGATTCCCGGGTCACTGGGCCGCTGATAGAGTGGTGTCATGGCGGCCGCTTGAAGGGCTGCCTGACACAGGGACGCGGCGGTGAACAACGAGACACTCCAGTACGGCGCGATGGCGCTCGGCCTGTTCGGCGGCCTCGCGCTGTTCCTGTTCGGCATGGAACAGATGACCGTCGCGCTCAAGGAAGCGGCCGGCGGCCGCATGAAGTCGCTGCTCGCGCGGATGACGAA
>CBDDRR010000125.1:0-20156 GCA_965233095.1 uncultured bacterium
CCGTGGGTCTCGAGCAGAATGCGGCACAGCGCGATGACGTTCTTCGCCTTTGCGTTATAGAGCCCGATCGAGCTGATGTAGCGCTTCAGCCCGTCTTCGCCGAGGGCAAGGATTTTCGCCGGCGTGTTGGCGACCGGGAACAATCTCGCCGTGGCGAGGTTGACGCCCTTGTCGGTTGCCTGTGCGGACAGCACCACGGCGACCAGCAGCTCGAAGGGCGTGCGGTAATTCAGCTCCGTGGTCGGGGCCGGATTGGCCGCCCGGAGTCGCTCGTACAGTTCGCGGCGCTTGGCGTTGTTCACGGCATCAACGTGTTTCAGGCCGCTTCGCTCGCGGTCGCGGCGGGCGTCGCCGGCGCGGGCGTGGGGCGCCGCTCGAGACGCGCATCCAGGAGGTTCTTGGCCGCGACCATCAGCCCGAGCCCGAGGAACGCGCCGGGCGGCAGCAGGGCGAGCAGGAAACCGCCGTCCACGATCTGCATCTCGAGCGCTCGGGCGCCCTCGCCGAACATCATGTGGGCGCCGGCAAACAGCGTGCCCTGGCCGATCAGCTCGCGCGCCGCGCCGAGTGTGACCAGCACGCCGGTGAAGCCGATGCCCATCGCCAGGCCGTCGAGCGCCGCGAGCCCCGGCGGCTGGCGCGAGGCGAAGGCCTCCGCGCGACCGATGATGGCGCAATTGGTGACGATCAGCGGGATGAAAATTCCCAGCACCCGGTAGAGTTCGTGAAACCAGGCGTTCATGATCAGTTCGACCGCAGTGACGAAGGAGGCGATGACCAGCACGAACACCGGAATGCGGATCTCGGGCCGCACGAACTCGCGAATCATCGACACGGTCAGGTTGGATGCGAGCAGTACCAGCGTGGTCGCGAGGCCGAGCCCCAGGCCGTTTACCAGGCTGGTGCTGACTGCGAGCAGCGGGCACAGCCCCAGCAATTGCACCAGTCCGGCGTTGTTGGTCCAAAGGCCGGTGCGTACCACTTCCGCGGGGGTGACGCTCATTCGTCTTCCTCGTCGTCGCGCGGCGGCACCGGCGCCGGCGCCAGGGCCGTGCCGGCCGGTGCCGCGAACAGCGCGTCGCGATGGGCTTCGAAGTATAGCAGCGCGTCGCGCACCGCCGAGACGACGGCGCGCGCCGTGATGGTGGCGCCGGTGAACTGGTCGAACACGCCCTCGTCGCGGCGCACTGCCCAGCGCTCGCGGGGCGGTTGTCCGAGCCGCCGACCATCGAAGTCGAGAATCCAGTCGTCGCGCTCGATATCGATCTTGTCGCCCAGCCCGGGCGTTTCCCGGTGCGCGACCACGCGCACGCCGCTGACCGTGCCGTCCGCAAGTACGCCGACCAGCAGCTTGATCGGGCCGCTGTAACCGCCGGGGGCGACCGGCGTCATGACGACTGCCACGGGGCGGTTGCGCAGCCGCGCGCGATAGACGCTGACTGGCGCCGGCGTGCCCAGCAGCGCCGCGTCAATGACCGTGACGACGTCCTCGTGCACGGCGTTGTCGTAGCCGCTGTCCGGCAGCACATCGGCCAGGCTGCGCAGCAGGAAGGCGCGCTCGTTTTCGGCGATGCGCTCCTCGGTAGACTCCCAGGTAATGGCCACCAGCAGCGCGCCGAACACCGCGAAGCCGGCGAGAATACCGGCGGCGCGGAGCATGCTGCGGACGATTTCAGCCCGCGTGGCCATAGGTTCTCGGGCGCGTGAAGTGGTCGATGGCCGGCACCGCCATGTTCATCAGCAGCACGGCGAAGGCGACGCCGTCGGGGTATCCCCCCCAGCTGCGCACCACGAAAATCAGCAGGCCGATGCCGAAACCGTAGACCAGCCGTCCGGCACGGCTGGTGGCGGCCGAGACGGGATCGGTGGCGATAAAGAACGCGCACAGCAGCGTGGCGCCGCTGAACAGGTGGAAGGTCGGCGGCGGGTGGGCGCCCGGATCGATGAGCCAGAAGAAGGTCGCCGGCACGCAGACGCCGAGGATCACCGCCACCGGGATCTGCCAGCGGATGATCTTGCGCCACAGCAGGTAGAGCCCACCGAGCGCGATCCAGTTGGCGGTCCATTCCCAGCCGCGCGCGCCGAGGCTGCCGTACAGTGCGCCGGTGCGGACCTCCTCGACGGTGCGCGCCATGGAGAGCTGCGTCCTGAGGTCGTCCAGCGGCGTGGCGCCGCTCACCGCGTCCCATGACAGGCCGTCCGGCAGCAGGCCGGTGAGGGTGAAGCGCAGCGTCTGCCAGGGATCGAGCGAGGCGGTGGCCAGCCCGAGCGAATCGCCCAATGGCGGCAGCCAGCGAGTCATCTGCTCAGGGAAGGAAATGAGCAACACGACATAGCCCGCCATCGCCGGGTTGAAGGGGTTATAGCCGAGTCCGCCGTAGAGCTGCTTGGCGAACAGGATGGCGAAGGCCGCCCCGGTTGCCGTGATCCACCACGGCGTGAGCGGCGGCAGGCAGAAGGCCAGCAGCACGGCAGTCACCAGCGCGCTCAGGTCGAGCAGCTGGGGCCCGACGGGCCGACCGCGCAGTGCCAGCGCGCCGGCTTCACAGGCCAGCGCCACGGCCGCCGCCACCGTCATGTTGTAGAGCAGGCCCGGGCCGAAGAACCAGACCCAGGCGACGGTGGCGGGCACCAGCGCCAGCAGCACTTCACCCATCACCCGCGTCACGCTGGTGGCCGGTCGCACGTGCGGCGGCGCGGTGCGTTCGAATTTCACTGGCCGGTCCCGGATCCCGGCTTGTCGCCGTCGTCCTGCCCGCGCCGCGCCTGCACCCGCTCCAGCGCTTCGTCGATCATCGCCTTGCGTGCCTGCTGGTCGCCGCGTGCCTGGTCAGCGGCCCGGGTCTTTTCCCCCAGGCGGCGCTTGCGGGCCTCCTGCTCGGCGTCGATCCGCAGGCGGCGCGCCTCGAAGCGCTCACGGGCCAGGTCCGAACGGGCCCGGTCGCGGTCACGCGACCAAAGCTCCGTTTTCGCGTAGCGGAAGTACTGGGTCAGCGGCAGCTGGCTGGGACAGACCACGTCGCAACAGCCGCACTCGATGCAGTCGAACAGGTGATACTCGTCGAGCCGGTCCAGTTCGCCGGCGCGCGCGTGCCAGTAGAGCTGCTGCGGCAAGAGCTGGGCCGGGCAGGCCTCGGCGCACTCGCCGCAGCGTATGCAGGGCATGGCGGGTGCGCGCGGCCGGATCTCCTCGCGCGATGCCGCCACGACGCAATTCATGCCCTTGATGACGGGCAGCGTGTCATCGGCCAGCGGGAAGCCCATCATCGCGCCGCCCATCAGCAGGTGGTCCGCACGGTCGGTGTAGCCCCCACAGGCTCGCACCAGGTCCGCGACCGGCGTGCCGAGGCGCACCTCGAGGTTCTGCGGTCGTGCGATACCGTCGCCGGTGACCGTGACTATGCGCGATATCAGCGGCTCGCCGCGCACCACGGCGCGTGCCACGGCGGCCGCCGTGCCGACGTTCTGGCACAAGTAACCGATGTCGGGCGGGACGCCGCGCGCCGGCACTTCCTCGCCGGTGAGCACCTTGATGAGCTGGCGCTCGCCGCCTTCCGGGTAGACGGCCGGCACCGACACGACGTCGATGCGGGTCTCGCCCATGGCCTGGATGGCGTCTTGCAGCGCGCGCTTCGCCAGCGGCTTGTCTTCCTCGATGGCGATGCAGCAGCGGCCGATGCCGAGTGCGTGCATCAGCACCTGCGCACCGGTGATGACTTCCTGCGGGCGCTCGCGCAGCAGCAGCTCGTCGCAGCAAATGTACGGTTCGCACTCGGCGGCATTGAGGATGAGCATCTTCAGGCCGGTGCCCGAGCCGAGCTTGACCGCGGTCGGGAACGCGGCGCCGCCGAGGCCGACCACGCCGGCGGCGCGCACCCGGGCGCGCAGCTCGTTGCCGCTGAGTCCGGCATAGTCGGCCAGCGGCTCGTAGCCCTCCCAGGCCTCGTCGCGCCCGTCGGTCTCGATGACGATGCACGGCGCCGAGAGACCGCTGGGATGCGGCACGGGATGGTCGCCGATCTCCACCACGGTGCCGGAGCTCGAGGCATGCACCTTGGCGGCGATATAGCCGCTGGGCCGTGCAATGGGCTGTCCCTTCAGCACGCGCTCGCCGATCTCCACCACCGGCTCGGCGGGCTGGCCCACGTGTTGCGACAGCGGCAACACGAGGCGCGCAGGCACCGGCACCTGGCCGATCGGTTCCGACGCCGGTCCGGCGGTGCGAGGATCGAGCTTGAGGCCGCCGTGGAAACGCCAGAGACGCGGCTGGCTCACCGGCGCTCCGCCGGCTGCGCCGGTGCCTCCGGACGCGGCCATTTCCAGGTCTTGAGGGTCACCGGTTCCTCGACCATGGCGATGCAGTCGACCGGACAAGGCGCCACGCACAGCTCGCAGCCGGTGCACTCGCTGGCGATCACGGTGTGCATCTGCTTGCCGGCGCCGAGGATGGCGTCCACCGGGCAGGCCTGGATGCACAGCGTGCAGCCGATGCAGAGCGGCTCGTCAATGATCGCGACGGTGCGCGGCTTGACCTCGCCGCTCTCCGGGTCGAGCGGCTTGGGGTCGCGCTCGAGCAGGTCGGCCAGCGCGCGAATGGTCGCTTCGCCGCCCGGCGGGCAGCGGTTGATGTCCGCCTGGCCGGCGGCGATCGCCTCGGCGTAGGGCCTGCAGCCCGCGAAGCTGCACTGGCCGCACTGGGTCTGCGGGAGCAGCGCGTCGATGCGGTCGGCCACCGGGTCGCCCTCGGTGCGAAAGCGCACCGCGGCGAAACCGAGCGCGAGCCCGAACAGCGTGGCCAGAGCGGCAATCACGAGGACCGCGGAGATCATGCCAGGACCCCGCTCAGCCGCGCACCAGGCCGGCGAAGCCCATGAAGGCGAGCGACATCAGGCCGGCGGTCACCAGCGCGATGGAGGCGCCGCGAAACGCCACCGGCACGTCCGCGGCCGCCACCCGCTCGCGCACGCCGGCGAACAGTACCAGCACCAGCGAGAAGCCGAGCGCAGCGCCGAAACCGTACACGAAAGACTCGATGAAGCCATGGCTCTCCTGCACGTTCAGCAGCGCCACGCCCAGCACGGCGCAGTTCGTGGTGATCAGCGGCAGGTAGATGCCGAGCACCTGGTAGAGCAGCGGACTGGTCTTGTGCACAACCATCTCGGTGAACTGGACCACGCCGGCAATCACCAGGATAAAGGCGATGGTGCGCAGGTACTCCAGGCCCAGCGGCGCCAGCAGCCATTCCTGCACCAGGTAGCTGCACACGGACGACAGCGTCAGCACAAAGGTCGTGGCGAGCGCCATCCCGGCGGCCGTCTCGAGCTTGCGCGACACGCCCATGAACGGGCACAGGCCGAGAAACTTCACCAGCACGAAGTTGTTCACCAGCACTGTGGCCACGAGGATGAGTCCGAGTTCTTTCATGCCCGCCTGGTTCGGTCCTGCGCAGGATCAGGTGACCCGCATGCCCGGTTCGGCGCCGCTGTCCGGCGCGACCAGGAAGATGCCGTCGCCGCCGGCCGCCGCCAGTACCATGCCCTCGGACAGGCCGAAGCGCATCTTGCGGGGTTTCAGGTTGGCCACTACCACCGTGAGCCGCCCGGGGAGGTCTTCGGCGCTGTAGGCCGAGCGGATGCCCGAGAACACCTGGCGTTGGCCGTTGCCGACATCGAGCGTGAGCTTCAGCAGCTTGTCGGCGCCGTCGACGTAATCGGCCTCGAGGATGCGCGCGACTCGCAGGTCGATTTTCATGAACTCTTCGATGCCGATTTCGCTCGGCGGTTCCTCCGCCGGTGCCGCCGCGGCCCTGGCCGGCGTCGGGGCGGGCTTCCTCTCGAGGCTGTCCCGGGAGGCATCCAGCAGCGCCTGGACGGCCGCCGGGTCGACCCGCTGCATCAGCGGCTCGAAGGGCCCGATGCGATGATCCAGCAGCGGCGTGCCGGCATCGTCCCAGGCGAGCGGCGGGCATTGCAGGAAGGTCTCGGCCGCTTCCGCCAGGCGCGGCAGGACGGGCTTCAGCCAGGTGACCAGGCTGCGGAAGGCATTCAGCCCCTGGGTGCATACCGCCTGAACCTCCGCCTCGCGGCCCGCCTCGCGCGCCATCAGCCAGGGCTTCTCGCGGTCGATGTACTGGTTGGCCCGATCGGCCAGCGCCATGACCTGGCGAATCGCCTGGCCGTAGCGGCGCTGCTCGAAACACTCCGCGATGCCCGGGCCGGCCGCCGCCAGCTCGTTTTGCAAGGCCGGTTCGGGCAGGCTTGCCGCCAGGCGGCCGTCCGCCACGCGGTGGATGAAGCCCGCGCAGCGGCTGGCGATGTTGACCAGCTTGCCGACGAGGTCGGAGTTCACGCGCTGGACGAAGTCCTGCAGGTTGAGGTCGATGTCCTCCGTGCCCGGCCCGAGCTTGGTGGCGTAGTAGTAGCGAAGTGCCTCCGGGTCGAGGTGCTCCAGCCAGGTGCGTGCGCGGATGAAAGTGCCGCGCGACTTGGACATCTTCTCGCCGTTCACCGTCAGGAAACCGTGTGCGAACACCGCGGTCGGGGTACGGAAGCCGGCGCCGTGCAGCACGGCCGGCCAGAACAGCGAATGGAAATAGACGATGTCCTTGCCGATGAAGTGGTAGAGCTCCTTGTCGCCGCCGGGGCGCCACCAGGCGTCGAAGTCCAGGTCGGGGCGCCGGTCGCAGAGCTGGCGGAAGCTCGCGATGTAGCCGATCGGCGCGTCCAGCCAGACGTAGAAATACTTGCCCGGCCGGCCCGGGATCTCGAAGCCGAAATAGGGCGCATCGCGGCTGATGTCCCAGTCCTGCAGGCCGACCTCGAACCACTCCTCCAGCTTGTTGCGCATGGACTCGTGCAGCCGGCCCTCGTTCATCCAGCCCTTGAGCATGTCCTCGAAGTCGCCGAGGCGAAAGAACAGGTGCTCCGAC
This sequence comes from uncultured bacterium, assembly GCA_965233095.1. GTDB lineage: Bacteria > Pseudomonadota > Gammaproteobacteria > Steroidobacterales > XN24 > XN24. The sequence continues at coordinate 6,929 of CBDDRR010000125.1, forward strand.
TCGCGTTCCACGGGACGGGTGCCGGACAGCACCGAGACGGGGTCCAGCAGCTCGGACGGCCGGTAGGTGGCGCCGCACACTTCGCAGCTGTCGCCATACTGGTCCGCCGCGCCACAGCGCGGGCAGGTGCCGCGCACGAAGCGGTCCGGCAGGAACATGCCTTCCTGCTCGTCGTAGGACTGGCGGATGCTGCGCGTCTCGATATGTCCGCCCGCCTCCAGCGCGTGGAAGATCTCCTCCACCAGCGCGCGGTTTTCGGGCGAATGGGTGGTGTGGTAGTTGTCGAAAGCGACGTGAAAGCCGGCGAAATCCTCGAGCTGCCCGGCATGGACCTCGCGAATCAGCTGCTCCGGCGCGATGCCGTCCTGGCGGGCCTTGAGCATGATCGGCGTGCCGTGGGCGTCGCTGGCGCAGACATAGAGGCAGCGGTGCCCGCGCATGCGCTGGAAGCGCACCCAGATGTCGGTCTGGATGTATTCGACCAGGTGGCCGAGATGCAGCGGCCCGTTGGCGTAGGGCAGGGCGCTGGTGACGAGGATTTCGCGGCTTTCGCTCATGGGCTCTTTCCGCCGGGTAGCGGGGGACGACAAGCCGGAAATTATGCCATATCCGAAGGTCCTGCCCCGCCGCGGACCGGCGGCGGCTCCGATTGCTCGACCAGCTTGCGGAAGCGCTCCTTCGACAGGGCCTTGTCGTAGGCTTCGCGCGGCGTGATGAAGCGCCGGTCCAGCAACTCCTGCAGGGCGGAGTCCATGGTCCGCATGCCGACGTTGGCGCCGGACTGCATCGCGGTCTCGAGCTGGTCCAGCTTGCCCTGGCGCAGCAGGTTGGAGACCGCCGGGGTGTTGATCAGGATTTCCAGCGCCGCGACCCGGCCGTCGCCGGTCTTGCGCCGGCACAGCTGCTGGGAAATCACGCCGCGCAGCGAGGTGGACATCATGGTGCGCACGTGCGGCTGCTTCTCCGGCGGAAAGGCGTGGACCATGCGGTCCACGGTGGCCGCGGCGCCGTTGGTGTGCAGGGTGGCCATGACCAGGATGCCCATTTCCGCGGCCGTGATGGCCGTGCTCATGGTCTCGAGATCGCGCAGCTCGCCGACCAGCACCACGTCCGGATCCTCGCGCAGCGCCGAGATCAGCGCTTCGGAGAAGGCCGGCGTGTGGTTGCCCACCTCGCGCTGGCTGATCAGGCAGCCCTGCCGCTCGTGGACGAACTCAATCGGGTCCTCGATGGTGATGATGTGCCCTTTGCGCCGCCTGTTGATCTCGTTGATCATCGCCGCCAGGGTCGTGGACTTGCCTGAGCCCGTCTTGCCGGTCACCAGGATCATGCCCTGGCGGTGCTGGCAGAGGCTGCGCACCACCTCCGGCAGCTTGAGCGACTCCAGGCTGACCGCCTCGGAGGGAATGGCGCGCATCACCGCGCCCATGCCGCCCAGGTGACGGAAGACATTGACGCGAAAGCGCGACACGCCCTCGATCATGTAGGCGAAGTCCGCCTGCTCCTCCTTCTCGAAAGTCGCCACCGCGAGCGGCGTGGCGATCGCCTGGAGGTTCTGGGCGAGCTCTTCCTGGTCGAGGAAATTCTGCTCCAGCACCTGCAGGTCGCCGTGCAGGCGAAAGCGGGGCGGATTGCCGGCGATCAGGTGCAGGTCCGATCCGCCGCGCTCCACCGTGGCGCGCAGCAGCCGGTCCACCAGCTGGGTGTTGCGTTGTGTGAGGGTGGGGTTGGTGCCGGTCATTCCGCGAGGTCCAGCTTGGGCAGGATGCCGGTGTCGGTGACAAAACGCGCGAACTGCTTCTTGTCGGTGGTGAAGCGGTAGGCGTCGTCGGGGTCGATCTCGCGCCGCTGGATGGCTTCCAGCAGCGCCTGGTCCATGAGCTGCATGCCCACTTCCTTGCCGGTCTGCAGCTGCGAGGGAATCAGGTGTGTCTGGTCGCTCATGATGAGCCGCGAGATGGCCTTGTTCTGCACCAGGATCTCGTGGATGGCCTTGCGCCGCTGGCCGTCGGCAGTCTTCACCAGCACCTGCGTGACGACGGCCACCAGGCTCTGCGACAGGAAGCTCTTGGTCATTTCGCGCTGCTGCGCCGGCAGTGCGTCGATGATCCGGTCGATGGTCTTCACCGCGCCGGTGGTGTGCAGGGTGCCGAGCACAAGGTGGCCGGTCTCGGCGGCGGTCATCGCCATGCTGATGGTCGCGGCGTCGCGCATCTCGCCGACCAGGATGACGTCGGGATCCTCGCGCAGCGCGGCGCGCACGCCGGCCGCGAAGCTGGTCAGGTGGGTGCCCAGTTCGCGCTGCACGATCTGCGAGTTCTTGCACTTGTGGACGAACTCGATCGGGTCCTCGAGGCTGATGATATTCATCTTGCGCGTCGAGTTGAGGAAATCGATCATCGCGGCGAGGGTGGTGGACTTGCCGGTGCCGGTGGCCCCGGTCACCAGCACCATGCCCTGGTGGTAGTCGCACAGCTGGCGGATGATGGGCGGCAGGCCGAGCGACTCCAGCGTGGGCACCTCCGCCGGGATGAACCGGAATACGGCGCCCGGACCGGTGTCCTTGCGGAACAGGTTGACGCGGAAGCGCCCGCCTTCGCCGCTGACGTAGGAGAAGTCGAGGTCGTGTCCCTGGCTGAAGATCTTCTTCTGCGTCGGGGTCAGGATTTCGTTGACGTAGCTTTCCAGCTCCGACGGGGAAAGATCGCGGAACTTGATCGGCAGCAGGTCGCCGCGCAGGCGCAGCATCGGCGGCACGCCGACAGCGAGGTGGATATCCGAGCAGCCCTGGGCCATGGCGAGCTGCAGGAAGGCGTCTATTCTCGCCAGGACCTAGATCTCCCTGCCGACGAAGGGCGCCAGCGCGTGGCGCAGGTCGTCCATCGAGGCGTACCGCTTGCTCTTGTCCACCGTCATGCAGCGCGCGACGAGGTCGGACAGCTCCTGCGGGACGTTCGGGTTCAGTTCTCGCACCCGTTTTGCCTTGCCCTGCACATGCTGGTACATCACGGACATGTGGTCTCCACGCGTGTAGGGCGCGAGTCCGGTAAGCATCTCGTAGAGCATCACGCCGAGGCTGTACACGTCCGCCTTCTCGTCAACCTTCTTGCCGAGGATTTGCTCGGGCGCCATGTACTTTGGCGAGCCTATCACAAAGCCCGTGCGGGTGAGCTGGGTGTCGCCGCTGGCGCGCGCGGCCGCCACGCCGAAGTCCACCACCTTGACGAGGCTGTCGTCGTTGATGAGCACGTTCGCCGGCTTGAGGTCGCGATGGATGACGCCCGCCTGGTGAGCCACCTGCATCCCGGTGGCGATGTCCATGCCGTACTGCAGGGTCCGCTTCAGCGGCAGCGGTTTCTCGTCCTTGAGTTCGTCTGACAGCGGGTGCGAGGCGAAGTACTCCATGGAGATGGCGTACAGCCCGCCGAGGGCGATGAAGTCGTAAATGCGGATCACGTTCGGGTGCGTGATCTTGCGCGAGTAGCGCAGCTCATGCACGAAGCGCTTCATCATCTCTTCGTCGGCCGCGACGCCCGGGTTCAGGAACTTCAGCACCAGGCGCTCGTCCACGACCAGGTCTTCGACCAGCAGCACGGTGCCGAAGGCGCCCTTGCCGATCTTGCGGATGTACTTGTAGCGGCCCTCGATGACGTCGCCCGGCTCGAGCTTGGTGATGTCCAGCGCGTCCGCCTGCTGCGCCGCCGCCTTGAGCAGCTCGCGCAGGTCCTTGGTGTCCGCCAGCGAGGCCGCGGCAGCCGAACCGCCCGTGCCGGAGGCCAGCGTCCCCCCCGTCGTGGCGGTGCCCATGCGCTCGCTGAGCCGCTGGATGGCGGAGGCGGCCGCCTCGCTGACCGTCGTCTCCTTGGACGAGCCTTCCTTCGCGATGCGCTGGATGATGGACTCAGCGGCCGAGGGGTCGGCGGTCTCTGCCAGCGCCGCCATCACCTCGACACGCACCTGTGCGTCCTTGTGGTCGAGCAACGGCTTCAGGTGCGCCACGGCGTCCTGGCCCGCCAGCTTGGCGAGCGCGCGCACCGCCGCCGGCACGGAGCGCGGCTCGGTCGACAGCATCTTGATGAGCGCCGGCACCGCGCGCACGTCGCCGATCTCGCCCAGCGCATCCGCAGAGCGCTCGCGCACCCACCAGTCCGGATCGGTGGTGGCCTTGATGAGATGCTGAACGGCGCGCTCGTCCTTGGTGGTGTTCAGGATCTCCACCGCCGAGCGGCGCACGGTTTCGTCCTCGTCGTTGATCAGCCCGAGCACCGCGTCGATGACCCGCGGACCGCCGATGCGGGCCAGTGCATCAGTGGCGCGCGCGCGCACCCACCAGTCGTCGTCGCTCAGCGCGCTGAGCAGGTCCTTGATGGACTCCTGGTCGCCGATCTCGTTGAGCACCTCGACCGCGGCGCGCCGCGCGAAATCGGACTCGCTCTTGAGCACTTCGACCAGGTGCTTGAGCGTGTCAGGGTGGCGCTGCTTGATGATCACGTCGACGGCACGGTTCTGGACGCTGATGTCCGGGTCCATCAGCAGCTTGCACAAGCGCTCGATATCCAGGTCGCCGCCGAGGCGGCCCAGCGCGCCGAGCGCCGTCTGCCGCACCAGCTTGTTGTCGCTGTTCAGCTCGTCCGTAAGGGCGTGCCGCACATCGGGCCTGTCGAAGCGCGACAGGATGTCCATGATGTGCACCTTGGCCGCGATATCCTTGCCCGAAAGCCGGCTGACGAGCTCCGGCAGCACTTCATCGTCGGCCATTTCGCCGATCAGCTTGAACAGCGCCGCCTTCTCGGTGCTTTCCACCTGGTAGGCGCGGTTCAGCACCGGCCGGAACTCGAGACGATCTTTCTGCGCCTCGAGGATCTCCAGCACAGCGGCTCGCGGCATGCCTTCTTCGGCCAGGTAATCGAGCAGCTTGTTCGGGTTGTAGTCCTTGCTGTTGGACAGCGCCCAGACCAGCCCCTTGAGGCCGCGCGCGTTGGTATGCCGGAGCGCGTCGGCCCCCTCCGGCAGGGTACGCACGGAAATGAGGGTGCCGAGCACCCTGGCCAGCGCGGCCGCGCGCTCTTTCTCCGCACCCTCGAGTTCGGCCACCACCTTGGTGACCGCCGGCCCGCCCACCTTGCGCAGCCGCGCAATGGCCTTTTTGCCGGCCGCGGACTCGAGATCGGCCGGGCCGCGGATGCCCGCGACGAGGCGGTCGGCGACAAAGCCCCCAAGCAGGCTCATGGCGGCGCCCCCGGCTGGCCGGACAGGCTCATGATCAGGTAGCAGTTCAACCGCATCCGCCCTAAGTTACACGCACGGCCGTTTTCCGTCCAAGCCCGGCTGTGGCGCCCCCCGGCATGGGCTACAATGCGCGGCTCCAAAAGCGACCCTTGCAACTCCGGGGAGAGGTATGACCGAGGCAACCATTGACACCGCGCGCGCACTGCTGGCGAAGCGGATTGACCCCGTCATCGAACAGGACCTGGTCTCCGCCGGCGCGGTGAAGGACCTGACCCTCGAGGGCGGCATCCTCAGCGTCGTCCTTCGCCTGGGCTTTCCGGCCGACCGCTACGAGCGCGAGCTGCAGGACGAATTCGGCAAGTTGCTGGGCGCGCTGCCGGGCGTCGACTCGGTCAAGGTCGAGATCCAGTGGGACGTCGAGACACGCTCCGTCCAGCCGGGCCTCAACCCGCTGCCCGGGATTCGCAACATCATCGCCGTCGCGTCGGGCAAGGGCGGCGTCGGCAAGTCCACCACGGCGGTCAACCTGGCGCTGGCGCTGGCCTCCGAGGGCGCCAAGGTGGGCATCCTGGACGCCGACATCTACGGACCCAGCCAGCCGCGCATGCTCGGCCTGTCCGGCCGGCGTCCGACCAGCACGGACGGCAAGCGCATCCATCCGCTGGAAGCCTTCGGCATCGCCTGCATGTCGATCGGTTTCCTGATCGACGATGCCCAGCCGATGATCTGGCGCGGGCCGATGGTGACCCAGGCGCTGCAGCAGCTGCTCGGCGAGACCAACTGGGGCGACCTCGACTACCTGATCGTCGACATGCCGCCCGGCACCGGCGACGTCCAGCTGACCCTGTCGCAGCGGGTCCCGGTCAGCGGCGCGGTGATCGTCACGACGCCGCAGGACATCGCGTTGCTGGACGCTCGCAAGGGCCTCCGGATGTTCGAGAAGGTGAAGGTGCCGGTGCTCGGTATCGTGGAGAACATGAGCCTGCACATATGCTCGAACTGCGGCCACCAGGAGCCCATCTTCGGCTCAGGTGGCGGCGAGCGGATGGCTGAGCAGTACGGCGTGCCGCTGCTGGGCAACCTGCCGCTCGACATCCATATCCGCGAGGAGGCGGATGCCGGCCAGCCGTCGGTGGTGGCCGACCCGGAGGGCCCCGCTGCGCGCGCCTATCTCGACATCGCGCGGCGCATGGCCGCGCGGCTCGCGGCCGGTGGCGAGTTGCCGGGCGCGAAGTTCCCGACGATCAGCTTCGAGGATGATTGATTGAGCATCAAGTCTGACCGCTGGATCCGCCGCATGGCGGAGTCGCACGGCATGATCGAACCGTTCGAGCCTGGCCAGGTGCGGGCCGTCGACGGCCGCAAGGTGATCAGCTACGGCACCTCCAGCTACGGCTACGACGTGCGCTGTGCCCCGGATTTCAAGATCTTCACCAATATCAACTCGGCGGTGGTCGATCCGAAGGCCTTCGACGAGTCGAGCTTCGTGGACGTGCGCGGTGAAGTCTGCATCATCCCCCCGAACTCGTTTGCCCTGGCGCGCACGGTGGAGTACTTCCGCATCCCGCGCCAGGTGTTGACCATCTGCCTTGGCAAGAGCACCTACGCGCGTTGCGGCATCATCGTCAACGTGACGCCGCTGGAACCCGAGTGGGAGGGGCACGTCACGCTGGAGTTCTCCAACACCACGCCGCTGCCGGCCAAGATCTACGCCAACGAGGGCGTGGCGCAGATGCTGTTCCTCGAGTCCGACGAGGAATGCGAGGTGTCATACGCGGACCGCGGCGGGAAGTACCAGGGCCAGCGCGGCGTCACGCTCCCCAAGACCTGAAACCGGGGTCCAAAACCGGGGTCAGAGCACGATTTCCCGTCGGCGTCTGGTTTTGGTCGACCGCGGAGCCACGCCGCCATGGGCGCGCTTCGCTCGGCGAACTCTAAGCTCGCTCAGCGCGCCTGTGACGACACGGGCCCGCGGTCGACCGTGACCGGACGCGAGCAAAGCGCGTACCTGCGGTCGAAGGGAAATAGTGCTCTGACCCCGGTTTCGGGCTAGACGACGACGGGTACCACGAGCCGGCGGCCGAACAGCCACGGCCCGTCCTCGCGCCACTCCAGCCAGCCATCGGCGATCCACTGCACCACGCGCGGGTAGACCTCGTGCTCGCGGGCCTGGATGCGCGCGTTCAGGCGGTCCTCGTCGTCGCCGGGCAGGATCGGCACCCGCGCCTGCAGGATCACCGGGCCACCGTCAAGCTCTTCGGTGACGAAGTGAATGCTGGTGCCGTGCATGCGATCGCCGGCCTGCAGCGCGCGACGGTGAGTGCGCAGGCCACGGTGGAGAGGTAGCAGCGAGGGATGCACGTTGAGCATGCGGCCCCGCCAGGCGCGCACCAGCCCCGGTCCCAGCACGCGCATGAAACCCGCCAGCACCACCAGTTCGGCGCCGGATGCGAGCAGCGCTGCCTCTACGGCGGCATTCCACGCGTCCCGGTCGGCGAAATCATCCGGCGGCAGGGCTGCTGTCGGCAGGCCGGCGCGCCGCGCGCGTTTCAGGCCCGGCGCCTCGGGCCGGTCACTGGCCACCAGCCGGAACTCGACGTTGAGCCGGCCTGCATCCACCGCGTCGAGCAGCGCCTGCAGGTTGCTGCCGAAGCCCGAGACGAGCACCGCGACGGGCAGCGGCTGCCGGCTCATCCGGCGAGCACCACCCGGCGCTCGCCCGCCTCGATGCGCCCGGCCAGCCAGGCCTGCTCGCCGTGCTCGTTCAGCATCGCGATGGCGCGGTCCGCGTCGCCGGCTGGCAGCACCAGCGCCATGCCGAGGCCGCAATTGAAGGTGCGATAGAGCTCCGCGTCCGCGATACCGCCCTCCGACTGCAACCAGTCGAAGACCGCCGGGCGCCGCCAGCTCTGCAGATCGATCCGGGCGGCCATGCCCTCGGGCAGCACGCGCGGCAGGTTTTCCGGCAGGCCGCCGCCGGTGATGTGCGCCATCGCATGCACCTCCACCTCGGCCAGCAACGCCAGCAGCGGCTTCACGTAGATGCGCGTCGGCGCCAGCAAGCGGTCGATCAGCGGCGCCCCATCCAGCGGCATGTCCAGCGCCGCGCCGCTGCGCTCGAGCACCTTGCGGGCCAGCGAATAGCCGTTGGAGTGCAGGCCCGAGGACGCGATGCCGACGATGGCGTCGCCGGGGGCGACGCGGCTGCCGTCGATGATCCGGTCGAACTCCACGATGCCGACGCAGAAGCCCGCGAGGTCGTAGTCCTTGCCTTCGTAGAAGCCGGGCAGCTCCGCCGTCTCGCCGCCGAGCAGCGCGGCGCCCGCCTGGCGGCAGCCTTCGGCGATGCCCTCGATCACAGCCGCGGCGCTGTCCACGTCGAGGCGCCCAGTCGCGTAATAGTCGAGGAAGAACAGCGGTTCCGCGCCCTGCACGATGACGTCGTTGGCGCACATGGCGACGAGGTCGATGCCGACGCCGCCGTGGCGCCCGGTCTCGATTGCCAGCTTGAGCTTGGTGCCGACGCCGTCGGTGCCGGCCACCAGCACCGGGCGCGCGTAACCGGCCGGGATCTCGAACAGCCCGCCGAAGCCGCCGATGCCCGACAGCACGCCTGGCCGACGGGTGGCCGCCACGGCCGGCTTGATGCGCTCGACCAGCGCATTTCCTGCGTCAATGTCCACGCCGGCGTCCTTGTACGTCAGCGACGATGTGTCCTTCATCGGGAATGCATCCAGTTTGGCGGCCCGGAGGGCGGTAGCGTGGTATTTTATCCGACGCTTCGAAGCGAGGCAGGATAACCCGGAAAGTGCTCAAATTGATTCGTTCGATTCTCGGGCCGGCGCTGGCGGCCGGTCTGGCGCTCCTGGTCGCCGTTGCCCCGGTGGAGGGCGCCCGTGTCGAGGGCCTTTACCAGGCCGAGGCGGAGCTGACCGACGGGCGCGACGAGGCGTTCCGCGCGGCGCTCGGCAAGGTGCTGGTGCGCATCACGGGTCGGCGTGACGCTGCCGGGCGGCCGGAAGCGGCCGAACTGCTGGACAATGCCGCGGCCTACGCGCAGCAGTTTCGCCAGCCCGCACCGGATCGCCTCTGGGTCGCGTTCGACGGCGCGGCGCTGGAGCGTGAGCTCGGGCGCCTCGGACAGCCCGTGTGGGGGCCGGACCGGCCGAGCACGCTGCTCTGGATCGCGGTTGATGCCGGCGGCGGCAGGCGTTTCGTGGTGGCCTCCGGCGCGGAGCTGGCGGCGGAGGCCGAGATCCGCGCGCAGGTGATCGAGGCGGCCGCCGGGCGCGGCATCCCGGTGGTGTTTCCGCTCATGGACGCTGAGGACCGGTCGCTGGCGTCCTTCGCGGAGGTCTGGGGCGGATTCGAGGATTCCATCCTCGCCGCCTCGGAGCGCTACGGCGTGGACGCCGTGCTGGTCGGCCGGCTGACGACCGGCGACATGGGACACGGGCGCTGGACACTGTACGGGGCAGACGGCGCCGAGCGCTGGAGCGGCGGGGTGACGGACAGCCTGGGACGGGTTGCGGACCGTTTCGCGGCCCGCTTCGCGGTGGTGTCCTCGGGCGCGGGTCGTACCATCCGGTTGGCGGTTTCCGGGGTCGAAACCGTCGAGGATTACGGTCGCATCAGCATGTTCCTCGGCGGACTGACCGCGATCGAGTCGGTCGGCGTCGAATCTGTCCTGCGCGACCAGGTGGTGTTCCGCGTCGCGCTGCGCGGCGAGGCCGCAACGCTGGAGGAGGCGGTGCGTCTCGGCGGCGTGCTGCGGCCCGACGGGCCACAAACCGCCAACGATCTCAGCTATCGCGTGGCCAGGTGAAAGCGCGGGATATCCCCAACCTGCTGTGCCTGCTGCGGATGGTCCTGACCGTGCCCATCGGCTGGTCGATCATCGAGGGCCGCTACCCGGTCGCGCTGGTGCTGTTTTTCATCGCCGGCGTGACCGACGCGCTGGACGGCTTTCTTGCCAAGCGGTTCGGCTGGCAGAGCAAGCTCGGCGGATTCCTGGACCCGGCGGCCGACAAGCTCCTGCTGGTGACGGCTTTCGTGACCCTGTGGGCGGCCGGCTACGTGCCGGGGTGGCTGCTCGTCGCGGTGGTCACCCGCGACCTGGTGATCGTGGCCGGCGCCGGCATCTATCACTGGCGGGTTGGGGATTTCGTGGCTGACCCGACCATCATCAGCAAGTTCAATTCCTTCCTGCAGCTGCTCTACATCCTGCTGAGCCTGTCCGAGCTGGTGTTCGGGCAGCCGTGGCGTGGCGCCATCGAGCTGCTCGGCTGGGCGGTGCTGGTCACGACCATCGTCAGTGGTTGCGACTACGTGATCCGCTGGAGCGGCCGCGCGCGCGCCGCCAACGCGTGATGCGCCAGCTGCCGCTCGCGGTCAGGCTGCGGGACTTCGCCGTCTTCGAGAGCTTTGAGCCCGGGCCGAACGGCGCGGTGGTCGCGGCGCTGGCGGAGCCGGCGGCGACCACGCCGGCGCTGTGGGTCTGGGGTCCCGAGGGCAGCGGCAAGAGCCACCTGCTGCAGGCCGCGTGCGCGGCGCGCGACTCGGCGGCCTACCTGCCGCTGCGGGACCTGCTGGCCGCCGGGCCCGAGGTGTTGCAGGGCTGGGAAGACCGGGCGCTGGTGTGCATGGACGATGTCGACCTGCTGGCGGGGCGGCGCGACTGGGAATTGGCGGCCTTCGCGCTGTTCAACCGGCTGTGGGAGCACGGTGGGTGCCTGGTCGTCAGCGCCTCGGCCGGTCCCGCGAGCACGCGGTTTGTGCTGCCCGATCTTGGCTCGCGCCTCGCCTGGGGCGGCGTGTTCCGCCTCGAGCCGCTCAGCGACGAAGACCGGGTCGCCGCGCTGCGGCGTCGGGCGGCGCAACGCGGCTTCGAGCTGCCGGCCGAGGCGGCTCGCTACCTGCTGCGCCGTATGCCCCGCGACATGCGTGCCCTGTGCGGCTGGCTGGACAAGCTCGACGTCGCCTCGCTGGCCGCGGGCAAGCGCCTTACACTGCCGTTCGTTAAGTCGGTGATCGAGGCAGAGGCGGAGCCGTCCGCCTGACCCAGCTCAGGATCGCGGCAAAGCCCAGCGCCAGTGCAAAGGCGCCGAGCGTCACCCAGCCGCGCGCACCGGGATTGCCGAATGCCCCCACCAGCAGCCCGGCGCCGTAGAACGGCAGCACGAGGCTGAGTCGCCGGCCGGTGCGCAACTGATTCCGCAGCAGCCCGCGCGCTCCCAGCGCCAGCGGCAGGAGCAGCAGGGCGAGCAACAGCACGCCGGGACCCCCCGCGGCCAGCGCCGCCGGCCCCAGCCATCCGGCCAGCGCCAGGGCGGTGACGGCCAGCGCGATTACCGCCGTCAGGCGCGGCAGTTCGGCGTTGCTCAACGCAACGCCTCGCGGCTGCCCGCGAGCGCCCCGGCCGCGTGCGCCAGCCGCTGCCCGAGCGCGCGCGCCAGGGTCTTCTCGTGCTCGCTGAGCGCCGTGCCGGCTTCGGGCGTGGCGACATGCGAGGAGCCGTAGGGCGAACCGCCGCCACGCGTGTCCGTGAGCGCCTGCAGGGTGTAGGGCAGGCCCACCAGCAGGGCGCCGTGATGCAGCAGGGGCAGCATCATGCTGAGCAGTGTGCTCTCCTGGCCGCCGTGCTGGGTCGAGGTCGAAGTGAATACTGCGGCGGGTTTCCCGGCCAGCGTGCCGTCCAGCCAGGTCTCGCCGGTTCCGTCGAGAAAGTGTTTCAACGGCGCCGCCATGTTGCCGAAGCGCGTCGGGCTGCCGAGTGCCAGCGCGTCGCACTCGCGCAGATCGTCGAGCGTCGCATAAGGCGCGCCTTCCTCCGGCACCGGCGGCAGCGCCTGGCGGGTCTGTGGCGCGACCGGCGGCACGGTGCGCAGCACGGCTTCCGCGCCGGGGACCGCCGCGACGCCGCGGGCCACCTGGTGCGCCAGCGCGGCGGTGCTGCCCTGGCGCGAGTAGTAGACGATCAACACCCGGGTCAAGGCAGGATCTCGAGCACGGCCTCGGGCGGCCGGCCGATGCGCGCGCGCCGGTCTACCACCACGATGGGACGCTCGATGAGTTTCGGATGCGAGGCCATGGCGTCGATAAGGTCATCCTCGGACACGCCGGCGGCGTCGAGGCCGAGCATGGCGAATTCAGCTTCCTTGCGGCGCACGAGCTGGCCGGCTGTGATGCCCAGTTTGCGCAGCAGCGCTGCGAGGGTGGCCCGGTCCGGCGGAGTTTTCAGGTACTCCACGATGCGCGGCTTGACGCCGTGGGCCTCGAGCAGCGCGAGCGTTTGCCGCGACTTCGAGCAACGGGGGTTGTGATAAATCGTCACTGCCATGATTTGACTCCGTTTTTCAGGGTTGGCCGCCACCGACGCGTGCTTGACGGCCGGAAGCGGCGGCTGCTAGTTTCCTCGCCGGAGGATGGTCGCAAAAATGGGCCCCGAATGACCGATGTCCGTGCCAGGTCCCGCCGGGTAACGCGCTGTGCCGCAGTGGCTGCCTTGCTGCTGCTCGCCGGTTGCGCGACCGCGCCCGTGCAGGAAATGAGCGACGCGCGGCAGGCGATCCAGGCGGCCGAGGAAGCCGGTGCGGCAGAGTATGCCCCGGAGGCCCTGCAGGACGCCAGGCGCCTGCTGACCAGCGCCGAGCGCAAGCTGCAGCGCGAGGCCTAGCAGAGCGCGCGGATCGACGCGCGCGAAGCGCGCCGCAGGGCGGCCGAGGCGCTCGGCGCCGTTCCCGCGGGCGACTGATCCTTTCATCAGTACTGGAACCACTTCGCGCTCAGGCGGCTGAAGACCCGGTCCGGGTACCAGCGCTGCCCGCGGCTGCCGTTGTAGCGTGCCAGCGCCTTGCGTCGGTCACCGCGCTCCATTTCCAGGTAGTAGGCGAGAATCCGGCAGCCGTACAGCAGGTTGGTGCGGATGTCGTGCAGGTTGTCGTCCGGCCGACCGATCTCGTTGCGCCAGAACGGCATCACCTGCATCAGCCCGAGCGCG
>CBDDRR010000126.1:0-7202 GCA_965233095.1 uncultured bacterium
CGGCCTTGACCATCAGCGGAAACCCGGTGCGCGTGCCCGCCTCGATCAGCACCGCGTCGTCCTGCGAGCCCTCGTCGTAGCCCGGTACGCAGGGCACGCCGGCGGCGGCCACGCGGCGGCGCGCGGCGCGCTTGTTGCCCATCGCCTCGATCGCCTCGGGCGTGGGCCCGATGAACACCAGGCCGGCGGTGGCGCAGGCACGCGCGAAAGCCGCGTTCTCGGACAAAAAGCCGTAGCCGGGGTGCACCGCGTCGGCGCCGCCGAGCCGCGCGGCGTCGATCAGCGCATTGATGTTGAGGTAACTGGCCGAGGGCGCGGCGGCGCCGATGCACACCGCGAGGTCGGCCGCCTCCACATGCAGCGCGCCGCGATCAGCCTCGCTGTAAACGGCCACCGTGCGGTAGCCCAGGCGCCGCGCGCTGCGCGCGATGCGGCAGGCGATCTCCCCGCGGTTGGCGATGAGGACTGTGGAGAAGGCCATGGCCTCAATCCACGAGGCTCGGCCAGCGCGGCTTGCGCTTCTCGAGAAACGCCTGCTGCCCTTCGATGCCCTCGGGGCCGCGGTTGAGTTCACCGAAGCGGCGGCCGGCGTATTCGATCAGGGCATCCAGCGGGATCTCGCCGACGCGGTTCATGATCGCCTTGGTCGCGGCGCAGGCCAGCGGGCCGCAGGCGTCGATGTCATCGAGCAGGCGCGCGAGCTTCTGGTCCAGCTCCGCCGCGCTCTGCGCCACGTCGTGCGCCACGCCCAGGTGCAGCGCTTCCTCGCCGTTGAGGCGGCGGCCGGTCAGGCCGAGGTAGCGCGCGTTGGACAGGCCCACGCGGCGCACCACGTGCGGCGCGATCTGCGCCGGGGCCACACCGATGCGCGTCTCGGACATGCCGATCTGCACGTCGTGCATGACCAGGCAGATGTCGAAGGTGCAGGCGAAGCCGAAACCGCCGCCGAGCGCATAGCCCTCGACCACGCACACGGTGGTCTGCGGCAGGTTGGCCAGGCGCAGGAACATGCGCCCGGCGCGGAGGTTGCGCTCCATGGCGATATCCACACCGGGGCGCGAGGCTGTGGTCTGCTGGCGGCGTTCGCGGATGTCGCCGCCGGCGCAGAAGTGCCCGCCGGCGCCGCGGAAGATCACCGTGCGCACGCCGGGGTCGTCCTCCAGGCGCGTGATGAGCTGTTCGAGTTCCAGCAGCATCGTGTCGTTCAGCGCATTGCGGCGCTCTGGACGGTTGAAGGTGACGTGCAGACGCCCGCGGTCCTGTTGCAGCAGTAGCGTCGGGGCTTCAGTCTCGGGGCTCGACATGTTCAGGGATTCCGGGTTTTCAGGAAGCGAAGCGGCGGCGCAGGTCGTCGACGGTGTGCGGGTTGACCAGAGCGGAGAGGTCGCCCGGGTCGCCGTTCTGGTACACCGCGCGCACCACGCGGCGCATGACCTTGAGATTGCGCGTCTTGGGCAGCTCGTCGGCGAACACCACCGCGCGGGGTCGATAAGACGTGCCCATGCCGTCCACCACGGCCTTCGACAGGCGCTGGCGCAGGGCCTCGTCGGCGTTCACGCCCGGCATCGGCACGCACACGCAGACCAGGGCCGAGCCCTTGGATTCGTCGGGCACGCCGATCACCGCCACTTCCGACACCGTGCCGGTGGCGGTGAGCAGGTTTTCGATCTCGGTGGGCCCGGTGCGCTTGCCGGAGACCTTGATGGTGTCGTCGGAGCGGCCGAGTACGTAGTACATGCCGTCGGCGTCGCGGCGCACGAAGTCGCCGTGCACCCACAACCCGGGCATCGGGTTCCAGTAGCTGTCGAGGTAGCGCGCGTCGTCCTTCCACAGGCTCTTGGTCATGCCGATGTTGGCGCGGCGCAGCACCAGTTCGCCCACCACGCCGTCCGGCACCGGCCGGCCGGATTCGTCGACGATGGCCAGGTTCACGCCCAACGCCGGACCGGCGAAGGAACTCGGCCGCTGCGGGTGGTGCAGCGTGGACACCAGGTTGCAGCCGCCCACCTCGGTGCCGCCGACAATGTTGAGGACGGGCAGCCTGCCCTTGCCGACGTGGCGGAAGAACCACTGCCAGGGCGCGGCGGTCCAGGCCTCGCCGCCCGAATGCAGCAGGCGCAGGCTGGACAGGTCGTAGCGCTCCACCTCCTCGTCGCCGTAGCGCATGAGGTTGCGGATCAGCGTGGGCGCGACACCCAGGTAGGTGACCTTGTGGTCCTGCACCAAGCGCCAGAAGCGGCCGGTGTCGGGGTAGTCAGGCGTGCCCTCGGCGACCAGCAGGCTGCCACCGAAGTAGCCCGGGATGCAGGCGCACATGGCACCTACCATCCAGCCCATGTCGCTGAGAAAAAAGTAGCGGTCGCTGCCACGAAAGTCGCAGCAGATGTGCATGTCGCGCGTGACCATGGAGCCCAGGAAGCTCACGTGTGTCCACACGCAGCCCTTGGGCTTGCCGGTGGTGCCGCTGGTGTAGAGCAGCACGGCGGCGTCGGACGCGTCCATGGGCTCGGTGGCCAGCACCGGCGACTGCCCGGACAGGCATTCATCCCACCAGCGGTCGCGGCCGGCCTGCATCGGCGTGTCCAGCCGCTCGCCCAAGCGGCGCACCACGATCACCGACTGCACGCTGGGCACCTCGCGCAGGGCCTCGTCCAGCACCGGCTTCATCGCGCCGACCTGCCCGCGCCGCCAGGTGCCGTCCGCGGTGATCACGGCGCGCGCGCCGCCGTCGTTGAGCCGCGTGATGATGGGCTGCGGACCAAAGCCCGAGAACAGCGGCATGACGATGGCGCCGATCTTGAGGATGGCGAAGAAGGCGACGAAGGTCTCCGGGATATTGGGCATGTAGATGCCCACCACGTCGCCCTTGCCGATGCCCTGCGCGCGCAGCGCGCCGGAGAGCCGGCACACCTCGGCGTCGAATTCTCTGTAGCTCAGCGAGCGTTGTTCCTCGGGCTGCTCGCCTTCCCACACCAGGTAGGGACGGTCCCAGGCCGGCGTGCCCCGGTGGCGGTCGATGCAGTTGAGCACCATGTTTGTCGTGGCGCCCACGCACCAGCGCGCCCAGGGCTCGCCACGCGAGGTGTCGAGCATCTGCGTGGGCGGCCTGTAGTAGCGGAAATCGCAGAACGCGAACACCTGCTCCATCAGCCAGCCCGGATCGGCGTCGGCGCGCGCGCGCAACGATTCGTAGTTTGGCTCGCCCACCTTCCTCAGGAAGGCGGTGAGCACGCTGTTCTCGATCAGCTCGGGCGTGGGGGTCCAGTCGAAGGGCGGGATGCTCATCACCGGGGTCTCAGTTGCGGGGTTCGTGGCGGCGGTGCCAGCTCGGCTTGCGCTTCTCGAAGAAGCTCTGCATGCCCTCCTTGGCCTCGGCGGTTTCCCAGAAATCGGCGAGTCGGTCCACGGTGTAGATCAGGTTGTCGGCCTCGTCGTGGCGCAGCACGTACTGCGTGAGGCGCTTGGTCATGGCCACCGCGCCCGGCGCGCAGGACAGCGCCAGGTCCAGCTCGGCGTCGATGGCGGCGTCGAGCTGTGCGGCGCTCACCACTTCGTGCACCAGGCCCAGGCGCTGCGCCTCAGCCGCCGTCATGGGCTTGGCATTGAGCATCACGCGGCGCACCTGGCTCGGCCCGAGCTTGGCGGCGACATACGGCGAGATCGTGGCCGGCACCAGGCCCAGGCGCACCTCGGTGAGCGCGAAGCGCGCGCTGTCCACCGCCACTGCCACGTCGCAGACCGAGATCATGCCCACGCCACCACCGTAGGCCGGGCCGTTGATGCGGCCGATGACCAGACGCGGAAAGCTGTCGAGCCGCGCCAGGATGTCGGCGAGCGGGCGGCCGTTTCGGATGCGCTCGGCGCGCGGCAGGTCGCGCTGGCTCTGCTGCCAGCGGAAGTCGCCGCCCGCGCAGAAGCTGTCGCCCTCGCCGGAGAGCACCAGCACGCGCGCGGCCGGGTCGGCCTCGATGCGGTCGAGCGCGTCCGACAGCTCGGCGAACATGGTCGGGTTGAGCGCGTTGTGCACCTCCGGGCGCGCCAGGGTCAGGCGAGCGACACCGGCGGCGTCCACGGCGAGTTTGATCGTTTCGTAGGTTTTCATGGGTTTTCGTTGGAAGGGTCGAGGTGTTACGCGGCCTTGCCGATGCGCACCACCACCGCGTTGCGCTCCACGGTCTGGCCGGCCTCGCAGTGGGTGGACTCGACCACGCCGTCGGCCTCGGCGCAGATCCGCATTTCCATCTTCATGGATTCAAGCACGGCCACGACGTCGCCGGCCTTCACCGCGTCGCCGCTCTTCACGTTGACCTTGAGGATCATGCCCATCATGGGCGCGCGCAGTTCGCCACTGGCCTCGGTGCTGGCGCTGATGTAGCTCAGGTACGGCAGGGCCTCGAAGCTGTGCGTGCCCGCATCGTCCTGCACGTGCACCGTGGCGCCGTCCAGCACCACGCGCACGGTGAAGCGCCGCGCGCCAAGGATGGCGAGGTGGCGGCTGTCGCCCAGCGCGCGCACGTTCAGCTCCAGCGTCTGGTTGTCCACCGCCAGCCGCAGCGTGCCGTCGGCGGAGAGCGGCGCGAAGCGGATCGCCGCCGCGCCCTCCGCGCCATGCAGGTGCAGCGCGGGAATCGGCGCCAGGCCATCGCCGTCGTCGGCCATCTGCCAGCCGGTGAGCGCGCGCGCCGACCACACGCCGGCCAGCGCCTCCGCGCGCTGTTGCATCAGCCAGGCATAGGCGGCCACCGCCAGCGCGTCCTGGCGCTGCGCCTCGGCGCCGAGGTTCCAGCCGGCGATGCGCTCGTCGATCAGCCGTGTGTGGAAACTGGCGTCGCGCGTCTCGGGCAGCGACAGCAGCTTCTTGAGGAAGTCGCGGTTGGTGACCACGCCGAACACGCTCATCTCGTCCAGCGCCAGCGCCATGCGGTCCATGGCCTGGCCGCGCGTGGGCGCGTGCGTGATGAGCTTGGCGATCATCGGGTCGTACCAGGGCGTGACCTCGCTGCCGCTGTCGACACCGGCCTCCACGCGCACCCCGCGCTCGGGAAAGCGCACGTAGGCCAGCCGGCCGGTGGAGGGCAGGAAGTTGGCGGCGGCGTCCTCGGCGCAGATGCGCGTCTCCACCGCGTGGCCGCGCAGCTGCACCTGCGCCTGTTCCAGCGCCAGGCCCTCGCCGGAGGCGATGCGCAGCATCAGCTCCACCACGTCCAGGCCGGTGACTTCCTCGGTCACCGGGTGTTCCACCTGCAGGCGCGGGTTCACCTCCAGGAAGTAGTAGCGATCGCCCTGCACGATGAATTCCACAGTGCCGACGTTGCGGTACTTGAGCCGCTGGCCCAGGCGTACCGCGTCGGCGAGCAGCCGCTCGCGCACGCCGGGCGCCAGCGGCGCGGCGGGCGCTTCCTCGATCAATTTCTGGTGGCGGCGCTGCAGCGTGCATTCGCGCTCGAACAGGTGCAGCACTTTGCCCTGCCCATCGCCCACGATCTGCACCTCGATGTGGCGCGCGTGCTCGATCATCTGCTCGACGATCAGCGCCGGCGAGCCGAAGGAGTTCTTCGCCTCGCGCATGGCCGACTCGATCTCCGCCGCGAGGCCGTCGAGCGTGCGCAGCGCGCGCATCCCTTTGCCGCCGCCGCCGGCAGCGGCCTTGAGCATCACCGGCAGGGCCAGGCCGCGCACGGTCTGCTCGATGCGCGCGGCGTCCTCGCTGGCGCCCTCGCTGCCCGGCACCACCGTCACGCCGGCGGCGATCGCCTCGCGCTTGGCCAGGGCCTTGTCACCGAGCCGGTCGATGACCTCGGGCGTGGGACCGATAAATGCGAGACCCGCCGCCTCGACGGCGCGCGCGAACGCGGCGTTCTCGGCGAGAAAGCCGAAGCCCGGATGGATCGCCTGCGCGCCCACGCTCTTCGCCGCCTCGATCACGCGCTCGATGCGCAGGTAGCTCTCAGCCGCGGGCGCACCGCCGATCTCCACGCTCTGGCCGATCTCGCGCACGTGCAGGCTGTCGCGATCGGCGGTTGAATGGACGCCGGCCACCGCCACGCCCAGGCGGCGGCAGGTCCGGGCGATGCGGCAGGCGATCTCGCCGCGGTTGGCAATCAGGATCTTCTTGAACATACGGGCTCGGGAACGGAGTCGAATTTCGGGAGTGACAAGCACGCGCGGCGCGCGCCTCACATGCGGAACACGCCCATGCGCGTGGGAATGGCCTTGGTGCGGCCGGCCAGGTCCAGCAGCAGGGCCATCACCTCGCGCGTCTCGCCGGGCTCGATGACCATGTCGCACCAGAGATGGCGCGCGAAGTTGTAGGGGCTGGAGAACTCAGTGAAGTCCTTGCGCACCGGCGCCTGGAAGGCTTCGCGCTCGGCCTTGGTCCAGCTCGTGCCCTCGCGCTTGTGGATGGTTTCGCGCACCATGGTCAGCGTGGTCACGGCCTGCTCGGGGCCCATCAGCGCCGAGTGCCCGGTGGGCCACATCATCATGCAGTGCGGGTCGAAGCCGCGGCCGCACATGGCGAGGTATGCGGCGGCGTAGGAGCCGCCGGTGATCAGCGTGTACTTGGGCACGTTGGCCGAGGCCATCGCGGTCATGAACTTGGCGCCGTGCTTGGCGATGCCGCCGCGCTCGGCCGCGGTGCCGACCATGAACCCCGGCGTGTCGACGATGAACCACAGCGGGATGTCGCGCTCGCAGCACATCTCCATGAAATGCGCGCCCTTGACCGCGCTCTCCGAGAACATCACGCCGTTGCTCGCCAGGATGCCGACCGGGTAGCCGTGCACGTGGGCGAAGCCGCAGATCAGGGTGTCGCCGAACAGCGGCTTGAATTCCTGCAGCTCGCTGCCGTCGGTGAGGCGCGCAATGATCTCTCGCGTGTTGTTGGGGATGCGCCGGTCGGCATGGAACAGGCCGTAGATCTCCTCCGAGCGGTACTTCGGCGCGCGCGGCGCGGCCAGCTCCCAGCGCAGTGCCGGGCGCGGCTCCAGGCGCGCCACGATGTCCCGCGTGATGGCGAGCGCGTGGCTGTCGTTCTCCGCCATGTGGTCAGTCACGCCGCTAACCGTGGTGTGCATCAGCGCGCCGCCGAGCGATTCGATGTCGCTGACTTCCCTGGTCGCGGCGTAGACGAGCTGCGGGCTCCCCAGGAACATCGCGCCCTGGTTGCGCACGATCACCACCTCGTCGCACAGCGCCGGGAT